>NZ_JBNHIN010000098.1:0-13606 GCF_050054615.1 Streptomyces sp. YGL11-2
TACCGGTACGAATAGCAGGCCGACCAGCGATTGCTGAACCACCAGCCCGCCGAACGCCCAGACCAGCACGCCTCAAGATTAATCGCGGGTCAGCCCGTAAGGGCTCGCAGAGAATCAACATGCGGGTTTGATCTTTATTGGGGGCTGGTTACCGTAGTTGTCGAGGTGGGCGGCGACGTCCGTGGGGGTGCGGAATCGGGCGGTTGAGGCCGGGATGGCTGTGTCGGTGAGGAGAGGCCGGACTTCCTGGACGGCCCGGGTGAGGGTGCTCGTGGCGACGCCGAAGAGCCTGGCAAGCAGTTCGTGAGTGCCGATCTTGCGTAGGCAGAGCACAGTGGCCAGGATCCGGTCGCTGTCGGAGAGCTTGTCCTTAGCACCCGCGCCTCGTGCGCGGAGTCGCTCGCTGCCCCGGCGTTCGTGGCGGAGCCGCTCGCGTTGCTGTACCAGCGCCGGGCTCAACGATTGGGTCAAAGTGTCCATTTGCTCGATGGACATGCCGGTCAGCTCCGGGTCCCGAAGGAGAGAGGCGCTGAGCCCGGTCAAGCCAACGGGCTGTTACGCATCGATCGCGGTGACGGTTTTGGATACCCTCTCGCGGCCGGTGGCTGCCTGGGGGCGACCGTGGAGGGTGTAGTTCCAGTCACCGTGGAAGCGGTGTCGGCTCATGGGCAGCGCGTCGATCTCGTTGTCGGTGACCTTCACACCGGTGTCGTAGGTGCCTGTGTCGAGTTCGGCGTGGACTTTCAGCCCGGTGCGGGTGGTGGTCGCAGCGATGCTGTTGACGACGACGTCATGGCTGGTCAGCGGGCGTCCGCGCCAGTTCATGGAGATGTGGGACAACAGCCGGTGTTCCACTTTGTTCCACTTCGAAGTTCCAGGACAATGCCGTTGCTTGAATCAGTGAACTATCGTGGGCTGCAACGTGATGACTTTGACTGTGACCCGCCGTGTTGGCCGCCGGTCCCGGGTGTTGATTCGGTAGGAGAGCTTCGAGGAGCACTTCGAGTCCGGACGCTTCAGGTGCCGGTCCGCCTCGCGCAGGCGCCTGGCGCCGTTGTCGAGTTTCCGATGCACTTTCGCCGCCAGCACGGACAGGAATTCCTTGATCTTCGTGGACGTGCCTGTGCACTGGCGGACCACGCTGCGCCGCGCGTGCTTGAGGACCTTGACGAACGAGACCCGGTCCGGATTGATCCCGTTGACGTCGGCCAGTCCCATGATGACCTGCGTGAGTCAGTGGTGCACGGCCAGGTGCGCCCAGACCTCCTGACGCACCAGATCCGGGTCGCCTGAGCGCAGGACCTCGGCCGGCCCGCGTTGGAACGTCTTGATCTGCCGGAACGCCGACTCCGCCTCCCACCTCGCATGGTAAAGCCCTGCCAACTCCGCAGCCGGACAGGCAACCGGGTCCAGCAGGTCAGTCAACAGCCTGACCACCTCGCCGTCGTCGACGCGGTACTCGATCACCCGGACCAAGACCCCGCCGGGATGCGTGCCTTTCTGCCCGCCCAGGTTCATCCTCGCCATATAGGTGCCGTCAGGCAGCTGCTCGACCGGACGAGCCGCAACGCTCGACCGGGCCCGGATCAGCAGGTGCGCCCCAGCCTTGGTGTACGCCTTCCACAGCGCCACCCCGGGAAAGCACCGGTCCATGAGCACCAGCATCCCGGCGGCCGAGCCGGCCATTTTGATCGCCAACTCCGGCTCGCCGCCGTTGAAACCGCCCACCGCCGCAATCGATCTGCGCGTGCGTACTGCACTCGGTCAGTGTCACCACCCGTGCCTGCGGGAACCCCGCGGGCTGGCTGTTCTTGACCGGCCCGCCGAACGCGGCCCGGTTGGCCGTCGTATCCGGTACATCCAGCACGAACCCGTCCACCGCAGCCAGACGCATCCCACGGTAGAAGGCACCCGCCAAGCCGACAGGGGCCAACGGACCAGCCAGTTCGCGGAACACGGTTTCCAAGACCAGCGGCCCCAGGCGCCTACGCGCCCGCGTGAACGAGGACTTGTTGGTGATACTCTCGCTCAACTCTCCAACACCACCGACAAGTTGCTCCGCCACGTCGTCGTAGGAGTCCTGTTGGAACAAGGCCAGGGCGAGCGTGAAGTAGACCATGAACCCGGCCGGCAGGGCGCCGGGCTTCTTGTCGCGAACCCCGCATTTCTCCAGCACTTCGGCGACGAGCTCCGGGCTCACCCATCGGGTCACCACCCCCAGCCGCACGTGATCAGATAACCCCACCCACGGATGCATGCCGGGTCCAACGAACGCGGCCCTCGGAGGTCACCGTGAAATGCTTGCCACGCTCAAGCAACGGCATTGATCTGGTGGAGGGAAATGTACTCCTGCACACCAGTGCCTGGCGCAGCTGCGCTGCCCAGGCCACGGACACGGCTTCGGCGCGTCGTGCGGTGGGGCGGGGAAGTGGGCTGCCCGGGCTCGTGCAGGGGCCCGGCGTCCTCGTATGGGTGGCTTCAGGACGGCGGCTCGCCGGTGTGGGCCTGATGGGTTTCCCCGGTCTGCCGTGACTGCTCGACGATCTCGTGCAGTGCCGCGATGTGTGCTTCCAGTGCGCTGCGCCCGGTGCCGCTGAGACTCAGCCACGTTCGCGGGCGCTTGCCCACGTAACCTTTGCGGACTTCGATGTATCCGGGCTTGCTCAGCGTTGTCACCTGCTTGGACAGCGCCGAGTCGGACATACCCACCGAGTCCCGTACCCAGCCGAACTCGGCCCACTGCGTCGCGGCGAGCAGGGACACGATGGACAGCCGCGTGGGGTCGACCAGCAGCGGAGACAGTTCAGCTCCGGCCATCGGGGTGCCCTCCCACACGGTGGCCGCTGCCGGCCAACGTGATGAGCCCGGCGCGGAGTTGGCCGCCGAACCCGATCAGTGCGAGAGCCAGCACCGCGCCGAGGATCGTCCCCAGGTAGGGCACGTACGTGGTGGTGTGCGCGCTGCTCAGCAGCACCACGGCCACCAAGGAGACTGCCACCACCGTGGTGATGGTGAGCCGTGCGATGAGAACGAACCTCGACGACACCGCCTGCCGGTGGATCCGGGCGGATTGGCCCAGCAGGGCCGACCCTCGCCTGGTGCGGAGCAGGATGACGTATCCGACGGCCAGTGCGGCGAAGATCCAGCTTCGCCACACGGCGCTGCCGGGGAAGAAGTCGATGGACGCGCAGTACAGGAAAATCACCACGCCGGCGAGACAGTCCAACCAGCGGGGCGCGTTACGCATCGATCCGCGGGCCTGCTCGCTGCGCTGGTCGATGTTCCGCAGTGCCTCGGCAGCTTCCTGCGGGGTCGGCTGAGACGCCATCACTACCTCCCGTTGCTTCCATGCGCTCAATTACTTTCCCAAGGGGAAAGTATCAGAGCGTTTTCCGCTCGGGCAAGTATTTTCCTGAGCATCGGGACGGTGTCTTCGGTGCGAGGCCCCGGAAGGCCGCTTCCCGGGTCTGCTCGACGCCGTCCTCAACGGGTTGGATCGGCAAGAGGGCAGCGGTCCTGCGTGAGAGATCGCCCCCCGTCGCCGCTGGTTCCGCCAGCGGGCGCAGTGGGCCGGTCGGGGGTCTTCCACGGCGCATCGATCGCGTCCTCGTGCCTCAACTCATCGGCTACTGCGCCTCGTTGAGGGTGACGAGTGCTTCCACACTGGTGACGGCGGGTGTGCTGGACCGGGCTGCCGACCGCGTCCGCGGCGACCGCCGAGGGGTGTTGTACATGAGGACCTGCGTTCGATCCCCGCCGCTCCGGGATCGCTGCCACTGACCGGGAACGCGACGGCACTGCTGCGCGACCCACGCGCGTTCGCCCGGCGGCAGCAACCCCCCTTCATCCGCACGGACTGCGCTTGCGCGCCACGTTGTGCTCCCGCCCGCATGCTCAGCCGGGGATCGGCCATCGCCACACCGACGGACAGCAGCCGCCTTCGGGCCGGTCGGAAGGATTCGCCGGACGCCGGTCATGCTGGTGAAGGCGGTGGCAGTCGCGGTGGCGGTAACAGTGGCACCGGCATTGGTGGTTTCCGAAGACCGCGGCGCGCTGTGTGCTGGACGGCCGCATTGCGGAAATCCGGCTGGGCCGTCCACCCCAGCGGGCTACCGGCACTCGGCGTGCCGCCCCATGCGCACCGGTAAAGGCGACGGTGAAGGTGCCGGTGAACCGCCCGAATACATTCCCGCACCAGCCCGTCTCGGGCATCCGACCTCGTTCTGTTCCCCACCCCGCGGAAGAGCCCGCTGAAGATCCCGTTGATGCGTCTGTCCCGGACATGCGAGCGCGTGGTCGGCGCCGCCACTGCTCCGACCGAGGCAGACCGCCCTCCGCGTTCTCGATTCCGTGAAGGAACCCCGACCATGCACCAGGAAAGCCGCGACGGCCCGAACCTTCCCGGCCTCGCCGTTCCCTTCCCCCTCCGTATCAATCCGCACCTTGCCACCGCCCGCCATCACGACATGGCCTGGGCCAAAGGCATCGGCCTGGTCGCGACTCCCACCGACGAACTCCGCTACCGCTCCTGGGACCTCGCGCTGCTCGTCGCCGGCTGGCTCCCCGACGCGCCACCCGATGGCGTCGACCTCGCCGTCAACGCGTTCAACTGGTGCACCGTCTGCGACGATCTGCACGCCGGCGAAAGGTCTACGGACTCCCGCTACGCCCGGCGGATGGGGGAACCTCTCTTGACCTATCTGGCAACCGGACGTCTCCCCGGGAATCCGACTCCCTTGCTGCTGGCACTCGACGACATCGTCACCCGGGAAATGCAGCGGTCTCCCCACGAGAACCATGCGCGCATCGCCCACAATTGGGCGCTTTTCGTGGCCGCGTTCATGGAGGAGACGAAGAACAGGAAAGGCGGGCTGCCCCTCGGCTATCACGAGTACCGGGCCCTTCGCATGGAGAGCGGAGCGGTCCATCTCATGACGGATCTGATCGAGATCGCCAACGGCTATCACGTGACGGCCGGAGCCCGCTCGGTACCTGCCTTCCGAACCCTCTTCAACTCCGCCAACGAAGCCATCTGTTACATCAACGACCTCTACTCCCACCCCAAGGAAGAGGCCGCCGGGGATCAGCACAACCTCGTCTTCGTCTTCGAGAACGCACACCGCTGCACCCGCCAAGAAGCCATCGAGCGCACCGTCGAAACCATCCTCGACGCATGCGACAACATGCTTCTCCAGCAATCGCGGCTACGGACCGGATGCCGCCAGGCGAGGCTCCTACCGAAGGAGACCGCCGGCGCCCACCGCTTCTCCCACGACCTCATCCACCCGATTTCCTCGATCGTTTCGTGGCACCAAAAGAGCGGACGCTACGCACGTCCGGACAACGCGGTGTACGAGAGCAGGTTGCACCGCTGAACCCGAGAGCGGCCGAGCAGGTTGTCGCACGCGCGGCGCGGGTGTGGCGGGGTGTGGCGCGAGCGGCGTCAGGCGGATCGGCCGGAGAGGCGCCGCGCCCCGGGCGAGCGGGGCGGCCATACGGCCTCAGCACGGTTCACCAGGCGACCGGGTAGCGAACGGGGTGCCCGCCTATGCGGCCCGGCAGCAGACCGATCGTCACCAGCAGCGCCGCGGCCAGCACGAGCAGCGGGAGGAACGGCACCGGATGCGGGGCTTGCAGCACCACGATCACCGCAGTGGCCGCCGCCGGTGAATGGGAGAGGTGGGTAAGCATCATCGCGCCCAGCGAGAGCCCGGCGGCGACCGCGGCGCCCCATCCGCTGCTCCCGATCACCGCCAGGGTGCCGAAGCCGATCAGAGCGGAGAGCAGCTGGCCACCGACCAGGTTGCGCGGCTGAGAGATCGGCAGCCCGGGTGCGCCGTGCACCAATGCCGCGCTCGCGGCCAGCGGCGGGATCAGCAGCGGCTGATGCAGCAGCACCCCGATCCCGACCAGCAGAAGCAGGGCACCGATGGCGAAAGCGGTGGCACGCAGCACGTGCAGGGGACGTGGTCTTGGGGTGGCGGCGGACGGGGACGTGGACATGCGGTGGCTCCGGACAGGGTGGCGATGACACCCGGATCATAAACAAAATGTTGATCGAGGAATGAACATCTCACATTGCGGGCAGGCGAGCGCGCGGCCCGACGGGCAGCGGGCCGCTCCCCTCACACAGGGCCGCTCCCCATCACCCACCGATGCCCGTCCAGGCCCGACAGCCTGCACATCCGCCACCCGCACAGGACTGTCCCACACCATCCGACACGCCCCCATTCCCCACATACTCCGCGCATAGCGGTCGAAGTGCGGGGGGACGCAGGGATCCGCAGCCTCTCGGATCAAGCCGGCACAGATCGGCCACGGCCCGCTTCGCAGGCACCGCCGCCCGAGCCCAATTCTGTGGGCCGTCGGTGGCAAAGTGGCCGGCGCCCGCTGGTGTCTGATGCTCCGTCACCGAGCCCAGGCAGAACAATTGCCCCGGTCACGACAGACAGATGCGTGGGAACGGCAGCGAGAGGAACGACCGATGGACACAGCAGGGCGTCCGGATCGTAGAGCTCTGCTCGCCGGCGGACTGGCGGGCGCCATGGCCGCACTGGCCGGGTGCGCCTCGACGCGGGCCGCCACTCCGGTGACCAGCGCTTCCCCGGAAGCGCGGCCGACCACGCCCGCCGCGGCGTTCGCACGCCTGATGGAAGGCAACAAGCGCTGGGTGAGCGGAAAGCTGCACCACCCCGACCGGGATCCGGACCGGCGCCAGCTCGTGGCCCAGGAGCAGAAGCCTTTCGGGGCGATCCTTTCGTGCATCGACTCACGGGTACCGCCTGAGCTCCTCTTCGATACCGGGCTGGGTGACCTGTACGTGATGCGCACGGGCGGCGAGGCGGTCGGCCCGGTGGTCACCGGGTCCGTCGAGTACGGGCCCATGACCAGTGGCACCCCGCTCATCGTCGTCCTCGGCCATCAGCGCTGCGGCGCCGTCAAGGCGGCCTACCAGTCCATTCGTGACCGCAAACCCCTCCCCGGCAACCTGCAGGCGATCGTCAGGGCCCTTCAGCCGGCGTACGAGCAGGCGGCCCGGGAAGGCGGCGACGACCCGGTCGAGACGATGGCCCGCGCCCAGGTCAGGCTGACCGCCACGAATCTGCGCTCCAACCAGGACCTCGCCCCACTCGTGAGCAAGGGCACCCTCGCCGTGGTCGGCGCCTACTACTCACTCGACACCGGCATGGTGGATGTCCTGACGGGCGCGCCCTCCTGAACCGTTCGGAGGGAGGGCGGGGAGGGTAGGGAGGCGCGAAGGTACGGAGGGGCGGTGTCAGCGGCCGATGGCGACGGCTGATGCGGAGGGGGACACAGTCGGCCGCTGTCCGTACTGAGCCGGCAACCGCGTCACCGCGCACGACACCCTGTGAGTAAGATCGCGGCGGTCCAGGGGAGGGCGGATTCGGCATGCGGACACTGGGGGGCGGACGGTCCGACGCACGTGGGAGCGTTCCGGACGGTCGGGCTGCTCGGGCAGGGCGGCACGGGGCGGGTGTTGCTCGGGGGCGCACCGGACGGGCGCCAGGCAACATGGCTCGGCTTCGGCAACGACGCGTACTGGTCGGCCTCCGCGAGCGCCCCGCGGAGCTGCCGGCTCGACGTCCGCGACGGCGACCTCGTCGTCCGGGTCTACCTGAACGGGACCAGGCGCCCTGCCTGCCAGGCGGAGGCCCAGGACGTCACGCAGACCGCGCTGACGGCCATGCCGCCCAGGGAGAACCGATCGGGAGCGGAAGGAGTCACGCCGTGCGCACTGTGCTGAACCTCTGGCGTCAGCAGCTCGGAGAAGTACCCGAATCCGTCTGGCAGCATGCGGAGTTGGAGGTACTGATTCTCGCGGACAACGGGCTCGCGACCCTCCCGTCCGGCATCGGACGGCTGCGCCGGCTGACCACTTTGGACCTCGGTCACAACCACCTCACCTCGGTGCCGGAAGACATCGGTGGCCTGACCGGCCTGAGCGACTGCCTGTATCTCCACGACAACCGCCTCTCGACGCTCCCGGACGGACTGGGCAACCTGACGCGGCTGCGCTACCTCAACATCGGCGAGAACGCGCTCACCGTCCTCCCCGAGGCCATCGGCTGGATGACCGCCCTCATCGAGCTGCGGGCGCAGCACAACCGGCTGACCGCACTGCCCGAGAGCATCGGCGCCCTCCGCGACCTGCGCGAACTCTGGCTCCGGGGCAACGCCGTCGAGAGCCTGCCGCCGTCCGTCGCCGGGCTTCAGGAACTACGCCTTGTGGAGCTGCGGGAGAACGCCCTGACCGAGCTTCCCGAAGTGCTGGCGGGGCTACCGCTGCTCCGCCGGCTCGACGTGCGCAGCAACCGGATCGGCCAACTGCCCGACTGGGTGGCCCAGATGCCCTCGCTGGAGAAGCTGGATCTGCGCTGGAACGCCTGCGAGCCCTCCCCGCGGTTGCTGGCCGCATTGGAACGCCGGGGCTGCGTCGTCCTGGTGTGACGGCGATGCGGTGGTGTCCCCGGGCGCCGGTACGACCGCGCATTCGTGCGCATCGGACGGTTCGAGCCCACCTCCCAGCTCCGCTCGGCCTGCGGCGTCAAGGACGGCGCCAGGCTTCTCCACATCCGACAGTGGGCGGGCGGAGCATGCGGGATCGTCCTGGACCGAGACGTCAACGCGGCGGTCAACGTCGCCAAGGCCGCCAAGGCACCGGACTGGCGGTGACAGCCTGCGGAGCGAAGGTAAGACCGGTACCCGTACCGGCACAGCCCGAGGAAACAGGGACCCACCCGAAGCCGCATCCGACAGCGGCGCAGCAGGCGGGAATTGCTTCATGAGGCGGGCGAGTTGGTCAAGCCCAGAGCTGTCGCAGGGCCGTGTTGACGGCGGCGGGCTGTTGGGTGTGGGGATAGAACCCCGGGACGCGCAGCAGGCGGGCGCGGACACCGAGGGCCTCCGTTACGGCCTCGGCGCAGGCCATCAGGGGTTCGCCGACATAGGTGCGGTACGGCTCGGGGGCGTCCTGCCAGGTTCCGCAGATCACCAGCGTCGGCCAGGGGGCCGTGCGCAGGGGTTCGAGCGGCACCTGAGCCTCCCAGATCGGCCGCTCGTGCATCGAGGTGGCCACCGCCCTCAGCCGCTGTGCGGTCGGCTGCGGCATGGGCAGCCCGATGCCTTCGGTGGAGGCGCGCAGGAATTCCTGTGCCGTCATGGAGTCCGGCACGCCGGGTGCCGCCTCCCCCACCCGCTCCAACAGCGCCGCGACGGCAGGATGCCGGGCGGCGACGGTGAATGCGGAGGGCTGAATCAGCGTCAACGACCGGACGAGGTCGGGCCGGCGGGCGGCGGCGAGCATCGCGGCCACCCCGCCGTTGCCGTGTCCGACCAGATGCGCACCGCCGTTGCGGACGTCGGACGGCTCGGGCGGTGCAGATGGTTCGGGCAGTACGGAGGGGTCAGACGTTTTAGGTGGGTCAGACAGGTCAGGCAGGTTCGGCAGTTCGGCGAGGAGCGCGATGAGGTCGTCGGCGTCGGCCTCGAAGTCGCTGCGGGCGGTGTCGGGGCTGTGCCCGTAGCCGCGCCGGTCCACCAGCAACAGGCGGTAACGGTCGGCCAGCGGGCGTTGTGCCGCGAAACCGTACGTCTCGTCACAACCCCAGGTGAAGATGTTGTGCACGAAGACCGCGGGCGGGCCCTGGCCACCGGTCTCGTCCCATGTCATCACGTGGATTGGTGTCAACGGCTGTGCCTCCTCTCGATCCCCGGTTGGCCCCAAGCGCACCCTGACGCCTGGCGAGGCCATTGCCACCACCGATCCTGCCATGCGAACTCACGCTGCATTCAAGGCAGTTCAGCGCCGCTCCCCCGCGTGCGTGATCGATCCCCGTGCGGCGCGGGTCGCGATCAGCGGTGCGGCGATGCAGGCGGCGGCGAGAAGGATGCCGAAGGCGACGGTCAGGGCGGTGGCGTAACCATGGATGGTTGCCGCGGCCGGTGTGGCGTGGCGTGTCGATGCCCGGTATGCCGCCGTGGCGCCGGCTGCGACGGTGTTGAGCAGCGCGGCACCGACTGCGGCGCCGAGTTGTTGGGAAGCGTGGTACGTGGCCGCGGCGGCTCCGATGTCGCGGTGCGGTACGTCGGCGGTGGCCAGGGCGGCGGTCGGGGGCAGGACGCAGCCGAGGCCGAGGCCGGTGAGCATCAGGGCGGGTGCCAGGTACAGGGGCAGGATGTGCGTGCTCTGCGGTGTCAGGCGGGTCAGGAGGAGCATTCCGGCGGCTGCGGCGAGCAGGCCCGGCAGGATCAGCGCGGCCGGCGCGACGCGGCCGTGCAGTCGCCCGGCGACGAGGGTGGAGCCGAGCAGGGCGGCCAGCGCGTTGAGGGTGAGCGTGAGGCCCGCCCGGACGGGCGAGTAGCCCAGGACGGTCTGTGTAGTAGCTCAGGAACAGGTAGAAGCCGAACATCGCGATGAACATCAGGGTGATCGAGACGAACGCGCCTGCGCGGGCGCGGTGCAGCAGCACCCTCAGCGGCAGCAGCGGACGGTGGGCACGCGCCTCGACGGTGGCGAACACGGCCAGCAGCAGAACGCCGCCGGTCAGCAGTGCCAGTACCTCCGGCGAACCCCAGCCGAGCGGTTCGGCCTCGTTGCAGCCGTACACCACCGCGGCGAAGCCCGCCGCGCTGAGGAGTGCCCCCGCAAGGTCGAGCCGTCCGTTGCTGCGGGCGGGGCGGTCCCGTGGTATGGGTGCCGCGACCAGCACGGCGAGCAGTGCGACGGGAACGTTGATGTACAGGCACCACCGCCAACCGGCGTACTCGGTCAGCAGTCCCCCGGCGACCAGGCCGAGGGCCGACCCGGCGGCACCGACCGCGGCGAACACCCCGAACGCCCGCCCGCGTTCGCGCGGTTCGGTGAAGGTCGTGGTCAGCAGCGACAGCCCCGCGGGCGCGAGCGCGGCGGCGAAGGCACCTTGCAGGGCCCTGGCTCCGAACAGCATCCCGGGGTTCACGGCGGCCCCGCCCAGCGCGGACGAGGCAGCGAAGCCGACCAGGCCGACGAGGAACGTTCGGCGGTGGCCGAGTGCGCTGCCGACCCTGCCGCCGATCAGCAGCAGTCCGCCGAAGGCCACGGCAGACGCGGTGATCGCCCATTGCCGGTTCGCGTCGGACAGGCCGAGCGCGCGCTGCGCCGCGGCGGCAAGGGCAGTCTGACCTCTTGCAGTGCGCGCACGGCCAGCGAGCGCATGCGCCCGCCGCCCGCGTCTGCCTCGAGCTGATCACGTACCTGGGAGGACCGCCACAGGTGCCGCAGATACTCGGGGTGCAGGATCTCAGTTCGCACTTGTGCCCGCATCATGCTGCTCGGAAGGGCCACTGGCGCGAACCCGCCCCCGACCAGCGCCCCGCGACCGAGCCGGTCCAGGGTCCCCGCGCTACGGCAGATGAGAAAGTCGCCCTCGCAGGCAAGAACCGGAGCCCCTCCCCCAGCACCCCCCACGCCCTCGTCGACATCTCTGCAGTCCACTCCCGCAAGGGACAGTGCCGTTGGGCGCAGCACCGGCCATCCTCGGTTAGCCCCGCTCGTCTTCGACCGCCCGCTGGCCAGTGGGCTGCGCAGAACGTCGGCCAGGCGAATCTGCACCCAACCGGGAGGCAGCTCTAACTCCGTCACAGCAAACTCCCCTCAACTCGCCCACGAATGTCTGGCACGGCACTTCTACACCCCAGCCCGAAACCAGCGCGCTCAGCCCGCACGCCCAACTGCACAACGTGCCCCTCTGAGGCGATGGCCAGGGCAGCCGTGATTGCGCCCCTGATTGGGGTCCCGCGCACTATACGCGAGCCAGCGAACTGCCTTCATTAGCAAGGTTGTTGTCAACCCCGCCGAGCAGGCTCTCCCCAAACTATCGAACCGACCCGCCTCCCACAGGCTGGAGGATCTGGCTCGTGACGAAGGCACTCGTTGGCTACGGGCAGGGCCCGACGGTGTTCCTGCATGAGCCGGTGGGGACCTCGGCGGTCCGGCCCACGGGGCGCAGGGAGCGATCGCTGAGATGCCCGACGCGTGGTGGCGGAGCTGGTTCAGAAGCCGGTCAAACTAGGCCAGCAGCCAGATTGGGCACATTGTCAGACCGCCCGGCTACCCTCGGATGTCCTGCGTCATCATTCCATCAGGAGTAGGTGAGCCAGCGTGCGGAAGAGCTTCAATCTCGGTGGAGTCGAGTACACGACCAAGAAGGCTGCCGGGGATGCCTGCCGTCAGATCCTCTATGCCTACCCGGCGGGGTCTGTGGTCGCCGACCGCAAGGATGAAGAGTTCTTGCGGGACCTCCTCTCCCTTCACCCCGAGTACCCGGACAAGGCCGGTCCGGGAGTGGACCAATTCACCGTGGACCGGACACCCCACGGCAACATCGGATTCCACGTGGTGAGGGCCGACGGCACCCGGGAGGTGTTCAGCTACCTGGCCTGCCTGACTCACCCCGACCATCGGACGAATGTGCTGGGGACGATGCGCCTAGCCGTCTCCGCGCAGATCTACAGCTTCCGGGCGACCAACTGCACGCCGGGGACGCCCATCAGGTGTGCCATCACGGGCGAGACGATCACCTGGGATGACATCCATATAGACCACGAGGAACCACAGTTCGTCGACCTGGCGGAGAACTTCGCCAACGATCACGGCGGCTTTGAAGCCATCGCCGTGGAGAGCCGCGACACCGCCCAGCGCTGGCACCTGCGCGATCATGAAGCCGAGTGGCAGGAGTACCACGAGAGGCACGCCACTCTGCGGATCGTGTCCAAGGCCGCGAATCTAGCACGCGGACGGGGGTAGGGGCTGTCGCCGTGGGTATGCGGCTGTCGCACTGCGCGTCGGCTGCTGAGGATGAACGGGCCCGGTGGGCAAGGTCGTTGATCTGCGGGCGGTGTCCGGCTGTGTTCCTGCGGGAGGAGGCGGTCGCGGCCTGAACCAGGCCGTGAAAGATGCCCCGCCCTTCACTTGGGTTCTAATGATCGTCGCAACACCCGACCTCCTGGGTAGGCGATGAAGGGCAGAAGCACAGCCGGGGGGCGCCCGAACGGTAGACGGGTCCCCCCCGAGGTCAAGCAGAGATTTCTCGACCTGATACACGAAGGCGTGAGCATAAGAGAGGCCAGTCGCGTCGTCGGCATCAACCGTCGAACGGGACAGGAGTGGATCAGCGGGCGCGGTGCGCGCGTAAAGACCACGAGGGCAGGACGAAAGACGGTGCGGGCCGCGATCCAGCCTGTCGTCGGTGATCCCCGCGACTTCGTACCGCATCCCCGCGAAGGGGAACGGAATGCCCCTCAGCCCCCCGTCTCCTCCCGCTACTTGTCCGAGGAGGAGCGAGTCCGCATCGCCGATCTGTGGCGAGAGAGGAAGTCGATCCGGACGATCGCTGGCGAGTTGAACCGCAGCCCGTCGACGATCAGCCGGGAGATCCGGCGCAACGGCAACCCGAATGTCAGGCCGAACCATCCGGCCCACTATCGCCCGTTCGCTGCTCACAGGCGGGCACAAGCACGTCGGCCGCGGCCTAAGTGGGCGGTTCGCGAGTTGATGTCCGTTTCGGAGTGAGGCTTGGGGCAGGGGTGCTGGCTGCGGTGCCGGCTA
>NZ_JBNHIN010000099.1:0-11810 GCF_050054615.1 Streptomyces sp. YGL11-2
GCCGTCACCATCGTCCCGGCCTCCAAACCCACTCCGACCAGGCGAACAATCAAACTCAACGCTTAAAACAGCGGCATTGAGTGTAGGCGGGTATCTCCGCGACCTCCGCGTCAGACATCAGCTCGCCGGTATGGGGATCGACGATCGCCCTGGGATAGCGGATCCGCTGCCGTGCGCCCTCCGGGATGGTGGCGATGGCCCGTTTGATCGAGGGGTTCATGCCGCAGGTAAGAGAAGTGAGCTCCGGCCCGGTCATGCGCTCCTCCGTCACCCGCACGGCCGCAGCCTCCACTCGCGCCATCCGCGCGCTGGTCGAGAACGCGGGGGCGCGCCCCCGCGATCCGGCGGGTTCTCGTAGCACGCCTCCCCGGCCGCCCCACCCCGGCGATCACGGCCGTCACCCGAGCGATTACTTCGACCGACTGAACCGTCGCCGAAGCCCGCCGGCGGCGTACACCCCCACGTGTTCCACGGCATGACCAGGGGCCCTACCCGGAAACACCTCGATGCTGCCCTGGCAAATCCCCCGGTGACTGCACTGTTCGTGGATGCGGCCGGCTCAGCCTCAGGCAACTGTTGATCGAGCCAACCGGGTGGGTGTGGCAGGGCCACCTTCTTTGCGGTGCCTGCCCCTACGTTGGTGGGCATGCACACGAAACGGCTGAGTGAGTTCCTGCGGGCCCGGCGCGCACTGGTGCGCCCCGAGGACCACGGGATGCCTGCGGGGACGCGCCGTACGCCCGGTCTGCGTACTCCCAAGCGGGCTTGGAGCGCCCACTCCCACCGACGGTGCACGGTGACGGCGACCACGGCTTCGTCGCGCGCCTGGTCGGCATGGCCCGCAAGCACGGCGCCTCCGGCTACATCCGCGACGGCGCCAACCACTGGCCCGCCGTGCACCGGCTCGACGCCGCGCGCCTTTTCCGACTCGCGGTAGAGGGCGCCCCGGCGGGATCGGTCCTGCACGGCGTCGCGGAGGAAGGCGTGCCGACCCGCGCCATCGCCGAGGCGATCGGTCGGGGGCCTCGGCCAGCCGGCCGTGTCCGTGGCCCCCGCCGCGGCCGAGGAGCACTTCGGGTGGCTCGTCCTCCTCTTTGGCCTCGACGTGCAGGCGTCCAGCACCCGCACTCAGGAGTTGCTCGGGTGGCAGCCGACGCACCAGGGCCTCATCGCGGGCCTGGACGAGGGCCACTACTTCAGCAGAAGTTGATCGGGCTCGAATCGCCGGCCTATGGTGCGCAATCGCCTGCCCCGCCCCAGTCGTACGACCGCCACTCCTCAGCCTGCGCCCTCGCCTGCTCAACTACGTACAACACACCACCGGCGCCGGAATCTCCCCGGCATTCTCCGGAATAACGAGCCTCCAACTCGAAGAACATCAGCCGAGATCAGAGCCCACCGGGCGAGCCGCCGCCCCCTCTCACCGAGCCTCGGCTGGGCCTCACCGAGCTCAGGCGGCGAAAGACCTCGCGGACAGCCGACTCACCGATCCGGATCTCTCCCTGCCAATGCCAGCCCGTGAACTCAGCGCCTCTGTATGGACGTTGCAGCGGGCGTTCGCGTCCGCCGAGGAGACCGTCGTCGGGTACGTCCGCCGCCGCAGGTTCGAGCGGGCTCGGTTCGAACTCCCAACATCGACGGGCCGGCCGAGCAGCTGTGAACTCACCGCCCACTGGCAGTTCGCCGGCAGCAGCCACTTCGCCCGGACCTCCAAGAGCCAGTAGTACAGCCAAACCCCTGCCAAGTACGCGCCTATGTCCGACGGCCCGGAGCCGGGGACCGGAGATGATCCCGACGGGACCACGCCCTGGGCGTATTGATCACGCACATTGCCGCCCGGCCAGGTGACGTCGCAGGGCGAAAGCCCGTCGCCGTACGCAGTCACTGCACCGGTCGGCGGGCGGAGGTCGTGGATCCCATGAACCGGACCGTGCGGCGTCGGCTGGCGGCGCGGCCCAGGGTCGCCATCGCGCGGTTGAGGCGGCCGGAGATGACGCTCGGCGGTGGTGTGCGGCGGTCGAGCGTCCGTAGCGCGGTGGCCACGACCTCCTGGGGCGACTGGCGCTTGCTGCCGCCGTCCGCTGCATCTGTGCCGATGACGTCGAAGAACTCGGTGCTGGTCGCACCGGGCGACAGCGCGAGCACGCGCAGCCCGGTGCCACGGGATTCGTGCCACAGGGCCTCGGTGAAGCTCAGCACGAACGCCTTGGCCGCCGCGTAGACGGCCATGTTCGGGATGGGGAAGTACGCGGCCATGCTTGCGACGTTGACCAGTACTCCGGTGCCGGCGGTCCGCAGCGGCTCGATGAATGCCCGGCTGATGTCGACGACGGCCGCGATGTCGACGCTGATCTCCTGGCCGAGCCGCTGCGGGTCCTCGGTGTGGAACGGGCCGAAGGTGCCGAATCCGGCGTTGTTCACCACGCTGGTCACCTCCAGGCCACGGCGCGCCACCTCCTCGGCGAGGCTCCGCCCCGCGGCGGGCAGGCTCAGGTCGAGCGGGATGACGGCGGCCCGTACGCCGTGAGCCGCGGTGAGTTCGGCGGCCAGCGTCTCCAGCCGTTCCGCGCGGCGGGCAACGAGGATGACGTCCGATCCGCGCGCGGCCATCTGCCGGGCGAACTCGGCGCCGATGCCGGCGCTGGCGCCGGTGATGAGGGTGGTCTGGCCGTGGTAGTCGACGGTGCTCATGGGCTGCTCCCGGGAAGCGGTGGGCACTCTCGGTGGTGACACTGCACTGGCACTGTACGCCGAATCTGTCACACAGTGCCAGACTGGTACTGAGTGCAGAACGCGGTAGGCTACGGAGCCATGGACCATCGCGCGGGTAATCCGACGGGGCTGCGGGAGCGCACCCGGCGAGCTGTGCAGGCCGAGATCGTCGCCACGGCGATGCGGCTGTTCCTTGAGCGTGGATTCGAGGCCACCACCATGGAGCAGATCGCGGGCGAGATCGGTATGTCGCGACGCTCACTGTTCCGCTACTTCGGCACCAAGGAGGACATCGTGCTCGGCGACCACGCCGAGCACGGCGAGGCTCTGCAGGCCGCGCTGGAGGCGCGTCCAGCCGGCGAACCGCCCTGGGAAGCACTTCGGGCGTCCCTCAAGGCGCTCTTCGACTCGCTCCCCTACTCACCGGAGGACTTCCTCAAGATCACCAGCATGCTGCACGCCTCGCCCTCCCTCCGGGCGCGCCAACTGGAGAAGCGTCAGAAGTGGACGGATCTCCTCGTCCCGGACATCGTGCGACGGCTGGGGACGAGCGCGGACCCGATGACCGAGGTGCGGGCCCGCGCGCTCGCCGCCTGCGCCCTCGCCTGTTCGGAGGCCGCAACGGACGCCTGGGTGCGCAGTGGTGGCACGATCGACATGGAGCGGGCCTTCGACGAGGCCGTCGCCGCGGTCCGCGGCTGAGGGAGCCGTCCGGCTCAGTCGCGGGAGGCGGCCGTCGCGATCCGGACGAACGACCCGATCAGCGGGTTCGTGGGGCCCTCGTCCGCCGCGACCACCACGCGGCCCGGCGCCGTGTCCGTCAGCGAGGGCGACCAGGTCGTCGAAGTACCAGACACCGCAGAGCTGTTCGCCCAGGCAGTTCGCCGTCCTCCCCCGGTTCCTGCCGCAGGACCGAGATCGTTGCCGAGGTGCGGGCGCTGCTGATCGGGCGGCGTCCGGAGTGGGCCGGGAGAGAGTGGATCGAGCCGGGCGTCGGATGCCTGTGCGTCAGGGCGTGCCGCAGGTTTCGCGGTGGTAGTCCTTGTCACCGGCAGGCTTGAGGTGCAGGTCCCGCCGGACGATGCTGATCTTGTCGCCCCAGCCCCGGCACGCCTTGTTCCTGCCCTGCTCGGTGTACTCGATCACTAACATGTGGTTGCCGAACGCGGCGGCGTAGTCTCCGCATTCGTCGTACTGACCGCACTCCTCCACCACGGCGAAGTCGACGCCGACCTGCTTGCGGACCGGAGCGAGCGCCGCCGTGTTCTTCTGACCGATGGCCAGGCCCTGCGCGTGGGCGTGGGCGGCGAGCAGGGAGAGAAACGCCTTCGCGTCGTTCGCGGTGAGCAGCCCGTCGGGCACGCGCGTGTAACTGTCGTAGTTGTCCGGCTCGATGGCCGTGTAGCCCTTGGCCGCGCATGCGTCGATCCAGGCGTTCACCTTCCACGCGATCCGCTTGCGCTTGGCGTCGGTGTGCACGTCCAGCATCGCCTCCCCCCAGTCCTTGTCCATGACGACCGCGCCGGCCTTGTCACGGAGCAGCAGGTCGGCATCCCACTCCTTCTCCGCGCCCGGCTGGGCCTGGAAGGCGTTGACGTAGCAGATGTTGTACAGCCCCCGGGCGGGCGGCGCCGTGTGGTCACGGACGACGACGGACACCCCGGCCGGCGGGGTATAGGGACCGCCGAGCTGATAGTCGAAGTCCGCGTGCACAGGCGGAAGCGTCACCTTGGACGATCCCTCGGCCGGATTCCCCGGCACCGCGTCAATCCCGGTCGACGCGGCAGCGGACGAGGACGGTGCCTGCGCCGCATCCCCGCCGCGCGAACAGGCAGTGGAGAGAAGCGAGGCGACGACGGCCGACGCCACGAACGCCGCAGCGGACCGACGAGGAAAGACCCGGTTACGCATGGTCGACAAGCTCCCGATAGAAGGAGGGCATGCGCTCGCCCCCGGACGCCGACAGCGATCCAGGCGACTTGACTGCCCTGGTGTGACATGGCGATGCACGGTCGGAGAGGAAGGACGTCAGCCGAAAATGCCGGGGCCGTTCGCGGCACCGCCATGGGCCACTGCCCGGCTGACGTGGTCAGTTCTTCAGGACGATCAGTATGGCGGCGCCGAGGAAGGCCATTCCGCCGAGCAGCAGGGACACCGCCGGCCCCATCATGTGCCGCCACACCTGCACTCGTGCCGTCTGGGGGTGCCGACCGTCATACACCACCGGAACCTCCCGCCCAGTCGCCAGGCCCATCCCGGTTCCACGCATCCGGGGTGAGAACTCCACGCGGTGTCCCTGCTGGTCGTGAAAGGCAATGACCGGCACCCAGATGTGCCCGTCGTCATCGGCGACCTGCGTGTTGTCGACCACGACACCCCGCGTGGCAATGCCACCCCGCCGCAGCCGACGCACCACGGCCGCCTCCCGCCACGCGAAGCCGAAAAGCAGCACGGCCACCACAGCGCACAGCACCGCCCACAGAGTTCCGTTCGACATCGACTGCCCTTTCCGTTCCGTCCGGCACGCCGAGTCCTCGCAGTCGAGGAGACGCAGCCTCCCGAGGGCCGGTTGCCACCCCAGGTGACCCGACTCCCTGGATGCTCGGGGCCAGCCAGTTGCGAGTCGTGGATCCGGCCGTCGCGATGCCATCGACCTCGGTACTGCCACCCTTATCGAGGAAGCCGCGGCACTGGGCTTCGATCAGAACTCGGCCCGGCAGGCGATGAACTGGACTGTCAGCCCGATCGCCCTGCACACGGGGCTTCTGGATGCCTCCCTGATCGGCGAACGCCAGATTGCCGAGGCGCTCGACGCCGTCCGGCGGTTCAGCGAGCGGGAGGACCTGGGGCCATGGCCGCTACCCCATTGTCCCCAGTCATGGGGAGGGGTCCCTGCTCCCGCTGCGCGACCCGAGCGCCGCCGAGGAATAGCCCGGGCGTGTTGGTGCGGGCGGCCGTGTGTTGAGGTTCGCGTCGTACGCCCCGGAGCGGCGTGGAAGTAGTCCGGGCCCGGCTGTGACTGCTTCAGTTGGCCAGTGAGCGTTCGAGCTGGTCAGTTGAACATCGGTGTTCCCCCTGGTGCTGAGCCTGGACGCGTTAGTTGGAACTTGGTCACGGATGATGGAAGCGGGGATGTCAGCTCCGGAGGCGGTCCTTTTCCCGTTCCGCGACAGCACGGAAGGTGCGCGGTGGGCGGCCGGTGAGGCGTTGGACGGTGTCGGTGGTGCGGTTCTCGGCGCCTTCGGCGATGGCATGGTCCATGCCGGCGAGCATCGCGGCGAACTCAGCGGGTACGTCGGCGGCAAGGCGGTCGCGCATCTGCTCGTAGGTCAACTGGCAGTGGGTGATGGTGCGGCCGGTGACCTGGGTGAGGATGGTGGCGACATCGCCGTAGCTCAGCGCCTGCGGCCCAGTGATGATCAGGTCGGTGTTCGGGGCCTGCGCCTTGGTCAGTGCGTGCACGGCGACTGCGGCGATGTCGTCGGCGTCGACGAACCCGACGCGGCCCTCGCCGGTTGCCGTGTGAATGGTCCCGTGGGCTCTGATGGTTCGGGCGTGCGTGTGGTTGCCGGTGAAGTTCTGCATGAACCACGAGGGCCGCAGGACCGCCCACTGGGAGAACAGACCGGACAGGGCCTGGTGAACCTGGCCCACGGCAGGGCCACCGGCGGGGATCGCCGACGAGCTGAGCAGGACCGCGCGGCGGACCCCTGCGACGCGGGCCTGCTGGAGGAAGGGCAGCATGACCGCTGCCGGGTCCCGAGCGCCGAGCGGCGGGATGAGATAGACCCGGTCCGCGCCTTCGAGAGCGGTTGCGAAGGACGTAGGGTCGTCCCAGTCGAACCGCACGGGACAGGATCCGTCCACCGGGATGGCGCGTCGGCTGGCTGCTTTGACTCGCCATCCCCTGGCGGCCAGTTGGGCGGTGACGCGGCTTCCGGTGGTGCCGGTGGCCCCGATGACCAGGGTGAACTCCCCAGGCTTGTTCATCAGTTGCTCCCAGTGAAGTCGGCGGCGGGGTTCTGGACGGCGAGTGGGTTCCAGTAGTCGCGGTAGCGGGTGATGAGGCCGTTCTCGACGGTGACAACGGCGATGTAGGACATGTCGAAGGGACTTTCGGTGTCCACCAGGCGGCCCACACCACGCATCTCGACCACGATGGTCTGCGGGGCGACGGTCTGGTGAATCTCGACGTAGGGGAAGTCGTGAAGGTCTATGCGGTCGGGGTAGCCGCGCATGTACTCCGCGACGGCCGCCTTGCCCTTCAGCCGCTTCGGCCAGCCTTCCGGCGCAAAGGGGAACTCGAAGATCCCGTTCTCGTCCCACAAGTCGACCCACGCGGGGATGTCCTTGTCCAGCAGGAGTTGCAGGCCGTGGCGGTACAGGTCCACCGGTGCGGTGCTCGCGGTCATGGGTTGCTCCATCCCGTACGATGCGGACCCCAGGTCCGCTTCACGCGGCAACGATACGGACCATGGGTCCGCTTTGCAAACAGAGGAACCTCATGCCCGAACGCAAACCACGCGCGGACGCCACCCGCAACCGTGAGGCCGTCCTCGCGGCCGCCGACACGCTCTTCGCTCGCTGCGCGAGCCCTCAGGAGGTCACCATGGCCGACATCGCGGCGGCGGCCGGCGTCGGCAAGGCCACGCTCTTCCGCGGCTTCGGTGACCGCACCGGCCTGATCCACGCGCTGTACGAGATGCGGCTCGCACCGATCAGGCTCGCCATCGAAGAGGGGGCACCGCCCCTGGGGCCCGCCACCCCGCCACTCCAGCGCGTGCCCGCCCTCCTCGACGCTGTCCTGTGCTTCAAGATCGACAACCGCCATCTCGCCCTGGCACTGGAGGGAACCGGCGGTGGCAGCCCTTATGCGGCAGACCACTACACGCGGTGGCACAGCACGCTCCAGGCCGCGCTGGAGCAGATTCCCGGATTCACTGACGGCAGTTTCGCTGCGCACGCTCTGCTCGCTGCCACCCGCGCCGACCTCGTCGAACACCTCGTCGGTCAACAGCGGATGACCCGAGAGCAGTTGCGGACTCACCTGGCGGCCCTCACCGCCCGAGTCCTGGAACCACGTCCACCACTGGAATGAACAGCCCGGGGCGGCCTCGAACGGGTGCGGCTCTTTCGCAGTGACGTCGTTCAGGGCAATCCCTGGTGGTTGCGAGCCGCGGGTTGTGTCAGATGAGGCGTTGTCCGTCGCGGAAGAGCCCTCCGGTGGGGCCGTCAGCGGCCAGGGTGGCGGCCCAGACGACGCCGCGTGCGCTTTCCGCGGCCGGGCGGTCCCTGTCGTCGTCGCCGCGTTCGGGGTGGGTGGCGGTATCGCCAGGGTCGACGCCGTTGACGAGGATCGGGGTGTCGGTGAAGGCGCGGGCGAGGATGGTAGTCAGGGCGTTGAGCATGTACTTGGCCATCGAGTGCGCCGGGGCGCGCAGGCTCGCGCCGAGATCGAGCCCGGTGGCGATCTGGAGTGCGGACAGGCTCGAGACGTTCACGATCCGCGCGGCGGGCGCGGCGGTCAGCAGCGGCAGCATCGACTGGGCCAGTCCCCACGGGCCGATCACGTCAACCTCCATCGCCGAGCGCACCGCGTCCAGATCGGCGTCGAGCGCGGAAAGGACCCTGAAGTCGGGCATGTCACTCGCGTTGTTGATCAAAGCATCCAGATGACCGAAGCGCCGGTCGAGGTAGTCGGCCGCCTCGCGCATGCCAGCCTGGTCGGTCAGGTCCAGACGCAGGGCGGTTGCCGCATACCCGTCCTGGCGCAGCTGCTCGGCCAGCGGCTCCGCACGAGAGACGTCGCACGCGGTGAGAACGACGTGGTAGTCGAGTTCGGCGAGTTAGCGGGCTACAGCGAAGCCGAGTCCGACCGAGCGGCTGGTCCCGGTGATCAACGCGGTCTTGGTGGTCATAGTGGTGTGCTCCTGTCGAGCGGGCAGAGGTGAACTCTGTTCAGCGGCCACGAACTTTGGGTGTGGCCAAGAGCCGCACCCATCGCAACGGGCACTGATCCAGGCCCGCCCGTCGCCGCGCAGGCGGATACGGCCGGGGCTCCCGCAGGTCTCGCAGGTGTGCTCGGAGGCGGTCTCGGCCGTGTCGGACAGGGCGGTGGCCCCATCGGCGAACGCCCAGGTGCCCACTCCCCGCAGCGACGACAAGATCTCCGCGCCCTCGTCTCGCAAGGCCCGGGCATACGCGGCGCAAGGCTGGTCCGCCACCCTCTCCCAGCCATGCAGCCCGGCCATGCCCTCGGACCACGACTCGACCTGCTCAACCGTCAGCTCATCAGCACACAGTCACGCCAGCGAGCCGCAACAAAGATCGTCACGCGGATGCGCTTGCAGCACTAACGGCAGTCGTCCCCCGTCCTCGACGGAGCCAGGACGGCGGCCACCAGGCGGTTACGGAACCAGCGGTGCCCCGGGCGAGGTCGCCGACCTCAGCGTGGTGCCTTGGCGCGGTTTCGGTGAGCCTCTTGCTTCGCGCGGTTGCCGCAGGTCGCCATACTGCACCAGCGGCGAGCACGGCTCCGGGTGTGGTCCGCGAACACCAGTGTGCAGGCCGACCCCTGGCACGCCTTGACGTTCGTGAAGTCCTCCTGGCTGACGACCCCGGCCAGCGCCTCCCCGATGGGCAGCAGCAGCGACTCCGGTGTCCGCCATCGGCGCTCCGTGCGAAGTTCCAGACCGTTGGGGCCTGCAGGTCCGCCGGCCACGATCCGCACGAACTGTTCATCGCGCGCGAGCAGTTGATTGAGCGGGTCCAGATCGCGCGCGTCCTCGGACTGGACAGCCTGCCCCTTCCGCACGTTGACGAACCCCCGGAACCATTCCCGAAGGGTTCTCGCCTGGGCGGCGACAAGGTCCATCTCCCCCGGCATGGCCTCCGCTCGCAGCTTCTCGAGCACCTCGGCCGGCACCAGCTCCGCCTGGTCCAGCCATGCCATCAGGCCCTCGCCGTCGGCGATCCAGTCGACCTGGGCACCTGCCGGGGTGGCGACCGAGTTCAGGAAGTCCAGGCCGAGCGCGTCGGCAATGAAGATGGCCGGCGGTTGGTGGTCCGACACGGAACACACTCCATGGGTCGATGTCAGCCTCGAATCGAGAGTAACCACTCTGTCGGCTCTTGACAAGTTACAAGCAGCTACATAACCTTCAAAACGTCGCCAAGGCGGTTATGTGCTGAGCTTCGAGGCGACCGGATCCAGAGGAGTGGGAAATGTCCCTGAACAGCATGTCCGTGGTGCTCGCACACGGTGCCTGGACGGACGGTTCGAGCTGGAGCAAGGTGATCGGCCCCCTGCGGGATGCCGGTGCGAACGTGGTCGCGGCACAGCTGCCGTTGACGTCGCTGGCGGAGGACGTGGCTACGCTGGAGCGGACCCTCGATCGGGTCGAAGGCCAGGTCGCGCTGGTCGGCCACGCCTATGCCGGCGCCGTGATCGCCGAGACGCGCAACCCGAAGGTGCAAGCCCTCGTGTACGTCGCCGCGCTCGCGCCGGACGAGGGCGAGACGGTCGCCGCCGTCTTCGGCCGCGCCGAGCCGCACCCGAAGGCCCCCGTGCTCGACCCCGACCCCGACGGCCTGATCTGGCTCCCGCAGGAGACGTTCGCAGCCGCGTTCGCGCAGCGCGCCACCACCGAGGAGCAGGCAGTTCTCGCAGCCGTCCAGCGGCCGATCGCCCTATCCAACATCACCGTTGAGGTCCAGCGACCGCAATGGAAGGACCGGCCGAGCTGGTTCCTCGTGGCCGAGGAGGACCGCATGATCGCCCCCGAGACCCAGCGGTTCATGGCCGAGCGGATGTCGGCCCGCCAGGTGTCGAAGCCGGTCGACCATACGCCGATGGTCACCGCCCCCAACGTCGTCGTGGACATCATCCTGGACGCCGCTCGCAGCGTGTCGCCGACCGGGGAGACCGAGTGATCAAGCCGAGAAGGTAACCGGACTAAAGATACTTCACCAGTTAAAAATTCAAGGGAGAAACACCATGACCTCCATCGCCTACCGCTCGGCAAACGTCGACGGCCTGAGCATCTTCTACCGCGAAGCCGGTCCCGCCGACGCCCCGACACTGCTACTGCTGCACGGCTTCCCAAGCGCAAGCCACATGTTTCGCGACCTCATCCCCCACTTGGCCGGACGGTTCCACCTCGTGGCCCCCGACCTGCCCGGTTTCGGCCAGTCCGACATGCCGCCGCGCAACGACTTCGACTACACCTTCGAGCACATCGCGCGCGTCATCGACCGCTTCACCGAGGTGATCGGCCTGGACCGTTTCGCGCTCTACGTCTTCGACTACGGCGCGCCGACCGGCTTCCGGATCGCGGCCAAGCACCCGGAGCGGATCACCGCGATCATCTCGCAGAACGGCAACGCCTACGAGGAAGGCCTGAGCGAGGGCTGGAACCCGATCCGTGCCTACTGGCAGGACCGGTCGCCGGCCAACCGCGACGCGCTGCGCGGCTTCCTGTCGCCTGACACCACCCGCTGGCAGTACACGCACGGTACAGCCGATCCGACTGCGGTCTCCCCGGACGGCATGACACTTGACGACGCGTACCTGGCGCGACCCGGCGCCGACGAGATTCAACTGGATCTCTTCGGCGACTACCACACCAACGTCGAGCTCTACCCGGCCTTCCAGAAGTACTTCCGGCGGCACCAGCCGCCGTTCCTGGCCGCGTGGGGCCGGAACGACCCGTTCTTCCTGCCTGCCGGCGCCGAGGCGTTCAAGCGCGACCTCCCCGACGCCGTCATCCGCCTCCTCGATACCGGCCACTTCGCCCTGGAGACCCATGCCGAGGAGATCGCGACAGCCATCGAAGAGTTCCTCACCCGAGCTTGACTCTGAAGCTCCTATAGACGTCAAGTCACTGGGGAAGTCGATGGTGTGCTGCTGAATGCGCTCGTGACGTGGTGGTAGACCTCTCGTGCGACGAAGCGCTTGAGGCATCTGAAGATGTCCGTCGTCTTGAGCCCTTCGAGAGTGCGTCGTGCGACGTAGTCGCGAGTACGTGGGTCGTGACGCATGCGGACCAGCACGATTGTGTGCAGCGCGCGGTTGGCTTGGCGGTCACCGCCACGGTTGA
>NZ_JBNHIN010000100.1:0-11684 GCF_050054615.1 Streptomyces sp. YGL11-2
GAACCCGCGGAATTCGCCCCCACCCCACACCATCAGGCGACCACAGAACGACTCAAAGGCTCACGAACCGCCCACTAAGTCGCTCGGGTACGGCTCTCGCTTCATGTTCCGCATCTCAACATGGACATGCCCAGCAGGCGGCCTGCGCGACGATCAGTACCACGATCGAGCGATCACGAACCGAGGAAGATCGGACTTAACGTCCACTCAGGTGTGCCGTTCCGAATTCAATCCCTTGACCTGCGGCTTAGCTTGGATTTTATGTGCTTTGCGGCGGTCCGTGCAGTGTCCGATTTGACTTGCCGCCGCTGATGCATGGCGAAGTCGTCGAGAACGAGTAGGTCGGGGCGGATGAGTTCGCGCATGCGCATGTCCCAGGTGCGGTCCGTGTGGCTGCCGGCGATCTCGCCCAGGATCCGGCTGCTCTTGACGAAGCGGACGTTGGCGCTCTTGCGGACGGCCTGGTGGCCGAGGGCCTGGGGGACCTCCTGGGCTGGAGGAATGGAGCGCCCTGAGCCGGTCGAGATGCCCTGGCCGGGGTGCGGCCTGCCCTCAGCCGCCCGATCAGCAGGAGAATTGGCCTGGCCATGGCTGAGACTCGCCTCTCTTGGTCGCTACATCGCGTAGGCCGGGGTTTCCTGACGGACGGTAATCCATCGGGTTTCGGTGTATGCCTCGATGTTGGCATGGGCGCCACCGAAGCGCGTGGCGGTTCCTGAATCGAACATGCCGCCGAACGGCGCATTGGCCTCATCGTTGATTGTTTGGTCGTTGATGTGGGCCGTTCCCGTGGGGATGCGTTCGGCCAGCGCCAGTCCGGTGGTGACATCGGAGGTGAGGATGCCCAGGGAGAGTCCGTACTCGCTGTCTGAGGCCAGGTGGGCGGCTTCATCGAGGGTGCTGAAGCGGGCGACTGCGGCCACTGGGCCGAAGACTTCGCTGTCGTATGCGGGGATTCCCGGGCCGCTGTCCGCCAGGACGGTCGGCCGGTAGAACAGGCCCTCGTAGCTGCCGCCGGTTATGAGCTTGGCTCCGGCCTGCACGCTGTCGGTCACGAGCGCGTGGATCTTGTCGCGCTGCCGGTCGTCGATGATCGGCCCCAGCGCGACGTCTTCAACAGCGGGGTCGCCAACGGTCAGTTGCGCGGTTTGGTCTGCGAGCCGTTGTACGAACTCTTCGTAGATCGACTCGTGTACCAGGTGTCGGCTGCTGGCCATGCAGACCTGCCCTTGATGGAAGAAGGTGCCCTGCATCGCCGCACCCACAGCTCGGTCAAGATCGGCATCCTCCAAGACGATCAGTGCGTTGTTGCCGCCCAGTTCGAGGTGGGTGTGGATGAAACGACGCGCAGCGATCTGCCCGACCGCGCGGCCTGCGGCAGTGGAACCGGTGAAGGAGACAGCGCGTACTGCCGGGTGGTCCACCAGGGCCAAGCCGACATCCGCTGCGCCTGGAAGCACGTGCAGGACTCCCGCCGGCAGTCCTGCTTCCTCGAAGATGCGGGCGAGCGTCACGCCGCCCGATACGGCGGTGCGCGGATCCGGCTTGAGGATGACCGCGTTGCCGAGGGCGAGAGCCGGTGCGACCGAACGGATGGCGAGTTTCAAGGGGGCATTGAACGGGGCGATCACGGCGACCACGCCGACTGGGAGCCTGCGCGTCATGCTCATCCAGGCACGTTCGCTGGGGATCACTTCGCCGAGGGGGTGTGAGGGCAGGCTGGATGCCTCGAAGCACTCGGCTGCCGCGCCGCGGACCTCATAGGTCGCTTTGGCGCGGGTGGCGCCGGCTTCACGGATCAGCCAGTGCTCGACCTCCCGGCTGTGCCGCTGCCACAGATCGCCCGCACGGCGCATCACTGCTGCTCGTTCACTGTATGGGGCTGCTGCCCATGTGCGTTGGGCATCGCGCGCCTGCTCGAGAGAATCGGTCAGGTCCTCGATGCCGGCGGCGCCCACGATGCCGAGGGTGGCCCCGGTCGCGGGTTCGAGGACGGTGCTCACTCCGCCGCGGGCTTCATGCCATGAGCCGGTGAAGATCCGACCCTGCCATGGCGCGTCATCAAGGATGGTCGTGTTCAACATCGGTTCCTGTTCTGTTGCGGGCAGGTCAGCTCCAGCCCCCTGGGGCTTGTGTCGTTTCCTGCGGTCTCGGGTCGATGTGACGCCGGTTGCGAAACGCCGCTTCTGCAAGCGTGGGATGGGGTTGCGGGGCGTGGCCCTTCGCGTGCGCGGCCGTTCAGCGGACTTGCAGAGGCGGGATCACGGGGACCTGGGGGGCGTTGTCGATGTCTGCCGGGGTCATCCGGAACTCAACCGGATAAGCGTCGCGTCGGGTCCGGCGGGCGGGTTCGGTGGTGCGCCACATGAACAGACAGCGGCCGCACTGGAGCACCTCCCACGCGCCGGGGACCGGGGAGCCGTTGACGGTCTCGATGGTGCCGTGTGCACAACGGGGGCAGATCACGGTGACTCCTGAAGGGATTCAGCGGGCGGCGAGCAGCGACTGGAGGCGCTGGGTCCACGCCTTGGTCTCGGGCAGATCCTTGACCGGCGTACTGAAGTTGCCGCGGTCGTCCGGCGAGACAGGCGTCGTGGCGTCGATGATCATCTTGCTGGTGATGCCGACCGGGGAAGCGGCCGGCGCCAATTCCATGACGGACAGGTTCGGGATGACGACCACGTCGTCTATGGGATTGACCTTGCACGACATCGCCCACATCACCTGCGGCAGGTCGAAGGGGTCGATGTCCTCGTCGACGACGATCACCTGGCTGACGTAGCCGAGGCCGTGGGGGGTGGTCATCATGCGCATGCCGACCGCCTTGGCGAAGCCGCCGTAGCGCTTCTTCGTGGAGATGATCACGGCCAGGCCGTGGGTGTACATCGCGTTGACCGCCTGCACTTCGGGGAACTCCGCACGCAACTGCTTCAGCAGTGGGACGCAGGTGTTCGGTCCGACCAGGTAGTCCACCTCGGTCCAGGGCATGCCCAGGTAGAGCGATTCGAAGATCGGGTCCGTGCGGTAGGAGATCCGGTCGATGCGGATCACCGGCATCCGACGGCCGCCGGAGTAGTGGCCGGTGAACTCGCCGAAGGGGCCCTCGATCTGGCGCTTGCGGCTCTCGATCACGCCCTCGATGACCACCTCGGAGCCCCACGGCACGTCGAATCCGGTCAACGGTGCCGTCGCGATGGGCGCGGGCGCGCCGCGCAGGGCACCGGCCATCTCGTACTCGGACTGGTCGTAACCCATCGGCATGCCTGCCACGATGACCATCACCGGGTCGTTGCCCAGGGTGATCGCGATGGGCAGGTCCTCGCCGCGGCTCTCGGCCGTGCGCAGGTGCTGGGCCACGTCGTGCATAGGGACGGGCTGGAGGGCGAGCCGGTTGCGGCCGATGACCTGGAGGCGGTAGGTGCCCACGTTCTGCTTGCCGAAATGGTCCGGGTCCTGTGGGGCGCGGGAAACAACGGCCGCCTTGTCGATGTAGAAGCCGGCGTCACCGTCGTTGAGGCGGAACAGCGGGAGGACCGTGAACAGGTCCACGTCCGCCCCTGCCATGGTGTTCTCCTGCCATGGCGCGTGCTGGCGACGCTCGGGGGCGACCGGGAAGGCGTCCCAGCGGCGCGCGAACTCCTCGATCTGGTCCTTGACCGGGGTGCCTGCGGGCAGTCCGAGCGCGAGCGCGTGGTTGCGCCAGGACCCGTGGACGTTCATGACGATCCGGGCGTCGTGGAACCCGGTCACGTTGTCGAAGTACAAGGCGGGGGCGCCTTCGCCGATCCGGCCGGCCGCGTTGGCGGCAGCCGCCAGATCCGGCTCCGGCAGGACCTCGTCGCTGATCCGAAGCAGCTGGCCCTCCTTGTGCAGGGTGTCCAGAAAGCTGCGGAGGTCGTCGTAGGCCATGGCGGGGTGTCCTTTCGTTTCAGGCGGCGGGGTGGATGGTGGCGGTCCGGGCGGCGCGCATGCCCTCCCAGCGCTTGGCGGCGGGGGCGGGCAGCGCGAACTGGTCGAGGATGCGGGCGGTGATGTGCTCGACGATGTCGTCCACCGAGGCGGGGTGGTTGTAGAAAGCGGGCATGGGCGGCACGATCCGCACCCCCATGCGGGCCAGGGCGAGCATGTTCTCCAGATGGATCTCGCTCAGCGGCGTCTCACGCGGTACGAGCACCAACGGGCGCCGCTCTTTGAGCACCACGTCCGCGGCCCGGCCGACCAGGCCGTCGGCGTAGCCCGCGCGGATGCCGGCCAGCGTCTTCATCGAGCACGGCACGATCACCATGCCGTCGGTCCGAAACGAGCCCGACGCGATGGTCGCGCCCTGATCCTCGGGGCTGTGTACGACGTCGGCGAGATCCGCGAGGTCGCGGGCACTGCGGCCGGTCTCCAGTTCGATGGTGGCCCGCGCCCAACGGCTGAGGACGAGATGGGTCTCCACCTCGGGCAGCTCGGCCAGCTGCTGCAGCAGCCGAAGCCCGAGTACGGCACCCGTGGCTCCGGTCATCCCCACGATCAGTCGCACGTCGATCAACTCCTCGGCTCTGCGTGCCCCCCGCTTTCGACGCTATGGGCCGCCCGACGACGACCAGCGGTAACCTGGAGACCAATCATGGGAAAAAAGCGACAGCTCTCCGTCACCGACGTGGCCTACAGGCCCTCGCTGAGCGCCCCCATAGGGATCGACGTCCTCGACTTCACCGAGCTATCCGTGCGCGTGGACCGGCGAGGACTGGACCTGTCGGCGCCGCTCCGGCCGGCTTTCCACCACCTGATCCATGTCAGGCAGGGCCCGGTGCGGCACACCGTGGACTTCCAGGACTACGCACTGGCATCGAGTTCCTGGCTCTGGGTGCAAGCCGGCCAGGTCCACCAGTACGCCCCCGCTGATCACGCCGCAGCACGGGGCACCATCGTCATCTGGCAACCCGGCTTCGTCACCGCCGAACCCCTCCAGAACAACGCGCCCATGCTCCCCACCGGCCAGCACGCCCGCTCCGCCAGCATCGCGCTGCGCCACCTCGTCCACGAATACAACGACCTGGCCTCCCTCCCCCTCGACGCCCATATCGAGACGCTGCGCCACCTCCTGAGCGTCCTCCTGCTGCGTCTGGCCCACGCCTGCCCGGCCCCCGCCTCCCCCGGGTCGGACAGCGAGGTCTTCCGCAGCTTCCGTGAGGCCGTCGAACGCGACTTCGCCGACTCCCACCACGTCAACGACTACGCCTCCGCCCTCGGCTACAGCGTCCGCACCCTCTCCCGCGCCGCCCAGGCCGCGACCGGCTCGACCGCCAAGCAGTACCTCGACGCCCGCATCCTCCTGGAAGCCAGGCGGCTCCTGGTCCACACCGACGCCACCTCCGCGGAGATATCCCGCAGACTGGGCTTCCATGACCCCAGCGACTTCACGAAGTTCTTCCGGAAACGTGACGGGAGGACACCACTGCGATTCCGTGAAGTTGGCCGGGGGAGAACACCAGAGATGATCTCCGCCCCGACGTCAGACGAGTAGATCCCCGACACGCGTTCTGACTCATTCCTGGGCTCGGCCGGGGCGCGTATCCACGCGATACCCCGATCGCTACCAAGGTCGCGACCTGGGCTTACAGCGAGACTGGTCGGGCGCGTGGACGGCCCGACGGTGGCTGGCCCGGACGCGAGTGACCGCGCAGCCGGATCGGGCCCAAGGCGCGGCGACCAAGGCGCACTGGCCGCGCATGCCCCACACCGCGGGGCCGTCGAGCCTCCCTTCTGACGGTCGCCCGCGGGCCACTTGCAGGACAGTTCCTCGACGGTTCCTAGCGCTGCAGGCACGCAAAGCGGAGGGGTACGGGTCGGCGCCGGAGTGCTGCTCTCGGCGGCGGGAGGTTCCATTTGCGGACAGGCCGAGCCGCTCACAGCATGGGTCCGACGGTGCTCCGCAGGGACGGACAGTCATGAGCGCGCGGCGCAGGATGACGATGGCGGTGACGGGAGCCGGCGGTACGCGCATGGCGCGCTACGTGCTCTCGGGGCTTGTGGACGACGATCGAGTCGCCCACGTGGACCTCATCGTCTCGCAGACAGGCCGCAACTCGTGGCACACGAGTTCGGGGGCCCCGCAGAACAGGATCCGGTCGAAGCACTCCTGGGCGAACTGTCCAAGAAGGTCACCGCACACGACCCGGCGGACCTCACGGCCTGCCGACCTCGGGCAGCTACCCCTCGTCGGGAATGGCGATCGTGCCGTGCGCGCTGGGCGTTGTGGGCCGGATCGCGCAAGGGCAGGCGAACACGCTGATCGAACGGGCGGCGGACGTCTGCCTCAAGGAACGACGCCAACTGGTGCACTGCGTACGCGAGACACCCTTCAACCTCATCCACCTGCGCAACATGACGCAGGTGACCGAGGCCGGCGCCGTCGTGGGATCCCTACCTACTACAACCTTCCCCAAACGATTGAGCAGATGTTCGCTGAATACGCTGCGCGTCTCCTGGGATTCATGGGGCTCGACCAGACCGACTACTACAAATGGAACGGCACGGAGACGAAGGCGCACCACGACCGCGCGCAGTGAACAGCTCCAGGAAGCGCTTGTTCCTCCCCCCTGGCCGGGCGAGGGATCGCCCACCTCGGAAGCCGGACTCCGGAATGCCCCAACGGGTCGAATGGGTTGATTGCCGTCGGGCACCGCCACGACAGCAGGAACCGATCACGCTCGCGGTAGATCCTGTGCAGGGAACCGACAATCATCGATTGGCCGCGGCGGGCGAATCGAGACGGTTGACACCCCTCCTCAACGGCCCGAAGCCTTCCCTGAAAGTAATGAGGCCTGGACCTAGATCCACGGGGGTGACGGTGCACGACTGTCCGCTCTGTCAGTCAGCTACGCCGTTGAACGCCACAACCTTGTCGATCGACATCCGTACCAGGAGGATCTCGGGCACGCTGTTACGGGCGGCGTACTCCAGGGCACGTTTCTCTCCCACGTAGCGGGCCGCGATCCGAGCCGCCCATTCGCGCACCTGCGGTGCGTCCTCGCTCACCTCCGCCTGGCCATCGATAACGACGAAGGAGAACGGTGGCCGATCATCGTCGACGCAGAGGGTGACCCGTCCATCGCGGATCAGCGTACGGCCCTTGACGCTGTTCTTAGCGGTGTTGAATACGACGTTGTCGCCGTCCAGCAGGAACCACACGGGCGCGACGTGCGGCCGTCCGTCGGCACGAGTGGTAGCGATCTTCGCGGTCCGCGTGCTCTCGCTGACGAAGGTGCGCCATGCGGCGTCGGTCATTGGCGTAGCCATGAGTCTCAGGATTCCTCGAGACAGGTTTCGGTTGCGGTGCGGTCCGCACAGTGTTGGAAGGCTTTGTCATCCTGTCCGGACCTGGAGATGCCGCGCCACGTTGTTACACGGCAGGTGGCGGTCGTCGATATGGAGGAGCAGCCAGTGGTATGGCGATGCCTGGAAACAAACAAACCCTCATTTCCCTCGGCGGTAGGCCGCGCGGAAACCGGGCCTGACCACAGGCATCATCTGCCGCCGTCGGCTCCAAGCCCGTACTGAAGATGTGGCTCAGAACAGGCCGTTTTCGTGGGGCAGTTCGGCGGGGATCCCCTGGATGACGTCCCAGTGTTCAACGATCTTCCCGTCAGCAAGGCGGAAGAGATCGTAATACGCGACCGGCCCGCCGAACTCCCCATCGGCCTGAACCAAAACGAAGTTGCCCTCCGCGATGACCTTGTAGATCGTCTTGTAGACGACGTTCTTGCCCTGCGCGGCCCACTTCGCTGCGGCCACGCCGAAGCCGTCGAGACCGTCACCGGCCTCCGGGTTGTGCTGGAGGTAGGTCTCGGTGGAGGTGTAGTCGGTGGCCACCGAGTATTCGGCGCCCTTGAGGACCTTGTCTGCGTACTCGGCGACCACCTTGCGGTTCGCCTCGGTGCTGCCCAGGTCGCTGACCTGGGCAGGGCCGTCAGTCTGGGAACGACCGCTGACGGTCTCCTTGACCACCGGCGTCAGGGCGTCCCAGTGCTCGGCGAGCCTGCCGTTCTCGACGCGGAAGATATCGAAGGCGACCAGCGGCGCGGAGCCGAAACCGTGGTAGATCCCGTGCAGCGCGACGAGGTCTCCGTCGGCGATGACCCGGGCGCCCTCGTATCGGAAGTCCGCGGGCAGCGAGGAGACCAGTCCGCGCAGGCCCTCAGGGCCGTCGGCGGCCAGCGCGCTGTGTTGCTTGAACGTTGAGGAGACCCAGCGGTCCACCGCGGAGGTGTCCTTGTCGCCGAACAGCTCACCTACTGCCTTGAGGACCAGATCCTTGTTGTTCATGAAGCTCGCATCCCATAGTGCCGGGGGGCGGCAGACCTGGTGTCCGCCGACCGCACCTCCACGATCGTGAGAATTGATCCAGCGCACGAGGTGAATTCCTGACCCGTTATGGGCGAAAGTGGACATCCTCTGGGTGGGCGGCCCTGTGAGTCGTCCGACGCTTGCCGGCGGTATCCGAAGAGTCAGGAGATCGACCGTTCGATCTTCCAGCGGTGTCGGCCCAGGCGCTCGCTGGTCTCGATGCCGGGGCGTGCGATGCGCGGGACGATGCCGCGTTCGCGCAGCCACCTCAGGCGGTCGGCGGAGTAATACGCCTTGTCGGCGCGGAGCTTGCCGGGACGGTGCCGGCGGGGACCGCGCGCCGCCGCTTCAACCTCGCCGTTTCGCTTGGGGCGATGAGGCGTTGCTGATCGCCAGCGGCTGGGTGGGCCGGGTGGTTTCGTTGCTTTGGGCACGATGGAGTCCCGGCGCGGTGGTCGGGTTCTCCGGGGGCCCTTCGGGGCGTGGGCGGTCAGGGGTTTGCTGGTCAGCCGGCGGGACGGGGTAGCGCGGCGAGGCGGTGGAAGGCCGTGGCCAGTTCGTGTCTCCAGGGCCAGGTCGCCGATATCCGCAAGCGCAGGCGGCGGCCGCCGCGGGTGAGGTGTGCGGCGACGTGCAGCAGCCGGTAGCGGAGCTTCTTCGGCTCGACAACCGCGAGTTCGCCGTCCAGCAGCAGGACGCGGGTCCAGGCCAGCAGGTCGATTGCCGCGAGGCTGAGTACGAGCCAGACGGCATTGATGCCGAAGTGGCGGGAGGGGAAGCAGCCGAAGCCGGTGGTCTTGCCGCACCGGATGTGGCCCTCGACGATGGCATGCCCGCGGTGGCGGACCTCCAGGAACTGGGCGGAACCGCCACCGGAGTAGGGGGTGTCGGTGAGGAACACCTGGCGGCGCAGGCCCTCGTCCTGGTCGAACAGGGACAAGGGTTATGACCAGGGCGTTCTGCCTTGATCTCGGCCACCATCGCTGACAACTTCGGCCATGAGCCCCCCTATTGTCAGTGCTCCCCCTTACCGTTTGGAGAGTGGATGCCGCACCTGCACCCTTAGACACCGGATTCGCGCAGCGCATCAAAGCGCTGGCGTGCACCGCACCGCTGCACGATCTAGTGCCGCATCAGGCAACGTTCGCCCTGTTGACGACCTCGCGGAGGCGTTCGTCGTCGGCGTGCTTGTTCCGCCAGAGGATGTAGCGGCGGATCATGCTGCCCTGCTCTTTGTGGCTGACATGGTCGGTGCCGTCGAGGGTTAAGGACTCCTAGCAAAATGAGGTTTTGAGGCGTCGCCAGCAGATGATGCTGCAGCCGAGGATGAGGAAAGCTTCGTGGAGGTCTTCCCTGATCTCCCAGCGGATGCGCAGGCGTCGGAACCAGTGCAGAAGGGCGAAGGCTGCTTCGGCGACCCATCGGTGGATGCCCAGACCGGAGCCGTGCTGGGTCCCGCGGCGGGCGATGAGGGGGCGGATGCCCACCTCGCGCAGTTCGCGGCGGTAGGTGTCGGAGTCGTAGGCACGGTCGGCGAACAGAGCGCCGGGGCGCTTTCGGGGGCGCCCCCGCTTGCCTTTGACGGCCGGTATGGCGTGGACCAGCGGCATGAGCTGGGTGACGTCGTGGCGGTTTCCGCCGGTGAGCGTGGCCGCCAGCGGGATGCCGTGCGCTTCGGTGATCACGTGGTGCTTGCTGCCTGTCTTTCCCCGGTCCACCGGTGAGGGCCCGGTCTTCGAGCCGCCCTTCATCGCCCGCAGATGGGAGCCGTCGACCGCGGCCCGGGAGAAGTCCAGCAGCTCGGCCGCACGCAGCTCGGCCAGCAGCAGTTCGTGAAGAGCCTGCCACACCCCGGCCTGATGCCAGTCGCGCAGCCTGCGCCAGCACGTGCTGCCCGAGCCGTATCCCAGCTCCTGGGGCAGGAACTCCCAAGGGATGCCGGTGTACAGCACGAACAGGATCCCGCTCAGCACCCGCCGGTCATCGAGCCGTTTGCCACCCGGATACCGCACCCGGCGCTTGACCACCGGCAGCAGCCCGGCAATCCGCTCCCACAACCCGTCCTCGACTTCCCACGGCCTCCGCTGCACCATGCCCAACGCCCCCACCACAACACCAGACAGAGACACAACACCGGCTAATGACCTGTCATCCCAAGGCAATACAGCTCACTTTGCAAGGAATCCTAAGTAGCGCAGGGCGGTGAACTGGGCTTCGATGCGGTTGAGCCAGGAGCTGTTGGTCGGCGTGTAGGCGAACTCGACGTTGTTGGCCGCGGCCCAGTCGCCGACCCGGGTGTCCTTCTTCGTGGTCAGGTGCGGAGAGAAATTGTCGAGCACGATGGCGATGCGGATCTCGGGAGGGTGGAGGCTGCGCAAGTAGCGGCAGAACTCCAGGAACCTCGTCCGGTTCTTCTTCGGTTTGATGTGGCCGTAGAGCCGGTCCCTGTCCAGGTCCAAGGCGGCGAGCAGATGGCGGACCCCGTGCGGGCGGGTGTAGGTCGCCCGCCGGCGGGGCCGGGGCTCGCGGAGGGGGTCCTTGTGCCGTCCGCCGCGCTCGGCCCACTGCCGACCAGGATGGGGTTGGAGATTGAGCGGCCCGAACTCGTCCAGGCAGAAGATGACTTCGGGCTCGCCTGCCTCGGGTATGACCTCGCCGTCAGCGATGGCGTAGAGGTGCTCGACGCGGGCCTTCTTGGCGGCGTAGTTAGGGTCGCGGGAGGTTTTCCAGGTCTTTATGCGTTGAAACGAGACGCCCTCCTGGCGGAGCAGGGCCCGAAGGCCCTCGTGGCTGATGTCGTCGACCACCCCCTCGGCGACCAGGAAATCGGCCAGCTTGGCCAGGCTCCAGGTCGAGAACGGCAGGCCGTGCTCGACCGGCTTGGACTTGGCGATCTTCTTGATCTCGCGGCGTTCGGGGAGGGTGAAGGTCTTGGGCCGGCCGCCCTTGTACTTGGGGTAGAGCGAATCGAAGCCGTCGGCGTTGAAGTTGTGGATCACGTCTCGGACCCGGTCCGGGCTGGTGAACGTCGCCTCGGCGATCCTCGCCACGGGCATGCCCTGCGCGGATAACAGCACCATCTGAGCCCGCCGCCAGGTCACCACCGACCCAGTGCCTCTGCGGATGATCCGCAGCAACCGCCTGCCCTCGTCGTCATCGATCTCCCGGACCCGCACACGTTCAGCCACGTGATCATTCTGGCTGTCCGGTGCCGCCCAGCGCAGCAATCAAGTCACGCGTCCCCGAAGGGCGAACGTTGCCTGATGCGGCACTAGTACTGTAACGGTGTTTGTGCTGATGGTTGGGCAGTTCTATGGGCTGTGTCCTCGTCGTTTGTAGTGGCTGGTGCG
>NZ_JBNHIN010000101.1:0-11231 GCF_050054615.1 Streptomyces sp. YGL11-2
AGGAGATCATCGCGGCCGGACCCGCCACCACAACGGCCTTCTGGGCGCCGTACAGCCATCCGGATCCGATGATGGAGCCCACTGAGGCCCACATCAACCCGATCAGTCCCACATCCCGACGGAGAGAGCTGGGGTCGCGTGCCTTCTGGGGAGCAAACTCGTTAACGCTTACCATGCGGCGCCTTTCAAAAAAGCCCAGGGCTTTGCTGCAAAAGTCGCCTCAGAGTAGGAAGCGTTTACGGATATAAAAAGAGTCATTACCGGAATATTACTTTCCCCGGAAAATTTCCCGGCCGCTCTTCTCTGATACCGCCGGGATGCCGGCCCGGATGGGCAGCGGGATGAATACGCAGGTCCGAGGGGCGACGAAATGCCGCCCTCGATCATTTCGCCTCACCGTCCGCACTACGCGATCGACAGTCGATCTTTCACTTCCGGACACTGCTATTGCGCGCGACTGTCCACCGTATTCAGGGTCCCGAGCCCTGAACTAATTCTCCGTCAAGTTGCCCGGCACAGAGGATGATTGCCGCCGCGCCGACCGGGAACGGGACGACGCCATTCGGTGTGGACACCGGTGTGTTCTGGCTCTGGCCGGCGCCCGTGTGATCAAGGCAGAACGCGGCGGCCCGCATTCCGTCGGTGGCGTCGACCGGGCATATCCATCGCCGCGGGCTCCGTCTGTCCATGATCCGCTGAACCCGGCGACCTTATGCCTCGGGGGCTTCGCCCCGGCCCGCCGGGGCCGGTCCGATGGGGGGCGAGCGACACTCCCTCCGGAACCGTCCGACGGCTGCGCCGCCCCGGCTTCCGTGCAGGTCCAGCTTCCGCTCAGGTCCAGCAGAGCGGGGCCCGGCGCGGCCCGCCGGGCCATGGTCAGGCCCGGCGGGCTTTCTCTCACCCCTGACCAGAGGTCGCGTCGCGTGTGCGTGCGCGCGTGCGGCATCGGGATGTGGCGCGGTTCGTCCCCGGCCTGCCGGGAAGGAGGCAGGGTGGCTGATCCAGAACGCGCGGAAGCTCGGCTCAGAAGCTGAAGCTCATGAACGCCCCATATCCACCTGCGGCCGCCTCCTTGAAGAATGCGACGAGATCGTCGTAGGAGCGCTCCAGCCAGTCCAGCTCGCCTTCCGGGTCGAGCCTCCAGGTGTTGGGGTACACCTTCTCCTTCATCATCCGCTCCGGGTCGTAGTGCGCCGCCAACCGCTCCCACGGCCTCGCCCGCAGTTGCCGTGCCACGCTCTCGATCTGCTCCGCAGACCACCCGAACAGGGTGCCGTCCTTCTGGATCTGGAACCCGTCCATCAGGAAATCAAGTTCCGCGTCCGTCTCGTCGAGCAGAAACTGGAGGCCGGCCCACGCCTTGTCCGGGCCGCCGCGAGGTCGATCCGGTATCGAGACGTCGTCGCTGGTGTACAGCTCGTAGATGTATTCATCGGCCCAACTCGGGTCGTTCTCCCCCCGATCCAGTTCCTCCGTGGTCGCGCTGATGAATGAGATGCTCACGCTCATGAATGCCAATCCCCCTTGATGTAGCACGTTTTCAGCACTTGCTCAGCACTGGTTCGGTCCTTTGTTCGTACGGCGACGGCGAGTGTTCCACACCGCTCTGACACACGGGCCGCGGTCGGCTTGCGAACGGCGGAAGCGGTGAGCGACGGCGTAGGGATTCGGCGGTGGTGGAGAGGGGGTGGTGGAGAGGGGGTTGCACGGGCCGGTCCGCTCGCCGAGGCTCCCCGCAAGCGCGGTCGGCCGGTCCGCTAACGTTCCTCTCCACGACGACCCGCTCCCAACTGCACCGCCGCAAGGGCCAGATATCGCTGGATAGCCGCTGGTGACCGTCCGCGGCCGCCGGCTGGTTCCCTGTTCCCGGAGGAGATCCTGTGCCGCACATCCTCATCGACCACGACGCGACGCTGCGGGAGGTCCTGGACCGCCGCCGCTTCGCCCGTGAACTGCACGCGCTCGCCGCGAAGACGGTCGACGGCATCACCGTCGAGAGCTGCAAGACCCGCTTCCGCTGCGTCGACGACGTCGTCATCGCCCACGACGAACCCCAACACGCCCTGATCCACGTGGAGTTCGCGATCCTCCCGGGCCGCAGCACGGAAACCAAGACGCTACTGAGCCAGGTCGTCCTCGACCTGGTGCGCACCCATACGGCGGCGGCCACCGGCCTCACGGTGCATGCCTCCGTGGAGGTCCGGGACCTCGACGCGTCCTACGCCAAACACGTGGAGTCGGCGACCGCACAGGAGTGACAGCAAGGGTGACAGCAGAGGGGGGACGACACGTCACCGTCCTGCCTGAGGGCCTGGAGCGCGCCGCGCCCAGGCCCTCAACCGCACCCCGGGTCGGCTCGCGGGGCGTGCCGGACGCGGTGGTCGTCCCCTGGCCCGGACCGTTGATCTACAGTCCTGCCCATGGTGAGGAAGCACGTGATCGTGTCCGGCCGGGTGCAGGGCGTCTTCTTCCGGGACACCTGCCGGCAGACCGCTCTTGAGTACGGCGTTTCGGGGTGGGTGCGCAACCTGCCCGACGGGAACGTCGAGGCGGTCTTCGAAGGAGACGAGGACCGCGTCGCGCAGTTGGTCGACTGGGCACACCAGGGGCCACCGGCCGCGACCGTGGCGAAGGTCGAGGTTCGGGACGAGGAGCCGGGCCGGCTGAGCGGCTTCGAGGTTCTGCCCACGCCGCTTCTGTGAGCGTGTGCGGCAGGCGCTACGCGGGTGCCGACGGCCTCCGGGACTTCGGGGTTCCCGGGCTCCGGGACTCTGCGGTCCCGGGACTCTGGGGTTCCACCGCGCGGAAGATGCAGGCGGGTGCTCGGACCGGGGGCGTGAGGAGCGGCGGCCGGCCTCGCGTGGCCGGTCGGGGCGGGTACGTACGGCAGCACACGGCCTCGGCGCCCCGTGGGTGACGGGGACGGGTGCGCCGAGGCCGTGAGGGGGACAGCGGTCAGCGGACCGGTCAGCGGTGGGTGGTGAACTGCCGCTCGAAGGAGGCGAAGGCGCTCTCCTGCCGCCACTCGACGGCTGCCTTGGGGCNCAGCGGACCGGTCAGCGGTGGGTGGTGAACTGCCGCTCGAAGGAGGCGAAGGCGCTCTCCTGCCGCCACTCGACGGCTGCCTTGGGGCTGGACGCGAGGAGGTGGCGGCAGGCGGCACCGGGGGTTCCGCCGCCCGGGAGCTGTCCGCGGCAGGCGGGGGCCGGGTGGTAGCCGTACCGGGTGGGGTTGCCCTGCCACAGGCTGCGGCCCGGCAGGAAGGAGTACTGCAGCGAGGCGCGGGCCAGATCCTTCAGTTCGCCGTAGCCGAGACCGTACGTGGTGGACGCGTACTGGTACTCGTGCGAGATGTCGATGCGGGAGATGCCGGGGTCGTCGGTGGCCAGCACGATCGGCACCCCGTACGCGCGGTAGGTCGTGAAGGGGTGCTCGGCTCCCTTCACGCCGAGGATCTGGGCGTTACTGGTGAAGGGCACCTCGACGGCCACCTGGCGCTCGGCCATGGTCCGGGCCAGCTGCCGCCAGTGGTCCTCGTGGACGAGGTCGACGCCGTGGCCGATGCGTTCGGCGTGGGCGACGTTGACGGCCTCGTCGATGTGGGACTTCAGGTCTTCCGGCTTGGCCAGACCCGGCCACAACTCGCCCGCGTGCAGGGTGATGTGGGCGCGCGGATAGGTGCGGTGCAGATAGGCGAGCATCCGCATCTGGAGGGAGTAGTCCCGCAGGGCGACCTCGCCGTCCTCGGGCTGGACGAGGTTGACCGCGGTGAACCGTCCGTCCCGCTCGGCCAGGCGCAGGCCCAGTTCCATCTGCGTGAAGACCCGCTGGGGGCTGCTGCCGCGGGAGACCTGGGAGTTCCAACGGACGGTCAGGCGGCAGCCCGGGGCGGGGTGGGGGGTGCCGCAGCGGGAGGCCGTACGGAACTCAGCGTCGGCGTCGTCGGCTTCCTTGCGGGCGGTGGCCACCAGGCGGTCCAGTCCGCCGTCGGCAACCAGGGCCTTGTGCATACGGTCGAAGTCGCCGTCCCAACCGACCGTGTCGGCGAGCTTCTTGGCGTCCTCGGAGGCGGGCGTGACCAGCGTCTCCAGGTAGAACTGGTTCTGCTCGGCGATGTCGTCGGCGACCTTCGACAGCAGCTTGCCGCGGTGGCGCCAGGTCACCTCACCGAACTTGCCGAACGTGTCGAAGAAGTGGTCGTGCCCTGACTGTCCCGCCGGAAAGTCCTCCATGGACCAGGCGCGCATCACAGCCTCGTGGAAGGCCCGGTCGGTCCGGGCGTCGGCCGCCGGCCGCTTCCCGGGACCGCACGGCGCCCCGACCGCCGTCATCGTCTTCTCGTCGATGCACAGTCCGTCCTCGGCGGCGAGCGATATCAGGTACTCGGTCGGTATGGCGCCGGAGAGGTGGTTGTGCAGATCACCGCCCTTCGGCAGGTGCCGGAAGAAACCGCGCAGCCGCGCCGGGTCCTGGCGAACGGACTCCAGGTAGGCGGCGGTACGCGCTTCGGCCGCGGTCGTCGGACGGACGGAACGCGACGTCGGGGCGGAGGAGTTGGCCGGCTGCGCGGCGGCGGGCAGCGCGGACGACAACGACAGCATGCTGAGGGTGGCCAGACCGACCCGGAGAGCCCGGCGACGGTTCACGGCACGACGATGATCATGATTCACCATCGCATCGTTGCTGCTCAACCGGGCTACCGGGAGACACTTTTCGGTAATTTTCCCGGCCGGGAACCTGGCAGGGGCCCCAGGGGGTCCGGCGTTCACGGCGGCGGACGTTCGGCGGGCGCCTGGCGCTGCCCACTCCGGTGCGGCCCCTTCACCTCCCGGGTGTTGGGTTGTCCGGCGGTCCTGACCGCTATGCCCAAGTGGGCGTCCAGGTCCCAGCGTCGGAGTGGTCGCGCCGCCCGGAGCGGAGGTGGTCGCGGAGCACGGCGAGTCCCGGATGCGGGTTGTCGCGGTGCCATACCAGTGAGTGCGGGTAGACGGGTGTCGGATTTCGCACGGCGATGCGCCGCAGGCCGTGGTCGACGGGCCAGACGAGGCGCGTCTCCTCGCCGACGAAGGTCGCCAGTGACCGGGAGTCGGTGATGGTGTCCAGCAGGGGTTCGATGCCGAAGTCGGGGCCGGTGATCTCGATGGTGAGCGCGAACGCGGCGGCGAGGGCGTCGTAGTAGGCGCCCCACTCGGTGCCGGGAACGATGCCGGGCATCCAGATCCGGTGTCCGACGAGCTCGGCGGGCGTGACCGCGCGGGCGGCGGCGAGTTCGTGGGCCGGTCCCGTGAGGAGCTCGATCGGCTCGTCGAAGACCCGGGCGGCCCCGATGTCGTCGGGGAGCTGCCGGCCGGGCATGGTGACGGCGCGGAAGGAGGCGTCGATCGTGCCGGCCCGGATGGCGTTGATGGCCCCGTCGACGTCGAAGAGGGTCACGACATCGAGCTCGATCTCGGGGTGCGCGCGATGGAAGTCGCGCAGCAGACCGGCCGGGGCGAGGCGCCGGCCGATCACGTCGACGCGCAGCGCGCGGCGGCCGGGACGAACGGAGGCCACCGCCCGCTCTTCGACCCGTAGAAGATCGCGGGCGTGCGGCAGGAACGCCTGTCCGTCGATGGTGAGCGTCGCGCCTCGCGCGGTACGGGTGAACAGCCGCGCACCGAGGATCTTCTCCAGCGTGGCGATGCGTTTGGAGACGGCCTGCTGGGTGATCGACAGTTCGGCGGCAGCGTCTTGGAACCGCCCCGCGTCGGCGGCGGCCACGAAGGTGCGCACAACATCGAGATCCACGCCGACCACGGTACATCCACAACCAATGGTTGTGCTTTGCTGTCGGGTCGGTTGTTTGATCCGGGCATCTGCCAGTCGCTTTGATACCGATGGTCATCGAGTGGTTGTTCACATCGGCGAGAGGCGCGTGGGACATGACGGGCAGGCGGACGCTGGGACGGCAGTTCCGGCGGTTGTGGGCAGCCTATGCGGTCAGCGTGTACGGCACATGGCTCGGGTTCGGTGCGTTTCCCCTGATCGCGGTCCTCGTACTGCACTCCGGGCCGACCCAGGTGGCGGCGCTGTCTGCCGCGGGGCGGGCGGTGGGGGCCGTGGTGGCGGTGCCGCTCGGCCCGTGGGTGGAGTTCCGCCGCAAGCGGCCGGTCATGGTGGCGATGGACCTGACCCGTTTCGCCGCGTTGCTGAGCGTCCCCGCCGCGTTCGCGCTCGGCCGGCTCAGCTTCGTGCAACTTCTCGTCGTCTCCGTCGTCGTCGCCGCGGCCGACATCACCTTCAGGGCTGCCAGCGGTGCGTATCTCAAGGCGCTCGTGCCGCCGGAGGACCTGCTCGTCGCGAACGGCCGGTTCGAGTCCACGATGTGGACCGCGAGTGTGGTGGGACCACCGCTCGGCGGGGCCGCCATCGGGCTGTTCGGCCCGGTGACGAGCGTGGTGGCCGATGCGGTCAGCTACCTGCTGTCGGCACTGGGCATCCGCTCCATCGGTGGGAGCGAGCCGCGCCCCGCACGGACCGGTGCACCGCGGCTGCGCGCCGGCGACCTGCTCGAAGGGTGGCGCCATATCCTCACCCATCCCACGCTGCGCCCGCTGCTCTTCAACTCCATCGTGGCCAACGGCCTGATCATGGCCTCCGAGCCGCTGCTCGCCGTACTCCTGCTGGGCCGCCTCGGGTTCGCACCCTGGCAGTACGGTTTCGTGTTCGCGGCCCCCTGCGTCGGCGGTCTCGTCGGATCACGCCTGGCGCCCCGCCTCGTGGCGCGCTTCGGACAGCACAAGGTGATGCTCACCGCCGGGGCGCTGCGCGCGTGTTGGCCTGTGGGATTGGCATTCGTCCGGCCCGGCGTCCCCGGGATGGTACTGATCATCGTCCTCCAGCTCGGACTGGTGACCTGCTGCGCCGTGTTCGGCCCCGTGCTGGCCACCTACCGGCTCGACCACACCGCCCCCGACCGGGTCGCCCGCACGCTGTCCGCGTGGGCGGTCAGCAGCAGCACCAGCATCGCGGCCCTGACCGCCGCATGGGGTCTGCTTGCCGCCGTCACCAGCCCCCGCACCGCGATCGCGCTCGCCGGAGTCCTCCTCCTGGCCACCCCGCTCCTGCTCCCGCGCCGCGAGAAGGCGCCCCGGAACACCACGGAACAGGCCGCGGGCCTCACCTGACACCGGCTGCTGCCGCACCACGGCCCGGCAGGCGGACGAACGCGGCTACCAGGTCGTCTTCGGATCCGACGTCACAGGCACCGAGGACGAATCCCGACAGGAGCCGGAACCTGCCGTGCTGCGCAAGGGCCCTTGTGCAGCACGGCAGTTGAGCCACGGCCGGGTGCTCGCCGGCAGCCGTTGGCAAGCCGCTCGCTGCCCCGGGGCCAAGGCAGTTCCGGGGGGGGGCAGACCTATCCCCCGCTGCGCCGGGACGACGCACGGTGGAAACGGGTCCCCCACTCGTGGATCCGGTCGAGCAGTTCGGGCGGGTGCAGCACATGGAAGTCCGCGCCGAGCACGCCCATCGCCATGGCCGGCCAGTCCAGGGAGTCGGCGGTCATCCGTACACGGCAGTGCCCCGCGTCGACCTCCTCGACCGTTCCCCATCGGCCGATCCGTTCGCGCACGGTCGCGGCCGAGGCGTCGACCAGAACCTCCACGCGGTACGGGCGGGGAACGTTGTTCAGGCGGGCGCGGACGAATGCGGCGGCGTCGGCGGCGGGCAGGTCGCGAAGCCGGAACCGGGAGCCGGTGCTGTGCGGTGCGGTGAGCCGGTCGACCCGGAAAGTGCGCCAGTCGTGCCGGGTGACGTCGTAGGCGACCAGGTACCAGCGCCGACGAAGACAGACCAGGCGATGGGGTTCGACGTGCCGGTCGGTGATCCGGCCGTCGGCGGCGCTGTAGGAGAAGCGGAGCTGCTCGGTGTCCCGACAGGCCAAGGCGACCGTGGTGAGGACGGCGGGGTCGACGTCCGCCCCGGCCTCCGCGCCCCAGTCGGCCGGCTCGGTCATCGTGCGCAGGCTCTCCACGCGGCGCCGCAGCCGGGCCGGCATCACCTGCACGACCTTGGCCAGCACCCGGACCGAGGACTCGGCGATGCCCTCCACCGCACCCTGGGCCGCGGTCTGCAGCCCCACGGCCAGGGCCACCGCCTCCTCGTCGTCGATCACCAACGGCGGCAGTGCCGCGCCCGCAGCGAGCTGGTAGCCGCCGTCGACGCCGCGCTGCGCCTCGACCGGATATCCCAGCTCGCGCAGCCGGTCGATGTCCCGCCGAAGGGTGCGGACCGAGATCCCCAGTCGCTCCGCCAGTTCGGTGCCCGGCCAGTACCGGTGGGTCTGAAGCAGGGACAGCAATTGCAACGTCCGGGTACTGGTGTTTGCCATGACCTTGATTCTCCCCGGATTCAGGTCAGAAAGTGACCGCTATGCCTCCTAACGTCATCCCTGACCGACGGAACAGGGACGCCGACGGCACGAGACACCGACGGCACAGAACCAAGGGAAGACGGAGACCATGAGCGAGATCATCACCGGCACGGAATCCACCGACCGCGACCCGGCCGACGCTCCGGCGGCCACCGGTGAGCGTGCCGACCTGCTGGCGTTGCTGGCCCACCAGCGGCGCTTCCTGCGCTTCACCACCCGCGACCTCACCGACGACCAGGCCCGGCAGCGGACCACGGCCAGCGAGCTGTGCCTGGGCGGTCTGATCAAGCACGTCGCCTCGGTCGAGCGGCACTGGGCGGACTTCGTCCTGGAGGGCCCGTCCGCGATGGGCGACTTCACCGCCATGACGGAGGAGGACTGGGCCCGGCGGGCCGACGAGTTCCGCCTGCTGCCCACCGAGACGCTGGCCGGTGTGCTGGCCGACTACGCCGAAGTGGCCCGCCGGACCGACGAGTTGGTCGCCACCCTGCCCGACCTGAACGCCACCCAGCCGCTGCCGAAGGCCCCGTGGTTCGAAGCGGGGGCGCATTGGACGGTGCGCCGGGTGATGATGCACATCATCGCCGAAACCGCCCAGCACGCCGGCCACGCCGACATCATCCGCGAGTCCCTGGACGGCGCCAAGAGCATGGGCTAACTGGCCGGCGGGGCAGTCTTGTTGCCCCCACCCGCGTCCTCCTACGGTCGACTCGTACGAGGACGCGGGGCACCACTACGGGGCACCAGTGCGCGGCATCAGATCAGGAGTGGAAGGTGACGTCCGAGGAGGCCGCGGACGGACCGTCGAGGTGTGGCTCCGGCATCCCCCGCAGGTGCAGGTCGAAGAAGGCCCGGACACAGGCCCGGGCGGTCTGCACCGACCGCTGGGCGGAGACCGTCGTACCGGGTGGCTCCGGGACTGCCGGTTCTTCGGCGAGGATCGGCAGGTCGGTGAAGGTGCCGTGGTGGGAGCCGGTGACCGTCAACCAGTGCTTCCAGCCGTCGAGGCGCCCCCAACTGGCCGCCCCACTCGGATCCGTCTTGCCGCCCATGTCGTGACCGACCACCATGAAGGAGCGGCCGTTCAGGCCGCTTGCGGGGACCGGCACGGACATGTCCCCGTCCAGGTTCACCCCGGCGCGCGGCGACGCTGGTGCGCGGGCAACGGAGTTGACGTCTCCGCGGGGTGGGTAGGGCGGTGCTCGTAGGCGCGGCGCAGGGTCGCGGACGCTGCGACCCCGTCGGGAAATCGGCATGAGATGTGTAGCTCGTGCGTGCTTACATGAGCACCATGGTGCCTGCTGACCGACTGCTCGCCTTTGCGGCCATGTCCTTCCTGCTGATCGTGATTCCCGGGCCCAGCGTCCTCTTCGTCGTCGGGCGCGCGCTGGCACAAGGGCGTCGCGCCGCGCTGACCACCGTCGTGGGGAACACCTTGGGAGCCTATGTGCTCATCGTGGCCGTGGCGCTGGGAGTCGGGGCCGTCGTGGAACGCTCCGTCGTCGTCTTCACCGTGCTCAAGCTGGCCGGCGCCGTCTATCTCGTGTGTCTCGGCGTCAGGGCGTGGCGGCAACGCGGCTCGTTCCAGGCCGCGTTCACCGCCGACAAGGCGGCGCGGGGCAGCCTGCGTACGCTGTGGGAGGGGTTCGCGGTCGGTGTGGCGAACCCCAAGACCATCGTGTTCTTCGCTGCCGTGCTGCCGCAGTTCGTCGATCGCGGCCAAGGACACGTCACGGCGCAGATGCTGTTGCTCGGGCTGGTCTTCAACATCATCGCCGTGGCCTCCGACAGCGTGTGGGGACTGGCCGCGGCCACCGCACGGGACTGGTTCGCCCGCTCACCCCGTCGACTTTCCCTGGTTGGCGGCCTCGGCGGGCTGGCAATGATCGGCCTCGGTGTCACCGTCGCCGCCACAGGCCGCAAGGACTGACTTCGAGCGCGCTACTTGGTTTTTCCAAGTGGACACTTGGAAAAACCAAGCCATGTCACTACGCTGCTTCTTCATGATCAGAAGCAGGGAAGACGGCTACGAACTCTCCATGGACCCGGATCGTCTCGATGTCGCCCTCGTGCACCGCTGGCTCTCGACTGAGGCGTTCTGGGCACTGGGACGCAGCCGGGAAACGGTCGAGCAGTCGATACGCGGCTCGGTGAACTTCGGCATCTATGACACCGCGGGCTGCCAGGTCGCCTACGCCCGCGTCGTCACCGACCGGGCCACCTTTGCCTGGCTGTGCGATGTGTATGTCGCTCCTGCGCACCGTGGCAAGGGCCTCGGAACCCGGCTGGCCGGCGCGGTGCGCGATCACCTCGCCCCCTACAAGCTCAAGCGGGTTCTGCTGGCCACGCGCGACGCTCACGAGGTCTACGTGAAGGTCGGCTTCGTGCCCGTCCCGGACCCGGAGAACTTGATGATCTTGAGTCCGGCACCGTGAACCGGTTGGCCCACAGGGCCAACTCGTCGGTGCGCAATGCAGCTGAGCCCGCCGGCCGGGCTCAGGCGTGGTCGTCGGCGGCGTCGTCCAGGAGCTGCGGGCCGTTGTTGCGCACGTTGTTGACCGCGGTGGACACGGCACGGGTGTTCAGGTGGCCGGCGGCGGGGGCGGCCAGCAGGGCGCGGAGTTCGTCGGCGTTGTGGTGGGCGGGGTCGAGCCAGGCGTTCCAGTCGGCGGGGGCGATGGCCAGCGGCATGCGGGGGTGGACGTGTCCGGCGGCGTCGGTGGCTTCGGTCGTGATGATCGTGCAGGTCGTCCACCACGCCCCTGGCGCGTCATCGTCGGAGACGTCGGGGTCGCGCCAGTACTCGTAGAGGCCG
>NZ_JBNHIN010000102.1:0-11194 GCF_050054615.1 Streptomyces sp. YGL11-2
GTGTAGGCGTCCCAGAACCATTCCATCAGCTTGCGGCTCAGGTAGTAGCCGGTGGCGAACTGGTCGTAGGAACCGGTGTCCATGGCCGCGTCCGTGACCGGGTAGTACATCGACTGCTGTACGAACGTGACGTCACCGCGCTCCTTGGCCATGAGGGCGAGTGCGGCGGTCATGTTCCCGCCGACCGATTCCCCGGCCACTGCCATGCGCTGTGCATCCAGCCCCTTGGACGCCCCCTCGCGGACGATCCACTGCGCGGTGGCGTAGCCCTGCTCGATGGCGACCGGATAGTGCGCCTCGGGCGACGGCGTGTACTCCACGAAAGCCACTGCCGCACGGGCGCCGACCGCGGCGACCTCCACGCAGCCGTAGCAGCCAAGGCCGCCCAACCACCAACAACACCACCGGACCGCAGGGCAGCCGGAACTCCCTGCTGAGCGATCTGGCCAACCGCACCGAACGCAACACACGCCTTGCGGGCCACGTGGCCCGCCTCGAACAACGCCTGTCCGAAGCTTTTGGCCAAGACGCCTGGCGCGTCAATGGCCTCGGCGCTCCCACCGACACAGACCCCCTCCAGCGGGAGATCGACCACCTTGAACAACACGTCGCCGAGCTCCGCGACCAGCTCTCCGAGCGCGAAGAAGACCTCCAGGCATCCCGAGCCACTAACCGCGAGTTGATGACCCGGCTCAACAGCACCCCTCACCGCCCCCGCTGACCCGCGAGCCCAGTTATCAACCGCCTACAGCGCGTCCCGGAGCTTTCGGCGCCGTGGTCGCCGGGCAGGGGTCTAAGATCTCAACTTGCTTCATAGAGATCTCAGATGCCTTAATGCTGCCGGTGGGCCGCTGCCATGTGGCCGAAAAATCCCTGTATGCGACCAGCAAGGAGTTGAGCGATGACGACCTTCGAACCGATCACGGGCCGCTATGTCGCGGTCAACGGTGCACGAACCTACTTCGACGAGGCCGGCGAAGGCGTCCCGATCGTGTGCATTCACCCGGGGGCCACGGACTCTCGGATCTACCGGCACCTTCTGCCGTTGCTCGCTGAACGCGGATATCGCGCGATCGCGCCCGATCTTCCCGGGCACTGCCGTTCCTACCCGGCGCAGTGGCAGCCGGGGACTTCCATTCACGACCACGCCGAGTTCGTGCACGCGTTCGTGCGCACGGTGCTGCCTGGAATCTCACCCTTTGTGCTCGGCGCCTCTGTCGGAGGCCTGACGGCACTGGATCTTGCCGCTCACCACGGAGAGAGCTATCGAGGTGTCGTCGCGATGCAAGCAGCGTCGTGGACACCGCTGTCGGCCGAGGCTGCCGCGTTGCTGGCAGGTCGGACAAGCGCGCCCGATGCCGACTGGACGGATCACCTTGAGTATGCGGCGGTGGCCTCGGCGAGCAAGAAGCTGACAGCCGAGCAGGAAACCGAGCTGAGGTGGCTTCAGCGCAGCACATCCCAGCAGGCCGGTCAGTTCGACGGTCAGGCGTGGGCTTCCCACGACCTGCGCGGCCGCCTCGGCGATGTGCGGTGCCCGGTCCTGCTCGTGCAGGGCACCGACGACTTCTTCGTGCAGGATGAGCTGGTCGATGACACGGTCGCCGAGATGGGCTCGGCGGCGCAGCTGTTGCGGGTGCCTGACATCGGGCATTACCCGCCGCTTGAGAATCCGGAGTGGGTTGCGCAGGTCGCAGACACTTTTGCGAAGCAGCTGACGGCAACGGCGGACTGATCGTTTGCTCTGGTCCCTTGTTTCGCCGCCCTCGGGCCGACGGGTTCGATTGCGCCCCCGCGAGGTCCGGCGAGGAAAGTGCCAACAAAGGGGCCAGGCAAGACCGGCCAGCGGCGGCAACTGCCACGAGGCGCAGCCGACAGCCGGCCGCGAAGACGATCGAGGCCGGCGTCTCGCGGGCCACCTTTACGGCGTCGGCCGCCACCTGCGGCTGCACAGACCGCTAAGATCCAAGAACTTCTGACTGGGATATCAAATCCCTAGGATGGATTCGTGAAGTATCTGCCCGCCATCCTCCGCACGGACCACCCCAGCCTGAGCGCCACCGAGCGCGCATATCTCGCGATCAAGCGGCGGATCATCGAGCTTGACCTGGCGCCCGGCGCCCATGTCACCAAGACGGATCTGACGCGGCTGACCGACGCCGGCACCATGCCGGTGAGAGAGGCTCTGACCCGGCTGCAGCGCGATGGGCTGGTCGATGTGCTCCCCCGCTCGGGATACCGGATCCTGCCTGTGACTTTGAAGGGGACACGCGATCTGTGCGCCTTCCGCCGGCTTCTGGAGACGGAGACCGCTGCCCTCGCGGCAGAGCGCGGCTGCCCGCAGGATGATCTCGCCCGGATGGAAGAACTGCTCGGCCAGTCCTACGAGCTACGGGATACAGAGAGCATCGAGGCATTCCTCCGCGCCACCTTGGAGTTCGACGCGATCATCGCCGACAACTGCGGCAACGACAGGCTGGCCCGGTCGGTCATCCAGGTCTTCGACGAGCTGGAACGAGTTCTACGGATCACCTTGGGATCGCTTCCGTTCTCGGCATCAGCCGCGCATCAACGACGCGCGGTCTGGGAATCGGTCCGCGACCGCGATCCGGTCGCGGCCCGAGCCGCCATGGACAATCGCACGCGAACCTCTCAGCAGCAGATCATCGACGCGCTCATGGCCAGCCCGTCGATCGGCGAGGCCAGCATCACCAGCTCCCGATGAGACGTCTCCGTTGACTGCGGATCCCCTTTCTTCGGGGAGGGGCTTCCTGGCTCAGGCCGCCTTCTGGACGGGTCTGTACGGTCAACGGCTCTGTCGCATATCCGGTGGTAACGGGGCGTCATGTCGTGCCCGTGGAGCTGGCGACACGAAAAAGCCGCAGCCCCATGGGGCCGAGTAGCACCCAAGCGAGGTGTCAGCCCGCCTGCCAGATGTCCGTCGAGTGCGAGCCGCTCACCCCCGTGTCCGCAGGCCAGCCGGCGAACCTCCAGGCCAGAGCGCCTACCAGGATCTGAACTGTGCCGATGGTTAGGTCGGCGACGCTCCGCGACCAACGGATGTGCGACAGGGCCAAGTTCCGTACACGCCCTCCAGGGCCGGAGCAGGGACGGGGTTGCACCCGGATCAACGTAGACGGTGAGCTCGCGGAAACGGCCATCTGCCGTTGCTGAGCCGCGTTCTTGTATCCAGCACGAGTGGGGGATGGTGCGACAGGTGAACCGTCGTACGGGGCTCACGCCGAAGCGTGGTGCGGAACCTTGCTCAGCGCGCGCATCACTTTGATCTGTGCTTGGTCGCGTTCGGCTGCCAGTGTGTCGATCGGCTCGTCGCTGACGGCCTGTTGGGAGAGGAGTTTGACGGTGGGTTCGTCGAAGGTGGGGGTGCCGAGGTCGTTCCACAGGCTCTGAAGGCTGGGGCCGAGGTGTTCCAGGAAGTGCGGCAGGCCGCCGGGGCCGCCGCCGAGGGCGAAGGTGCGGAAGGGGCCTTCGACGGCCCAGCGTAGGCCGATGGAGGAGGTGACGATGTCATCGAGTTGCGACTCGGTCACCACTCCTTGGGTGACGAGGTGGATTGCCTCGCGGAAGAGCGCCGCCTGCAATCGGTTGGCGACGAATCCTGGCACTTCTTTGCGTAGGACCTGTGGCTTCTTGCCGAGTGCGGTGTAGAAGGCGACGGCGCGCTCGACGGCGGTCGGATCGGTCTTCTCACCGGGGACGACCTCTACGAGCGGGACGAGGTGCGGCGGGTTGAAGGGGTGGCCGACGACGAGCCGTCCGGACTGTTTCATCGCTTCGGCGATGTCGGTGGCGCGGATGCCCGAGGTCGAGGTGAGCAGCAGCGTGTCGGGGCGGGTGGCTTGCTCGATGCGGGCAAAGAGGTCTTGTTTGAAGTCGAGGCGTTCGGGGCCGTTTTCCTGGACGACGTCGGCGTTCGCGACGGCTGTGCGGAGGTCGGGTTCGAAGCGCAGGTTGCGGGTGAGGCCCGTGGTGGGCAGGCCGAGCGCGCTCAGTGCCGGGGTGATGTCGCGCAGTTGGTCTCGTACTTGCCTCTCGGCGTCGGGGAGTGGGGCGTTGACGGTGACGGTCAGGCCCCGGGCGAGGAAGAGGGCGGCCCAGGATGCTCCGATGACGCCGGCGCCGACGACGGTGACGTGCCGGTAGGTGTCCAGGGTGGTGCCGGCCGGGGCAGGGGCGGTGTTCATGGTGGTTCCCGGGGGGCAGTGGTTGAGGTAGTCGTGGACGACCTCGGGGGGTGTGAGGGTGAGGTCGGTGAGGACGTGGCGGGCCGAGAGGATTTCCAGGACGGGCAGGTCGGCCAGGGGTGCCAAGGCATGCTGGAAGAGCTGTAGTCGGGCGAGGCCGGTCCAGGCGCCTTCGACGGTGATGTCGGTGATCTGGGTGCGGACGAGTTCGCAGATGCGTGGTCTGCCGTCGTATCCGGGCAGGAGTTTCAGCATGAAGGTGGGGCGCAGATCTCGTCGCGTGCTTGGTTCGCGTCCACCGGGGCGTGCTTGTAGCCCATGGTGGCGGTGGCCACCCGTAGCGAGCCGTAGTCGAGGGTGCCGACCAGGGTGTCGGAGTCGACGGTGAGCGAGGGGGCACCGAGTTTCTTGGGGAAGGCGCTGATCTCGCGGCCGCTGGCGATGGCGGGGAAGCCGTTCACGTACATCGCGAGGTTGTATTCGCCGCGCTCGCCTTCGTAGTCGACGAAGAGCACCTGGCCGGCCTCGGTGTAGTCGCCCAGTCCGGTGGTGTCGGGCATCCGCATGACCTCGAAGCGCACGGTCGGTTCGGCGACGTGAAGGGGCTCGGGGACCAGGCGCTCCAGGGGCCTGGGGGCGGTGCGGTAGGTGATGGTGAGGTACTCCCGGTCGGTGAAGCGGTAGGGGCCGGGAGGGAAGGCTGGGGCGTCCAGCGGGGTCGTCAGTTGTTGTCGCACGTCTTGGATGCGCATGGTCGGACCTGAGTTCTGCGTGGTGTGCGAATCGGTGGTCCCGTTCGGCCGTGGAACGAGTCGGCTGGGCGGGCTGCGGCGGGCGCGCGCCACGAGGGCCCACCGGGGGCCGGGTCAGCGGCCTTCCCAGTGAGGCGAGCGCTTTTCGGCGAAGGCGTGCGCTCCTTCCTGTGCGTCGTGGGAGGCGAGGACCGGTGCGACGAGCTGGTCCTGTTGGCGGAAGGCGTCCTGGTCGCCGTAGGCGGTCCGCTCGTTGACCGCGCGTTTGACGGCGGCGATGGACAGCGGGGCGTTGCGCGCGATGAGGTGGGCGAGTTCCAGGGCCTTGTCGAGGGCCTGGCCGGGTGGGGTGAGGTGGTTGACGAGGCCGAGCTGTTCGGCTCGTGCGGCGGGCAGGGGTTCGCCGGTGAGGAGGATCTCCAGGGCGATGTTGCGGGGGATGCGTTCGGGTAGGCGCACGATGCCCCCTTCAGGGGGACGAGGCCGAAGGTGACCTCGGTGAGGCCGAAGGTGGCGTTCTCGGCGGCCACGATCAGGTCGCAGGCGAGTGCCATCTCGGTGCCGCCGCCCAGGGCCCAGCCCTCGACGGCCGCGATGAGCGCGGTGCGGGGTTGGGAGCGGGTGAGGCCCGCGAAGCCGCGCCCGGGTATGACGGGGGTGTCTCCGGCCGCGTACGCCTTGAGGTCCATGCCTGCGCTGAAGGTGCCGCCGGAGCCGGTGAGCACGCCGACTACCAGGTCGTCACGGGCGTCGAGTTGGTCGAACGCGTCAGCCAACGCCCGTGCGGTGGCGCCGTCGACGGCGTTGCGTACCTTCGGCCGATCGATGGTGATCACGAGGATGCCGTCGTGTTCTCCGGTATGCACGGTGGGGGCGTCGGTGGTGGGCATGGTGGTGGTTCCTTGTCTTCCCTGTGCAGGGGTGGGACGTTGACCGCTGAGGGCACAGGGCTCTTCGTCCGCGGTGCCGAGGTGCTCGTCGCGTGGTGTCGGGTGCTGTGGGTTTCGGTTCACTGCTGGTGCGGGATCGCTTCGGCGGTCCGCAGGGATGCGATGTCGTCGGCGTCGAAGCCGAGTTCTGTGAGGACAGCTTCGGTGTGTTCACCCAGGTCGGGTGCTGGGTGTGGGGGGACCTTCTGCTCCTGGTCCAGGTGCACGGGGCTGTTGACGGTCAGGTGTGGCTCGCTGCTGCCGTCGTCGATCGGCACGAGGACCTGGTTGGCAGGAGTTGGGGGTCGTGGGCGATTCTTGGAGTGTCTGGACGACTCCGTAGGTGAGGCCGGCGGCGTCGAGTACCTCGCGCCATTCGGCCAGCGGACGGGTGGCGAACCGCTTGTCCAGCAGGTCGACGATCTCGGAGGCGTGGGCGCGGCGGCTGGCGGTGTCCTGGAAGCGGGGGTCCTCGGCGGCCTCGGGGTGGCCGATGGCCTTGAGGAAGAGGGGGACTTGCTTGTCTTCGTTGGCGAATGCGAGCAGGATCCAGCGGTCGTCCGCGGTGCGGTACGCGTTGGCCAGGGCGTTCGGTGGGTCGGAGCGGTCGAGGGGGCGGGGGGTTTTCGCACCGAGCAGGACGGCCTGCAGCCACATGCTGGCCGACCAGGCGCCTTCGGCGATCAGGGACGCGGTGACGCGCGCGCCCTGACCGGTCTTCTCGCGCCGGTAGAGGGCGGTCATGATTCCGGCGAACAGGCTGATCGCCGTGGGGTGGTCGCCGGAGCCGAACGCGTTCATGGTCGGGGGTGCGCCGCGTTGGCGGGTGACGTCCATCAGGCCGCTGCGTGCCCAGAATGCGGTGACGTCGAAGCCGGGCAGGTGTGCTTCGGGGCCCTGCTCGCCGAAGCCGGTGACGTCGGCGTAGATCAGCCGGGGGTTGAGGGGGGACAGATCGTCGTATTCCAGGCCCAGCTTGGCCCGGGTGTGGGGCGGGAAGTTGGTGACCAGGACGTCGGCCCACCGCACCAGCCGCTCAAGTACGGGCCGGGCGCCGGGCGACTTCAGGTTGAGCTCGATGCTGCGCTTGTTGCGGTTGTCCAGTTGCCAGGGGTAATTGACCCCGTCGACGTAGGGGTTGGGGGGGCGCGGCTGAGGGCGCGGTAGCTGTCGCCGGTGTGTGGTGGTTCGACCTTGACGACGTCAGCCCCGAAGTCACCGAGCACGGTGGCGGCGGCTGGTCCGGCGATGAAGCTGGGGAGATCGACGACATGCAGTCCCTCCAGCAAGGGCGTGTTCTCCATGGCTGGTTCCTCTTCCGCCGGATGTCCGTCTGGGGGTCGTTGCCCTCCTCCGTGGTGCTGTCTGCCTGTGGGCCGCCGAGGGCCGGGCGGCGCGCGGGTGTCAGTGGCCGGGGGGCGCGGGGGCGAAGGCGTTGAGTCCGGTGATGTCGCGGCCGACGATCAGTGCCTGCACCGTGTCGGTGCCCTCGTACGTGTCGATGGCCTCGATGTCGCACAGCTGCCGTGCCACGTTGTAGTCGAGCAGGATGCCGTTGCCGCCGAGCATGTCGCGGGCGTCGGCGAGGATGGCCCGTGCGCGTTCCGTGTAGTGCATCTTGGCCAGCGCGACCCGCGGCATCGAGAACTTGCCCTCGTCCATCAACTGGCTGAGCCGGTACTGCATGCACACCATGTCGGTGATGTCCGCCAGCATCCGCGCCAGCCGGAACTGGATGAGCTGGAAGGCCGCCAGCGGCGTCCCGAACTGCTTGCGCTGCTTGGCGTAGGCGAGGGCGGTCTCGTAGCCGGCCATCGCGGCGCCGATGGACTCCCAGGCCACACAGAATCGTGAGGCCATCAGGACCTTCTCGGTGTCACGGAAGGTGTGGGACTCGGCCAGCCGGTTCTCGGCGGGCACTCGGACGTCTGTGAGGGAGATCTGTGCGTTCTGCACGCAGCGCAGAGCCGTCTTGCCCCCGATGAACTGGGCGTCGAACCCCGGCGTGCCCTTCTCGACCACGTACGCGCCGACGTGTCCGTCGTCGCCACGAGCCCAGACGATCACGTAGTCCGCGAACGTCGCGTTGCCGATCCACCGCTTGTGGCCGTTGAGCACGTACGACCCGCCGTCCTGGTGCGCGGTCGTCTCCAGCTTGACCACGTCCGACCGTGAGCGGGTTCGGTCAGGCCGAAGGCGCCGATCTTCTCCAGGCGCGCCATCGGCGGCAGGAAACGTTGCTTCTGCTCCTCTGAGCCAAGCAGCGCGATCGACATCATGGCCAGCGCCGAGTGCACACCCGAGAAGGTGGAGATACTCAAGTCGCCGCGGGCGAGTTCGAGTATCACGATCCCGGCCGTCACATTGCTCATCCCCGGACAGCCGTAGCCCAGGATCTGGAAACCCGTGATACCCAGCTGAGCCAGCTTGGGAACCAGCTCATGGGGGAACTCCGCGCGCTCCCAGTAGGGGTTGATGATCGGGATGACTTCCCGGTCCATGAAGTCACGCACCCGGCGGCGCAGTGCCTGCTGCTCGTCCGTGAGCAGATCGTTCAGCAGGTAGTAGTCCGTGTACTCGGGGCCACCCAGCACGGGGGGCTGGACGACCGGATGCCCGTTCCGGGGACCGACGGTGATGATGTCGACGGGCGTCATCGTGTCCTGGCGTTGCGCGTTCATCCGTCCTACGCTCCTTTTCGTTTTTCCCTCCGCACCCTTCTGGAGCCCCCTCGACCAAGGCTAGGAGAACGCGCAAAGGAGCCATCAGGCGCAGAACACGAACTTTCTCAAGGAATTGGTGCGCACGACCCAATGCACGTGTGGTGACCGTCCTGGCACAGAAAGGAGTGGGCCACGGAAGGCCGCGCGTCCACCGCCAGGCGCCCGTCTGCCCTGGCGCACACTGCCAATGCCTCCGCTGAGAAGCACCGCTGAGGGGCTTTGCCCGGAAGTGCCGGATGGCAGCGGTCCGCACCAGTACTTAGGGTGGTGACATGGCTGGGGGCGGCCTCGTTGCCACGCAAGGCCTGTCGGTCGTGGCGTCGAACGTTGCGGCGCACATCTCGGAAGTCAGCCGAGACGTGTGGGAGCATATTCTCGCCGAAATCCCACAGCTCAGAGGCGACGAGATAATCCTCAACATTCTGAAATCGAGTGTCGAGGAAACATCGCCACAATGCTGCATCTTTTTGAGAACGACATGCCGCTGGAGAATGTCGAGGGGCCGGCATCGGCATTGGATTATGCGCGACGGCTGGCTCAGCGCAATGTCCCCATCAGTGCGCTCATCAGGGCCTACCGAATCGGTCACTGCCGGTACGTGCAGTGGTGTCTCGACGAACTGCACCGCCAAGAACCCGATGAGGACGTCTCCGCGGCGACCACCCGGCGCATGCTGGAGGCGAGCTTCGGATACATCGACCGTGTCAGTGAACGAGTCATCGAGGTCTACCAGCTCGAACGGGACCGCTGGCTGCTCACCCAAACCGCTGTCCGCGCCGGACGCGTACGAGAGATCCTCGCCGAAAAGCAGGTGGACACCGACTGGGCCGAATCAGCCCTCGGCTACCGGCTGCGTCAACATCACATCGGGATGGTTCTCTGGCTGCCCGGGCGAGCCCACGGCGACGAAGGACTCGCCCGGCTCGACCGGCTCACCAGCGGGATCGCCGAAACGCTGGGGTGTCGTACCAAGCCGCTGTTCGTCGCCCGGGACGAGACCCTGTCCTGGTCCTGGCTGCCCTTCGGCTCGCAGCGCGCGGTTCCCTGGGACGTGCTGTCCAGCGCGGTCGAGGACGGCGACCCTGCCGCGCGGGCAGCCGTGGGGGACGTGGAGTCCGGCGTCGAAGGTTTCCGTCGCACGCATCGCCAGGCGCTGCGTGCACAGGAGTTGGCCATGGCGGCGAGGCCGGGCGTCCGAGTCACCGTGTACGCACAGGTTGCCCCGATCGCATTGATGTGTATGGACATCGACGACACGCGCGCCTGGGTATGGAGCGTCCTCGGTCCCCTGGCGGTCGATGACGAGCACTGCACACGACTCCGTGAGACCTTGCAGATCTTCCTTGCCACCGGCTGCAGCTACAACGCCACCGCCAGCCGCCAGATCCTCCACAAGAACACCGTGCAGTACCGCATCCGAAAGGCCGAAGAGGCCATGGGGCACCCACTCTATGAACGGCGCACCGACCTGGAGGTAGCGCTGCTCGCAGTTCAGTATCTCGGCCCGCCTCTCCTCCGCACGAGCCCCTCATGACAACGCATTAGACGATCTCATCCGTACGTCATGGAGTTCAGGGTCAGCCAGGCTGCGTTGGCGTTGAAGTGTCGTGACCCCGTGGGGCGCAGCAGATCGCAACCACCGTCGGTGATGGACGGACCACCGCGTTGAGGCGTTCACCCTTGCATCACACGCGATCCCGCCCAGTGACGGTCGGTCGGCGTATCCGCTTGTCGGTGAGCATTTCGCCGGAATGCATCTGCGGAGGATGGGCAATTACAATGGATATATCCCCAATCGGGGGCTTGAGTAAGGGTGGAGGCTCTGCCGACCGCCCCGCAGCCCGAGCACAGCGCGGCGCTTTTCAGCGCCCCGCGCCTGTCATCATGCGCTTCTCGGATTTCCCAGGGAGCATCCCCATGGCTGGTCAAACCGCGTCAATCGTCCTTGAGCCCGAGGCGCAGGAGCTCGCCGACGCCACCTCGCAACATCCGTTCCTGTACGAACTGGTTCCGGCCGCAGCGCGCAAGGTGCTCGACGACCTCCAGGCCGCGCCAGTCGACAAGCTGCCGGTCGACGAGGAGTGGGTTTCGGTTCCGGCAGCGGTGGGCGATGTACGGGTACGCATCGTCAAGCCGCAGGGCGCCACCGGAACGCTGCCCGTCGTGTTGTACATGCACGGCGGTGGCTGGGTGCTGGGCAATGCCGGTACTCACGACCGCCTGGTGCGCGAGTTGGCGGTAGGCGCCCGTGCGGCAGTGGCTTTCGTGGAGTACACGCCGTCGCCCGAGGCGCGCTATCCGGTCGCCATCGAGCAGGGCTACGCCACCGCGCAGTGGATCGTCCGCGAGGGGGCGTCCAAGGGGCTGGATGCGCAGCGCATGGCAGTGGCCGGGGAATCGGTCGGCGGGAACATGACCGCCGCGCTCGCCCTCATGGCCAAGGAGCGCGGCGACGTCACGTTCGTACAGCAGTCGATGTACTACCCGGTCACGGACGCGGCCATGAACACCGGTTCCTACGACCAGTTCGCCACCGGCTACTACCTGAGCCGCAAGCTGATGGAATGGTTCTGGGACGCCTACAC
>NZ_JBNHIN010000103.1:0-10371 GCF_050054615.1 Streptomyces sp. YGL11-2
CGCGAACCCGCGGAATTCGCCCCCACCCCACACCATCAGGCGACCACAGAACGACTCAAAGGCTCACGAACCGCCCACTGAGAGCGCCTGGCAGTAGGCGTCATTTCAGGCGCTTGGTGGTTGGGCGGCCGTCCCAGCGGTAGCGCGGGGTCGCACGGCGGATGAGCGTACGCAGTGTGACGATCGCAGCGGACAGGTAGAGGTGGAAGTCCACGGCCCGGCTGCGCTTTTCGGTGCAGCGCCGTAGCTTGCCGAAGCCATTCATCCACGTGTGGCTCCGCTCCACCACCCACCTCTTGCCGGCCTGGACTGGGGCGGGGACGCCCTTGCGGGCGATCTCGCTGGTGAAGCTCAACTCCGCGAGCGCGCAACGGGTCTTGTCGCTGTCCTAGCCGCGGTCCAGGTTCACGTTGACTTGATCGGGAAGCCCGCCGACCTGCTCGTCGGCGGCCTTGAGGGTGGGCACGAGCAGCGGGGAGTCGTGGCGGTTGGCCCCAGCCAAGACGATGCCCAGAGGAACACCGGTGCCCTCGGTGGCCACCGAACGCTTCAGGCCCTGCTTGCCCCGGTCCACCGGCGAGCGCCCGGCGGCCTCGCCGCCGCAGGGCGCCTTGGTGATGCAGCCGTCAACGGACAGTTCGTCGAGCTCCAGGCCGATCATGCGGTCGTACGCCTGAAGGGCGAGCGCGTGGATCTGCTCGGCTACCCCGAGCTGGGCCCAGTACGTGACGCGGCGTCTGATCGTGCGGTCCGAGCAGCCGGGACCGGCGATGCGCTCGTAGCCGGAGCCGTGTACGAGGGCGGCGATGACGTGATCGAAGACGACACGGTCGGGGACGCGCGGGTTGTGGCAGCCGAGCGGGTGCGTGTCGACGCGCTCGGGCAGCAGCGCCGCGAACTGGTCCCACAGCGGTTCGAGCACGCATGATGGAAGGACAGGCACGAGCCCTCCGGTGATCACTGAGTGTAGGACTCCATGATCGCCTGGGCTCGTGCGTGCTCGGTCTCCGGCGCCCGCTAGGCCACCCAGCGCGCCTGCTGCCGGGCGCTCCTATGGCAGCGTGGTGGTGTCGATCGCTTGGATCTGGTTTGAGTCGTGGTCCGAGACGAGCAGGGTCTTTGCGTCGGGGCTGAGGGCGAACTCCCGGGGGAAGGCGCCGGTTTGGATGCGTCCGAGGTTGGCTGGTTTGCCGGTGAGGGCGGCCCGGGTGTCGACCACGGTCAGTCCGGTGGTGGCGCCTGGGGTGTGGAATCGGTTGGTGTCGGCGGTGATGATGCGGCTGCCGCCTCGTACGAAGGTCAGTCCGACGGGGGCGGTGCCGACCTGGACGGAGGTCAGCAGGGCGTGCTGGGGGTCGGTGGTGAGTTTTGCGGCGTCGAAGGCGAGCAGGGCGTTGCTCTTGCGGGCTGTGACCCATACCGTCTTCCCGTCCGGTGAGGGGGCTACCCGTACGGGGTTGCATCTGGCCAGGACGCTGCCACGCAGGGCCTTTTCCGGAGTCGCTTCCAAGGTGGCGAGGTCGATGACGCTGAGCTCGCCGTGCTTGCCGCCTGCTGTCGGTTTCTGGCTCGGGGCGACCTCGCTGGTCGCGTACAGCCAACGACCGTTGGGGGAGATGGCGGTGCCGACCACGGCTTGACCCAGGGGCAGGCTGCCGATGAGGGAGCTTTGGCCGAATCCACCGCGAAGTGCCTTGCGCAGGTCGAAGACCTCGATGTCGCCGCGGTGGCCGGTGCTGGCGTCACCGTATTCCTGGCTGACGAAGGCATAGTGGTCATCGGGTGAGACCGTCACCTCGATCGCGCTGGTCCCGGCCGTGCCGGTGAGCGTTCCCAGCACAGCCCCCGGCGCTCCTGCCGCAGCCTTGGCCGCGTCCACCACGATCGCTCCGCTGCCCGCGGCGATGAGCAGTTCGCGTCCGTCATGGGTGAGGGCGACGCCGGTGGCGCCTTCCTTCCCCACGCTGGCGGCCGGAAGCGGAATCTTGCGTAGGAGCCGGGGCTGGGTGCTGTCTGTGGACAGCACCCCGAGTTCCGTCTTCAACGCGGCGAAGGCGATGTGGCCCGTCCGGGCGTAGACCAGTCCGAAGGGCCGGGCCGGGACGGTCAGACTCGCGGTGTGGACACCGCCCAGCTGCGACTGCGCTGGTGCGGCCGAGGACTGACACGAGGGCTCGGATGCGGACGAGGCCGGCGGGAGGGCTGCTGCGGAGAGCGCCGACGAGCTGGTACGGCTACTTGGGGCACTGTCCTTCCCCGCGCATGCCGACACGCCCAGTCCCACGGTCAGCGCCAGCGCCAATGACCACAGTCGTTTTCCTGAGAAGTCCATCACGCTTCCCCTCTCTCACCTTGGAAACTACGGCGATGATGGCGGAAAACCTTGTGGATTCTCTGTGGAAAGCAGAGGGCGCCACCCGTTCCGAAGGCCCTTTGTCCCGTGACAAGCTACGGCGCTGCACCGAGAGGCGCAGTCGGGCCGTGGACTTCTACCTCTACCTGTCCGCTGCGATCGTCACACTGCGTACGCTCATCCGCCGTGCGACCCCGCGCTACCGCTGGGACGGCCGCCCAACCACCAAGCGCCTGAAATGACGCCTACTGCCGGGCGCTCTTAAGCGCTACGTCGCCCGAGAGGGTTTCGACCTGGTCGGGCCCTCACCATCAGGGCCCCCGTCATAGGGGCAGCCGTGACGACGTCGCAGATCCTGGTCGACGGCGTCCAATGCGAGCGGCACCCTGCCCGCCCCCCCGGGTCGTGCGGGCCGAGGGTGCGAGGCGGTTGGCCGACGGTGCGCGTCAGGGACCGGTGGGCCGGCTCGGGTCGGAAGTGGTTCGGCGCAGTTCTTCGTTGAGTCGCTGGGCCTCTTCGAGCTGGTCCTCAAGGATGACGATGCGGCAGGCGGCCTCGATCGGGTTGCCCTGGTCGACGAGTTCGCGCGCGCGGGCGGCGATGCGCAGCTGGTAGCGGGAGTAGCGGCGATGGCCACCTTTGGAGCGCAAGGGGACGATGAGGCGCGCTTCGCCGACCGCCCGCAGGAAGGCGGGCGTGCTGCCGATCATCTCCGCAGCGCGGCCCATGGTGTAGGCGGGGTAGTCGTCGTCATCGAATCTGTCGGTGGCGCGTGAGGGGGTCTCTCGGGTCATGGAACCTCGTCGTAGGACGCGTCGAGGGCCCTGATGCCATACGGCACCGAGGCCCCGGGGGTTTTCCACACCATCTGGTATTGCTGTCGTGCTCGCGGCGGTTCGTGTCTGCCGCGCCTCATTGACTTCGTTGACTACGAGAGAAATGCTAACTTTCCGAAGTGAGAATGTCTACTGCGGTCAATGGAGATTTCCCTCGGATGCAGCAACAGGGCCAGTTAGAGGCGAGCGTCGGTGTCGAATATCTAATGCCGCAACTACAGAAATGACCACCCGCGGGGTAGGGGTTTTGCGCTCTCGGAAGCGTCGGGCGCATGCCCTGTCTCGTGCTCTGTGCATGGCCGCCAGAGCCGTGCTAACGTCTATTTCAGTTGCAGTTGTGGTACCCGAAAACTTCAAGTGCGCTCGCCGTCGTACACGGTGAGAGGACTTATGTATTTTCCGGCGTTATTTCCGGCGGGGTGATCATCGCGGCGACACTGGGGCCTACATGGTGTGGGCTCCGGGCACTGCCCCGAAGGAGATATGACATGGCTACTGGCACCGTGAAGTGGTTCAACGCGGAAAAGGGTTTCGGCTTTATCGAGCAGGACGGTGGCGGCGCCGACGTCTTCGCCCACTACTCGAACATCGCCACCCAGGGCTTCCGCGAGCTGCAGGAAGGCCAGAAGGTGTCCTTCGACCTCACGCAGGGCCAGAAGGGCCCGCAGGCCGAGAACATCGTTCCCGCCTGATCGCTGACGCCGACGCGTACGCCCGTGGCTGGGGGCCGCACCTTGGGTGCGGGCCCCAGCTCGTTGCTTGGACGTTTTCCGTTGTGCGCCACAACGGCCGCGCAAGCGGCGCTGGGCAGCCTGTTCGATCGCTGCCCCTATGGCGACCACTGGGCCGGCATGTTTCCGCCCAGTTTTGTTTCATCTTTTTTCATCGGTTCGTTCTGGCGATTCTTTGTGTGCGGCTTNGGCGCTGGGCAGCCTGTTCGATCGCTGCCCCTATGGCGACCACTGGGCCGGCATGTTTCCGCCCAGTTTTGTTTCATCTTTTTTCATCGGTTCGTTCTGGCGATTCTTTGTGTGCGGCTTATTTCCGCCGGGAATTCCTCGACGTACCGCATCGAGGAAGGTTCTTCATGAACCGCACAGCACGTTCGAAAGACCGCCCGTTCCGAGCCCGCTCCGCCGACTCCGGCCGCGGCGGCCGCTCGCAGCCGTCGAACCGCTCCGGTGGCAACAGGCGCCGCCCCGCCGCACGGCCGGGAGAGTTCGCGCCGCCCGTCACGCACACCCCCGCGCTGCCGCCGGCCGAGACCTTCGCGGAACTGGATATGCCGCCTGCGCTGCTGGCGTCGCTGGCCGCCGAAGGGGTGTCGGTCCCGTTCCCGATCCAGGCCGCCACACTGCCGAACTCGCTGGCCGGACGCGATGTGCTGGGCCGCGGGCGCACCGGCTCGGGCAAGACGCTCGCCTTCGGTCTGGCCCTGCTGGCCCGCACCGCCGGCCGGCGCGCCGAACCCGGCCGGCCCCTGGCCCTGATCCTGGTACCCACCCGGGAGCTGGCTCAGCAGGTCACCGACGCCCTCACCCCCTACGCCCGGTCGCTGAACCTGCGGCTGGCCACCGTCGTCGGCGGGATGTCGATCGGCCGGCAGGTCAGCGCGCTGCGCGGCGGCGCAGAGGTCGTGGTCGCGACGCCGGGACGGCTCAAGGACCTCATCGAGCGCGGTGACTGTCGCTTGAACGAGGTCGGCATCACCGTGCTGGACGAGGCGGACCAGATGGCCGACATGGGCTTCATGCCTCAGGTCACCGCCCTGCTCGACCAGGTCCGGCCCGAGGGGCAGCGGATGCTCTTCTCGGCCACCCTGGACCGCAATGTCGACCTCCTGGTCCGGCGCTATCTCACCGACCCGGTGGTCCACTCCGTAGATACCTCGGCGGGCGCCGTCACCACGATGGAGCACCACCTGCTGCACGTCCACGGCGCCGACAAGCACGCCACCACCACGGAGATCGCCGCCCGCGAGGGACGGTCGATCATGTTCCTGGACACCAAGCACGCCGTGGACAAACTCACCAAGCACCTGCTGAAGAGCGGTGTCCGCGCCGCCGCCCTGCACGGTGGCAAGTCCCAGCCGCAGCGCACCCGCACCCTGGCCCAGTTCAAGGCCGGACAGGTCACCGTCCTGGTGGCCACCAACGTCGCCGCCCGCGGCATCCACGTCGACAATCTCGACCTCGTCGTCAACGTCGACCCGCCCAGCGACCACAAGGACTATCTGCACCGCGGCGGCCGCACCGCCCGAGCCGGCGAGTCCGGCAGCGTCGTCACCCTGGTCCTGCCCGACCAGCGCCGCGAGATGGACCGCCTGATGGCCCACGCCGGCATCACTCCGCAGTCCACCAAGGTCCGCTCCGGCGAGGCCGCGCTGAGCCGCATCACGGGCGCCCGGACCCCCTCCGGAATTCCCGTCACCATCACCACCCCCGTCGTCGAACGCCCCAAGCGCAGCGGCTCCTCCACGTGCGGCCGCCGCAGCCGCTCCGCCCAGGCCCGACGCTCCGCGGGAGCACCCCGAACCGGGACCCCCGCGTCCGGGCGACGGACCCCTCCTGGCGCTGCCGCCTAGGGCCGGTACGGACGGCCGCTCTCGCCCCTGGGCGTCCTCATCCTCACCCGTTGCCCCCTCCCCGCTCGGGCCGGCGATCCGTTTCCGGCTTCTCTTCGACCCCGAAAGAGGCATCATGCGCTGTGTCATCGCCCGCTTCCCCTTCGACCTGATCAAGACCGAGGTGCAGGATGCGATGAAGGGCATCACGCCCGAACCCATCGCCGGTGAGTCCGTGCTCATCGGCCGCCGCCACTACCCGGTCAAGCAGGTCGGGGAGATCATCACCGGACAGGATCGCCGGGACTTCACCGCCGGCGAAGTGACCCGGGCCCTGGGCCGTCTCGGCTTCGAGTGCCGCCCGGCTGAAGCGCTCGCACCCCCGGCCTCCCTCACACCGCTGGAGGCGGCGTCGGCCCGGCTGGGAAACCCGCCCCGGGCCTGACCTGTCGCTGCGAGTGGGAACGTAAGGGAACGCAAGACGGCCAAGTCGGCTGACGGCGGCTTCAAGTAGGGAGTCATCGCGACGTTCGGTGGTGAGTTCCGCGGCGACGGTGACCTTCCCTTCCTCCGCGTCGCGGCTGAACACCGAGCGCAGCCGGAAGCCTGGCCGGGCGACGGCCTGGAGGATCAGGGCTCTGATGTGTGCCTCCTCCGGTTCGGTGCACACTGCCTCGAAGTAGTAGTCGGTGGCGACCTCTGGCTACGGCGGTCCGGATACCTGCCACGCCCTGAACTGCGCACTGCCGCGCCCCGAGTTCACCGGCATGTCGATCCTGCTGACCGGCAACGGGGGCGCCTACCCGCCCGGTGTGGTCACCGTCGACATCGACTCACCCGGAATGCTGGGCTTCCACTGACGGGCCGCGCGGGCCAAGTGCCGACAGGTGCGCCTGAGGCCGTTCAGTTGGCGAACGCACCCTTGTTCATCGCTGCCCGGCCGGTCATTCATGGCTGGCCGACACCGCGCCCGTTCCGTGGACTTCGCGCCCAGGGAGAGCGTCCCGGGACGGTCGATCACCGGACCGTCACCACGTGGGACAAGGCGGCCGAGGCGGCGATCACCGCCGCACACCTCAAGGCCAGCATGCAGGCCCTGGACGAGGGCTGAACATCCTGGTGACAGGGACCACACCTCGAATCCCGCCTCTGGCAATGGGCATACACTGCAGTGGTGTCGGGCAGGTCCCTGCTCCGTCCGATCACCTGTATTCAACCCTCCGCGGCCGAGCCAGAAGGCTCTGCCCCCGGATTCCGGCCGGCTCGTGACACGGTTGGGAGCCGGACCCGGTCGGATGCCCCAGCCGGTTGCGCGGTGACAGGTAGCGGTCCTCGGCCGATCCGGCCCTCCGGCTCGCACGCAGATCTCCCCCTGCGGGGCCCGCTCGTATTCCCGCGTTACGCCCGCCGGTGCTCCGGCTCCCGCGCCGCATGTGCACCGCACAGCGCCGAAGCGGTCGGCACCGGCCGGTCAGCACGACCCCGGCGCCGCCGGGTCATGGTCATCAACGCGGTCTCTGGTTCGCTGTCACCCTGCCTTCAGGCCGGGCACGCGCAGTGCGCCACTGGCCGCCTTCGAGGGGATAGTTGTGAAGCTGAGTGCACTGCTCGACGGGCACGACCACCATGTTCTCCAGGGTGACCTGGGAACGCCGATCAGCGCGGGGATGACCTTTGACGTCCGCCAGGTGACGTCAGGCTCGCTGTACATCGCGGTCCCGGGCCACGAGGAGGGCGGTCCCGGGCGCATCGCAGAGGCACTGGAGCGGGGAGCGGTGGCCGTGCTGGCACAAGACGGCGCCGCGCCGTCCGGGACGCTGTCCGGGCGCGTGTGCGTGGTGGGGGTGGCCGATATCCGGGCAGTCGCCGCGGTCGCCGCCTCCCGGTATTACGGGCATCCTGGCCGTGCGATGGACGTGGTGGCGATCACGGGTACGAACGGCAAGACCTCCGTCTCGTACATGGTGGAGTCGGCCCTGCGGATCGCCGAAGGCGCGAAGGTGGGCGTCATCGGCACTTCGGGCAGTCGGATCGGCGGGCGGAAGATTCCGATGCCGAGGTCGGTCCTGACGACCCCGGAATCGCCGGACCTCCAATACCTGCTGGGTCACATGCGCGACCGGCATACGGGCAGCGTGGTGCTGGAGGCCACTTCCATGGGCCTGCTGCAGCGCCGACTGGACCATGTGTTCATCAACGTCGGCGTCTTCACCAACCTGACCCAGGATCACCTCGACGACCACGGAAGCATGGAGAACTACAAGAACGCCAAACTGCGCCTCTTCGAGGGGCTGTGCGACCGCGCGGTGGTCAACGCCGACGACCCCGTCAGTGCACAGATCCTGGCCTTGATGCCCGGCGCGGTGACCACGTACGCCGTGGACGCGTCGGCCGACTACCGGGCGACCGACCTCGTTGTGGATGCCGTGGGCAGCCGATTCACGCTCCACCACGACGGGCGCAAGTACCCCGCAGCGATCCCCGTACCGGGCCGCTTCTCGGTCGCGAACGCGCTGGCCACCCTGGCGGCATGCCACGTGCTCGGCCACGACCTCCAGGCGCTCGTCAGTGCCCTGGACCGGATGCCGCCCACCCCCGGCCGGTTCGAGCGCTACCGCACTCCGCAGGGCGCCTGCGTCATCGTGGACTACGCGCACTCCCCGGATTCGCTGGAGAAGGTCCTCGCCACGATCCGCAGTTTCGCGACCGGCCGGGTGATCACCGTCTTCGGCTGCGGCGGCGACCGGGACATCACCAAACGTGCCGCCATGGGAAAGATCGCCGGGGAGCATTCCGACCTGTGCGTCCTCACCTCGGACAACCCGCGCAACGAGGACCCGGAAACCATCCTGGACCAGATCACCCCCGGTCTCGCCGCCACCGGGACCCCCTTCCGCCGGGAGGCCGACCGCCGTACGGCGATCCGCTACGCGCTGTCCGCCGCGGAACCGGACGACATCGTGCTGATCGCCGGAAAGGGCAGCGAGCCGTACCAGATTATCGGTGAACAGCTGCTCCCCTTCAGCGACATGGCTGTCGTCCGCGAGCTCTGCGGGTAACCCAGGAAAGTCCCGCCGCTCCCCCTCATGACGCGGCAGGCCACCACAGAGGGTTGCCGCGTCTCTACCGTGGACAGACCAGCCCCCACGGCCACCCATCGCGAGCCCGCCGAACAGGCCGCGGAGGAGGCCCGCAGCCGCACCGCCGAGCATCTTCTCGTCCAGCGTGGCACCGCCTGGCTCACCGCCCACGTGGCATCAGGCCCTGCGACGGGCTGCCTGTCTGTGCCCCGGACTCCTATCTCTGACCCACGTATCTCTGACCCACGGTGCAAAGTAGGGCCGGGCGAGAGCGTGTCGGCGAAGGCGACGCCCGGACCCACCCTGGTGAGCGCCAGGGCCACCACAAACCCGCCGTCGGCCCCATGCCGAGCATCGACGACTCGGCACGAGAGCCGGTGACTGGCAGGGCAGCGGTTGAGGGCACGCAGATGGTTCCCCGCGGATCAGGCGGTCAGAGGGTCCATCAGCTTGTGACGGACCCTCGCCGCAGTACGGTTAACGAGCGGTGGAGCAGTAGCTGTGGGTCTCTTGGGACGTCATCGGCGCTTCATCCGCTACGAGGGAAGGTGTGCGCTCCTGCATGGCGGCGAAGATGTGGTCGAGGAGGTAGTAGTTGTAGCCGACGCCGCTGTTGTTGTACCGCTTGACGAACAGTGATCCTTCGACTGACTTCATGTGCTTGATGGCCTTGACGAATCCGGCCATCCGGGGCTTGATCGTGGCGTTGAGTTCTTCCGTGGTGCTGGTCTCCCAGTTCCAGGACCGGGCTTCCTCGTACTTGGCCTGGATCGCGCCCTTGACCGCGACGTCGAACGGGCTTCCTCCTGCCTCGGCCCCCAACGTGACACCCGTCGTTATGGTGTAACTCCCGCCGTATTTCCGGGAGACGGCATACTTGGCGCCGAGGTTCTCCGTCTTGGAGCAGTTGTACTTCTTCTCCGAGACGACCTCCGGCGCCGTATCGAACGTCTGAGGCGCGTTCCCATAGGGCGTGAACGTGCAGCTGCTGGCGTTCTTCTGGCAGTAGGCGATCAGTTCGCCGGCCAGCTTCGGGTTCTTACTGGCGTCCTGGCCGTGGACCTCGTCCGCGTGTGCGGTCACCGGCGTGAGGAGCGTCAACGCCGCAAAGGGGGCCAGGATCGCGCTCACACGCTGTGCGGTGCGCTTGGACCGTCGCTTGGCTCCGCTCCGTTGGTCTGGACGAGCAGGGGTTGTGCGCAGTGTGGACACGTGGGTCTCCTTAATCTATCGGGAACTTGCTGGGAACTGCTCGGGCGTTGACCGCGTGGCGGTCGCGCCGCTATTCAGACGGCTTTTGGGGCGTTGTTCGGGGTGGGCTCGCGGCGCTGCGGCTTCGCGAACGGCACCCCGACGCGGCCCGGTCGGCAGCCCCCGCCACCACCGACCGCCAGTCCAGCCCGAGGCCGGCCAGGTAGACGAACCAGTCCTTCAGATCGTGGGCGTACGCCTTGACCGTGTGAGCTTCCCCCGGCGTGCGGGAGGTGTTGATCAGCTGGTCAGAGAGGGTTGACGGGTGTTCAGGTTCGTCGGTTCGGC
>NZ_JBNHIN010000104.1:0-9989 GCF_050054615.1 Streptomyces sp. YGL11-2
CCTTTGCGCGATCGATGGAGTGCGGCCAGGTGACGGTTAACGGCGGGGCGTACAACCCGCTCGCCCCCTTCGGTGGCCACAAGCAATCAGGTGTCGGGCGAGAACTCGGCAAGCACGGGCTCAGGGAATTTCTCCAGACAAAGTCGCTGCAACTCTGACAGTGATGATTACCTGATGACGCCGCTGGCGGGCCTGCCCTGAACTCTCACTGAACCCTCCCTTTTCATCCCATGACGGAAGGGGCGGAAGGGTGAAAGGAACAGGTCAGGTGGGGTGACGTGGCGAAGCCCCTTGTTGTTGGTGTGGTGATTCCACTCGGCACACAGCCTCCGAGGGGCTTCGTCAGTTCCTTGCCCTGCCACGCTCGATGTCCCGTACGAGCCGGTTGAGCACATCTCCAGGCTCGACTACCCAAAANGAGGGGCTTCGTCAGTTCCTTGCCCTGTCATGCTCGATGTCCCGTACGAGCCGGTTGAGCACATCTCCAGGCTCGACTACCCAAAATGGCGTGAACTCGGCTCGCACTGAAGGAGGTTGGGCTTGCTTCGAGTAGGCCCCACTCGTCCTGGCCCACCTGTGCAAGAAACGAGTCACTTACTGACGTCGCTGCTGGCTTCGGTGCGTCCATCACTACTGTCCGCCGGTGCGTGAACGAAACCCTCGGTGTCCGGGCCGCCTGGGCCCTGGGCCTGCGGGAGGCGTTGGCGGGCCGGGCAAGGGAGTTTTCTTGACGGTCGGCGGCACCTTGATTCCCACCGACCGGATCGCCGCGGAAGAACCGTACTGCTCGCAGAAGAACAAGCGGCATGGGATGAATGCGCAGGTGATCGCGATCCCCGACGGGCCCCGTTGTGGATGTCTCCGGCTCTTCCAGGACGCGCCCATGATCTGACCGCGGCTCGGGCCCACGGCATCGTCCAGGCGTGTCCGACCCGGCAATCCGCATCCTGGCCGACCAGGGAGCCGGAGCAACTGTCCGCACGCCGGACTACCGCCAATACGAACTCCCCGAGCCGGCCATGCCGGACTCCGCGGGGGAGCGCCAGGACCTGTACCGCACCCTGGTGGCCTCCCGCCGCGTCCTGGTGGTGATCGACAACGTCGTCGAGGCCGAGGACCTGCGGTACCTGATCCCCACCGGCGGCCGGTGCGCGGTGCTGGTCACGACGCAGGCAGCGAACCTCACCGTCGAGGGCGCGCTCCGCGTACCGCTGGGGCCACTGGCACCCGAGGAGGCCCGAGACCTGCTCTTTTCGGGCCTCCCGCCGGGGCGGTTGGACGGACAGGACCAGCAGACCGACGAGGTGCCCCAGCTGTGCGGGGGCCTGCCCTTGGCGATCCGCTCCGTCGGCACGCTCCTCGTATCCCGTCCGCACTGGTCGATGGCGCATGTGCGCGACGCGCTGACCGTGGAGGAGAAGTGGCTCACCCGCGCGGGCATACCGGGCCACAACATCGTGGGGGCCTTCGACGCGGCGTACGCACGACTGCCGGAGCACATGCGACGGGCTCTGCTGGCCCTGGCGGCGTTCGACGTCGGCATGCTGACACCGTCGATCGCTGCCGTGCTCGTGGGCTGCTCCGTCCCGAAGGCCGGCGAGCCGCTGGACGAGCTCGCCGACCGCTGCCTGCTGGCCCCGACCTGGTCGGATCGTTCCTGCTCATGGGCGTACGCGGTGCACGACCTGCTACGGGCCCATCTGCGGGCCCACATGGCCCCTGCCGACTTCGAGGCCGTCCTCGTCCGTGCCCTGACGTCCTGGCACCCACTCGCCGAGGGCACCGCCGACGACGAGCGCGGCGGCCGCATACCGGTGGACCGGGCGCGCCGGGACAGCTGTGACGACAGGTGAGCAGGGCAAGGACGGCGAGCGCGGCGGAGCCGAGAACGAACGGCGCGCTGAACCCCTTCTCCGGTACGGAGATCACCGCCCCCACCAGCGCCACCATGCCCACCGTGATCAGCACCGTGCCCAGCGGGTCCAGTGGACGGCGAACGGGGTCCTTGGATTCCGGCACCAGCTTGAGCGTGCCGGCCAGCGCCACCGCGACCATGGGCAGGTTGATCAGAAAGACGCCGGCCCAGCTCCACTGGTCAACCAGCACCCCACCGAGCAACGGCCCCAGACCCATGGCCGCCGAGGCCACCGCCGCCCACGCAGCGAACGCCTTCGGCCGCTCGTGGGCGGGGAAGACCTGCACGATCACCGCCAGCGTGGCGGGCATCACCAGCGCCGCCCCCACCCCCATGGCCACACGCATCACGATCAGCCACCACACCGACTGCGCCAGAATCGCGCCCACCGAGGTCAGCGCGGGCGGCGGCGGAGGCGGCGGCAGGGTCCGCTGCCAACTCCCTGTCCAGCCGGGCCAGACGTTCATCGTCGGCGTTTCCCAGGGCGGCGCTGGCGGCGGATCGGATCACCCATGGGGCCGGAGAAGATCTGGGAACGCGCTACCCCAGGCGACTCAGCGGTTCTCACCTTCACCGGGGTAAGGGGCAGGTGGCTTCGTTGATCCCTCGGGGCGGCGTTTGTCGACTGGTCCCGGAGGCAGTTGCTGATCAGTGGGACAGTGGATGTCGATGGGACGTGACGGCACCACCGATTCGGCTTCGGCAGACCGAGTTTCGGGCAAGTGGCCTGCGAGCGTGTGCCCCAGGGAGCTCGGCGGCTGATTTCCGCCAGCATGTCGCCTCTGGCACTCCTACGCTGCGGCCATGTCATACCGCTTCGTCGGCATCATCGACCGCTATCTACTCTCCGGTTCCGAGTTCACCCGCAGGCTGCGCGCGGTACGGCCCGAGCAGTGGACGGCACCGACCCCTTGCGCGGAATGGGACGTGCACCGCCTCGTCAACCACATGACCCGCGGAAACCTCAACTACATCTTCCTGCTGGACGGCGGCTCGGCCGCCGAATTCCTCCGACTCCGGGACAGGGATGCCCTATGCGGCGATCCGGTGGGCGCGTACGTCCGGTCGGTGCGGGAGTGCGCCGCGGCGTTCCGCAAGCCAGGTGCCCTCAAGCAGATCCTGGACTACCCCCTCGGCCCGGTGACCGGAGAACAGGCCCTCGCCGTCCGCACCACGGACGCGACCATTCACACGTGGGACCTGGCCCGAGCCACCAATGCCCCCGAGGAACTCGATCCCGGGCTCGTCGCCTGGATTGAGGACCACCTCACCGACATCTACGCCGGCTTGGCGGAGTCGCCTGTCTCCACCGAAACCACCCACCGCTTCTTCGCCGCCCCACAGGCCCCGCCCCATGCTGGGGAGTCCCGGCAGGCCCGGTTGCTGCGGCTGATGGGCCGCTGAGCGAAGGGGGTGCGGACTCGACCTTCCACACTGCGGCACCGCCAGCAGCTCTCGCCAGAAGCATGCCGATGCTGCCCCGGCAAGAGACCCGGTGCCTCCCACACTCATCAACACCACCCGTCCGTGGAACGGGGTGCCTCCCAACCCATCGACAAGCGACGTCACTGCCGCTCGATAAAGCCAGGGTTGGGCCGAAGCGCCCCGGCGGACAGGTGTCCGGTACCAGTCTGACGTTGTGGCCAGCGAACCTGACTCTGAGTCGTCCGGGTCCACGAGGCCGAGGAGACCGAGCGCGAGCGCGTCCGTCAGCAGCAGCACGAGTCATCGACTGAGATTGCCCCGGCGTCGCCAAGGCCGCGTTGGTGGCGTCGGGGAAACAGGAGTTCCTGAACCACGAGGGCTCGGCGGATCGCGTGGCGATCTGACTGAAGGCGGGCAGGCCGAGGTGGACCACGGCGGATCGGCGGGCGCGGCCGACCGTCCGCAGGGCAGCCTGCAGGAGGAGGGCTGTGGTGACCATTTACTGCCTCCGTGCGCTTGGGCTGCCCTGCGACTACTTCCGCTACTTCCGTGCTTCGAGTTGAGCGTTCACCCGCGCGAGTTCCCGGTGCAGTTCCTCGTGCTGGGCGGTGAGCGCCTCGAAGTTCGTCACCAGCTGCTCCAGCAGTTCCCGCGAGCGCACGTCCGTCGCGTAGTCGTGCTCGGCCAGCTCGCTGGAGATCTGGTCGCTGCGTTTCGCGGCGATCAGCAGGATCGCACCCTGGAGGGCCGCCAGGCAGGAGAGTACGAGATTGAGCAGGATGAACGGGTACTTGTCGAAGCCGTGATTGCCGTTCAACGCCATCCACAGGGCAAGGAAAGTCAGGGAGCCGAAGACGAAGCCCCAGGAGCCCATGGAGTTGCGCATCCGGTCGGCGGCGCGCTCACCCAAGGTGAGCTCCCCGCTGCTGCGCACACCGGGGTGACGGTGCCACCGGTGCTTGGGCTTGGTCGTCGACTCGGTGACTGCAGATATCGGCTGTGTCGTCATGACGCGGCATTGTGCCAGGCCGATGAATGGGCGGACGGTGGCGGGAGTGGCCCTGGTCTGTGCCGGGCAACGGTCTTCTGATCCGCGGGTCCGTCGGCAACTGGCCGGCATTTTGCCTTCGTTGGCCCGACCGGCTCGATTGACCGGGCCCTGTGCTGAGCGGGAAAGCCTGCGGGCAGTGCGTGAGCGAGGTCATAGCCGTGTCTCGGAGACGAGCTGGTGGACGGCACGGCGCAGCGGCTCCGACATCGGGTGGATGCCGTGGCTGTGTTCCGGGCCGAGTCTCCCGCTGGCTTGATGCGCGTGCTTTGTGCTCTGCGCGCGGTTTTGTAGGGGTTCAGGTGGGTCTGGTTCCAGAGGTTGCCCTCTTCCATCCCATCGGGTGTCTGTTTGGGCGCGCTGCGGCCTTTCCACCGCGTGGCAGAGCCATGGTTGCGATGTCCAATTCGCGCAGGTGCCTGGGGTGCCTGCTGTGACAGGAGATCGCTATGCGTGTTTCCCGTTTTGCCACCACGCTGGGCGTGGCAGTTGCCGTGATGCTGGGTGGTGCCGCAGCAGCCGAGGCCGCTGTGCCAGCCGCGACGGGTGTGGCTGGATCACATCCTGGCGGGGGCTGGCACCGCCACCACGAGGGCCGGCACCACCACGAGGGCTGGCATCGTCACCACGAGGGCTGGCGCCACCACGGTTGGCACCACCACGACCGTGACGGGCGGGGCCGCAACCACGACGATCGCTGACCTCATCGTGGTCCTCGGGCGTCCCCTCTGCCGGGGGCGCCCCGGGCGCTCGTTTCCCCAGACGGATCCGCCCGCCACCCGTCGCGCCCTGGGTCACCTGGAAACGTGCTGGTCAGGGGGTGGGGGTATGGGGCTCTCGCTGCTGACACCTCTTCCTCAGGAGGAGGAAGAGGCACGTTTTCTTCTTGCCGGGCTGCGCCGGGCGGTGCGTGGTCCGACGGGCATCGCGTCAGCTTCCTGGTGCCCCACGTCTTGGTGCATCACTCCGTGTGCTGTCCTTCGGCTGGCCGGAGGCGGGAGCAGACGCCAGACGAACGGGACGGCGGCGGGTGGCGAGGGCAGGCGGCAAGCGCACTTGCGTCGGCCTTTGTGGAGTGTTCGCAGCAGATGGGTTGTTGGGCGCCGTCGGTCAGTTCTGCCTTTGGTGGGTGGCGAGGTCGTATCGGTTGCCGATGAGCGCGGGCCCGCAGCCGGGTGGCAGTCGGCGGGCCACCATGGCGACAGCCTCTGCTGCGGTGTCGGCTGAGCCGATCACGTCCGATCTGGACGGCCCCTCGACACGGAAGCCTCCGCCCTTTCGCGGGGCGATGTAGGGAACGTCCCACGTACAGGGGTGCTCGGTGCAACGGCTGAAGTGCAGCTCCCACATGCCGACCAACGGGAAAAGCTGTCGAAGCCGAGGTTCGGCGTAGGCGGCTCGCACGAGTTCGTGGTCCACGCCATCCGAGCTGAGCAACCTCGCCCATGCAGCCTCGGTGATGTCTTCGGCAGAAGCTTCCGTCATGAAGAGGAGCTTGCCAGAGCGCATGTGGTGGGTCGGCGCCACCGGAGGATGAGCAAACGTCCTCTCGGGCACGGTGCCCGACGCCGGTTCGGAAACGGGACGCCGTGGCCGATGACCGGTGGCCGCGAGGCTGACGCGTCCGATCGGTCATGGCTCATACGGTGCCGTGGCCGATGGCCGATGGCCGATCGGTTGGGCGTGGTGAGCTGATGCGAGCTGCGCAAGGCGGTGGCCGGTCTGCTGCTACGACATGGCCGACCGCGTTCGGGTTTGCCCGATCACCTGCGGGTATCCGCTGACCCACGTATGCGGGGAAGCGGTTACCCGATTGCTTACCCAAGCCCTTGATCTGCGGCAATAAGGAGTATCGGCCAGATCGCAGCGACGCCTCTTCCGCATTGCCGGGATCGGGTATGCGACGGGCCGGTCATGGCCGGCGGAGGCTGCGGCACATCGAGGTCGGAGGTGTGCCGCAGCCCCATGCTGGAATCTCCTGAGCGCTTGTCGTCATGGCATGGCCGCTTGGGGTGATGACTGCGTGTGATGCTCGTTGGCTGGTGTGTTGTCGCGTTCCCCCGCGTGACTGGTGTCAGCTCCAAGACCTCTATCGGGTCTCGGCGCTGACGCATGGCCGATGGCCGGATGGGGAGCGGTTGCCGTTGCGCGGGTTGTGCTCGGCTAGCGGTTGCCTCGCCTCCGTGCGGCAGCGCGCGGAGAGCTGTTCGCGCCGCCGCTGTCGGCGCCTGCTGCGGTCGGGGTGCCGGCTCCGGCGGCAGCGTCGGTTCCGGGGGTTGTACCGGCTCTGCTGTATGAGGGGCGTGGGTGCGGCGGCGGAGACGGCGCACTCACCCGTCTTCGCGCGCCGACTCGCCGTCGGCGGCCACGCGGTGCTACCCCGGAACCGGCTCCCCCGAGGACCTGACGGCAGTGCTGGAAGCCTCCGTCCAATGCGCCCGCCAGACCCGGCACGCCACGTGATCAGTTATGAGGTGCGCAGGACTGTCTCGGGCCGGCAGACCGGGCAGGGCAGGGTGACGGTGGGATCAGTCAGCATTTCCAGTGCTGCGGGGTCGGTCAGGAGGCGCTCGGCGTTCTTGGCCTGGGTGCAGTCGAGCCGGTGGACGAAGTAGTTCGACCAGGAGACGGTTGGGGGTGCTGGGGCGAGTCGCCAGCGTTGCCGTTCCTCCGGTATCGGCGCGTGGATGGCCCGGTAGTCCTCGCCTTCGATCGGTTGGATGATCGGGTGCGGGGCTGACGCTGTGAGGTGGTAGGTGGTGGGGGAGGGGCCGTGGCGTCGGTCGTCGGCTCGTGTGGGGAGTTCCCGTGTGTAGTCGTACCAGAATCGGCCCTGTCGGTCTGGCTGGCACCGTGTCACCCGCACTTGGACCCCTTGGCCGTTGGGGAGTTGCTGTTTGGTCTGGGGGTGGGGGCGGCCTTGGTCTGTATGCATGGCTATGACGGGTCAGGGTCCCCGGTCGCGGCGTGCCGGAGCGCGGACCGGCCGCTGGGGCGTCGTTGCAGGTGGAGCAGAAGTCGTGGGTCGCCCGCGTTCGGTCAGTTCCAGGGCTCGTGCTCGCAGCTCGGCGACCTGCTGCTGTTCGGCGCCGGTCCGGCCGGTGGAGTCCGGCCGGTGGCTCTCGTAGTAGCTGCCGCCGGTCTCTTTGGTACGGTCCCAGCCCTCCAGCGCCTTCGCCGACCACGGCAGGGCCGCGTACGGCTCCGCGAGGTCGGTTCGCCTGCACCGGCTCGGCCTGTGCGCTCAGTAGCCTGGGAGGGAGATCGAAGCTCACTCGAACGGGATGCGAGGACAGCGTACGGACCCGAGTCAACGAGCCGCGGCTGTGAGCGTTCTGGCTGTGCGGGGCCGCACGGGCTCGGCCGGCCGCCGGCGGGCGCGGTCAGCGCATCAGCGTGCCGCCGTTGACGTCGTAGGTGGCGCCGGTGATGAACGTCTCGTGGGAGGCGAGGAAGAGGGCGACCCGGGTGACCTCCTCGGGGGTGGCGATCCGGCCCAGCGGCACCTGGGCGGTGAGCTCGGCGAGCGCCTCCGGGCTGATCGAGCGGACCATCGGGGTGTCGATCATGGCTGGGGCGACTGCGTTCACGGTGACGCCGCAGGGGGCGAGTTCGGCTGCGAAGACCCGGGTGAGGGCGATCATCCCGGCTTTGCTAGTGCCGTAGGCGGCGCCTGTGGGGCGGGGTGTCTGGCCGGCGATGGAGGCCATGTTGACGATCCGTCCGAAGCCGCGGTCGCGCATGTCGGCGGCGACCGCGCGGGTCAGCAGGAAGACCGCGCGCAGGTTGACCGCGAAGACGTCGTCCCACTCCTCGGCGGTGATCTCCCACAGTGGCCGGGCGAGCGGCCGGGCGGCGTTGTTGATCAGCACGTCGACCGGGCGCCAGGCGCGGACCTCGGCGTAGGCGGCGGTGAGCGCGTCCGGGTCACGCAGGTCGGCGTGGACCGGCCGGATCCGTTCCCCGTCAGGGTCGAGGTCCGCGGCGAGGGCGCGGTTGGTCTCGTCGTCGATGTCCAGCGCGGCGACGTGGGCGCCTTCGGTGTGACAGGCGCGGACCAGGGCGGCGCCGAGTCCCTGCGCGCTGCCGGTGATCAAGACGGTCCGGCCGTCGAGTCCGGTGTCGAGCATCTCCGCCCCCTCAGGCCGTGCCGAAGAACAGCGGGCGGCCGACTCGGGCCTCGATGCGCAGGTAGCGCCACAGCCGGCCGTCGCCGACCGGGGTGTCGCGGACGATTCCACACACCTCGGAGGCGGTCTCCAGGTCAGGGACATCGGCGAGGATGTACGAGGTCCAGGGCCAGGCGGTGGCGGCGCCGACCATCAGCTGGTCGTCGTCCAGGGTGCCGAGGACCCGGAGGCCGAAGCGTTCGCCGAGCCGGTCGAAGGCGGGCGGGATGGCGGCGTTCACGGTGGCGCGCAGCGCATCGTCGGCGGCGAAGAAGTCCTGGGTGACGCCGATACAGAAGAGGGTGCGCAGCGGGCCGGTGGAGGGCTGTCCCGCGGCGGGTAAGGGGGCGGGTGGGGCTGTCGGGTCGGTGGTGGTCATCGCGGGCCTCGCGGGAACGTCGGTGCGACGGTGCGGGCGGGCAGCCGGTGGCGTGCGGCGCGGGCACCGTCGGCGAGTGGCAGGGGTAAATAATTAGAGGATCGTCAACGCATTGAAGATCACCGACCGTACCACTCGTTTAGAGAGTTCTCGAACAATGCCTCGCACGGACCCGGCCGGCGCCCTGCGCGCGCAAGCGCCACCACGTTCCCCCAGGGCAGGGGACCACACCACTACCTCCGCCCCAGCCGACGCCGACCAACCGGAGACCGCCCGGATCCAACTCGGCGACCTGCTGCACGCGTTCAGCGACCCGCTGCGGCGGCGCATCGTCCACCGGCTCGCCACAGAGGGCGAGGTGGGCTGCGGGGACATCGAACTGCCGGTCAGTCGCGCAACCGGCTCCTACCACTTCCGGATCCTGCGGACAGCGGGCTGGACCCACACCCGTCGGTCCGGCCGCGAACGGTACATCTCATTGCGCCGCGCCGACCTCGAAGCGCGCTTCCCCGGCCTGCTGGAGGCGCTGCTGCGGGCCGACGCGGCAGAGCGGGGCGTGGTGACGAAGCCGGGCGAGGCACCGGACCCCGCCGCACAGAGACAGGCGGGCGCTCAGCGCGCAACTCGGCCGCGCAGCACCTCCAGGTACGGGGCCGCCGGCATCCGGACGTCGGTCCGCGGGTCGGCCTCGTAGACGACCAGACCCGCAGGGGCGCCTTCGTTGAGACTGGGGACCGAGCCACTGCCCGGCGACCCAGGGTGTTGCTGAGAGCGCGCCGGCGCAAGGGGTGACCGTCAGCCTGGATGGGGCCCTGGGCGTCTGTGTCGGCTTGGTGCTCGCCGGCGCCGTGGCAGGGTGAGGGCATGTGTGGTCGATACGCCTCCACCGTCCGCAGGACCTTGCGGGCATGTTCGACGCGCGCTGGGACGCTGACCAGGAGCTGGCCCCGAGCTGGAACGTGGCTCCGACCAATGACGTGTGGTCGGTCCTGGAGCGCGTTGAGCGTGACACCGGGGAGATCACCCGGCAGCTGCGGCCGCTGCGCTGGGGCC
>NZ_JBNHIN010000105.1:0-9903 GCF_050054615.1 Streptomyces sp. YGL11-2
CACGAGGCGTTCCTCAAACTCGCCTGCTCACTGATCTGCTGGCGACGCCTACAAAACACGTTGCGTTAGGACCTCTAAGCCTCGATACACCGAGTGATGGCCGGTCCAGGGCTTTGGAGATGAAGCCGTGGGTGCCCTTTGACCTGGGATGATGGAACTTTTCTGAGGTTCCATATCCGCAGATCGAGGAAGCATCCGCGAGATGCAAGCCTGTTCTGCCGCCTCGGCGGTCTGTGCCGTGTTCGACGATCGGAATCTGGTCACGGACGCCGGCCTGGTCCCGGTGATGCGCCTGGCGGGGCTGGGGCAGCTGCCACAACTGGTCCGCGCCGCGGTACGCATCGACTGCGCCGGCAACGGCGGCGGGGCGAACCCGGCTGTGTAGGTGGCCTGACTGGTGATGGCGATGTGCGCGGGGGCGGACAGGCGCCCGTGTTCGGCCTGGGAATGACGAACAGCATGACGAGTCGGCCGGCACGCGCTCGTTCTCTCCGATGGCGGCAGGTGCGGTGCAGGTAGCTGTAGTGTGCGGGGGCTTCGCGTGGCGGACAATGATCCACATGCAGGAGCGAATAAGACATGTAGTGCTCGGCAGCCGGTACCTGTTGGGCGGCCTGTTCACGGCGATGGTGTCGATGCTCGTACCACCGCTGCTGGTCGTGGGAGCGATCGTCTCCGGCCTGACGGCGTTGCCCGTGCTGATGAGGGCCCTGCGGCACTGGTCGGAGTGGCACCGGCGCCGGGCTGGCGCACTGCTCGGCATCGGCATACGCCCGCGCCCGGCCGAACTGCCCAAGGGGCTGGGCGCACAGTGGCGCCATCTGCTCGACGACTCCGAGAATCGCCGTGACCTGCGCTGGGTCGTGCGGCATGTCGCCACCGGCCTCCCCGCCGGCCTGGCTGCGTTGGCTTGTGTCGCAACTGCCGTGTTCAGCGTGGCCGCGGCCCTGCTGTGGCAGCTGTTCCCGGAGGAGGAGCCGCTGCGTCTGCTCGGCGTGGTTCCGGTGGCCAGCTGGGGCACCGCCCTTGCTCTGGGCGTCGTCCAGGGCATCGGCGCCGGCGCGCTGACCTGGTGGGCCATGCCTCGCCTCGCCCGGATGCATGCGCGCAGCACCGTCACCGCGCTGGAGCCATCGGCAGAGGAACGGCTCACCGAGCGCGTCGGTGAGCTGGCCGAGAGCCGCGCCGGAGTCCTCGATGCCCATGGTGCCGAACTGCGTCGTATCGAACGCGATCTGCACGACGGCACCCAGGCTCGCCTCGTCGCCATCGCGATGCGTCTCGGCCTGGCTCGAGAAGAGCTTCCCGACGACTCCGGTGCCCTTGCCAAGCTCCTCCAGGAGGCCCATGAGGGCGCCGAGGAGGCGATGACGGAGCTGCGCGATGTGATCCGCACGATGTATCCGCCGATCCTGGCCGACCGGGGCCTGCAGGGCGCGGTGTCCGCCGTCGCGGCCGGCGCGGGCATCCCCGCCGAGGTGGAACTCGGCGAACTGGGCAGACTTCCCGCGGCCGTCGAGGCCGCCGCCTACTTCATTGTGGCCGAGACCCTCACCAACGCGGCCAAGCACAGTGGCGCGACCCGGGTCACCGTACGGCTGATACGGCAGGACGCCGCCCTCTTGGTCGAGGTCGCCGACGACGGACTCGGCGGCGTGGACGAAACCCTGGGCTCCGGCGTCATCGGGATCCGCCGCCGCGCCGCCGCACTCGACGGAACCGTGCTCGTCAGCAGCCCGCCTGGCGGGCCCACCGCGGTCACAGTGGAGCTGCCGTGCGCGTCGTGATCGCCGAGGACAGTGTGCTCCTTGCGGCGGGGCTGGAACTGATCCTCGGCGCCAAGGGGATCGAGGTCGCCGCGGTGGTGACGGATGCGCCGGGCTTGTTGGCGGCGGTCGCGGAGCACGTCCCGGACGTAGTGATCGCGGACATCAGGCTGCCGCCCTCGTTCCGCGATGAGGGCATCAGGGCCGCGCTCCAACTCCGCCAAGAGCGCCCCGGCCTGCCCGTACTGGTCCTGTCCCAGTACATCGAGAAGGCATACGCACGCGAGCTTCTGACCCATGGGTCCGCAAGCATCGGATATCTGCTCAAGGACCGGGTGAGCAGGGTCGGTGAGTTCGTGGACGCGCTGCGGCGGGTGGCCGCAGGCGGTACGGCGATGGACCCCGAGGTGATCACGCAGTTGCTGGCGGGGCCGGGCGGGCATGCCGTCGACGCACTGACCCCGCGGGAGCGCGAGGTGCTCACCTTGATGGCGCAGGGGCTCAGCAATGCGGAGCTGGGCAAACGCCTGTTCATCACCGACAACGCGGTGCAGAAGCATATCGGCAACATCTTCGCGAAGCTGGAACTGCCGGTCGCCGACGGCGGGCACCGCCGGGTCCTGGCGGTCCTCAGCTACCTGGACAGCGTTGCCGGCTGACCGCAGCGGGCCGACCCTCATGCGACGGCAAACTTACCAAGCCTTGATCCACCAACCCACTCCACGCCCTCCTGCAAGTCCCCGTGTGCGTGGCCGCCGGCGGCCTGAGCTGCGGGAAGACCGCCCGGGGTGACCCGGGCGATGCGAGGGTCAGCTCCAGAGCTTCCGTCGGGGTCGTTCCCCAGCCAGGTTCGCAGGCGTTCGATGAGGGCGTCACGGACATCCTCGGTTACGCCGCGGGGCCACAGCCCGGAGGCCAGAACGCGCGGGTGCACTCCTTCGCGATGGAGCAGGAGCATGACCAGCGCTTCGTGGAGAAGCGGGCTGTGCTCGGCGTCCGGTGCGTCGAGGCCCGTGATCTCGTAGGTGCCGACCAGCCGTGCGTACACCGCGGGTCGTCCGCTCGGGGTGATGTCGACCATGAACTGCGGGATGCCGGGGTCCAGGTCGCGGTCGCCGTCGGGTGTGGCGTCGGCGAAGAGCTGGACCACGGCATCGTGCTGGGCCCGGGGCAGGAGCTGTGCTTGCAGTTCCAGGCCGAGGAAGGGGGCCAGGAGGCGTCCGTCGGGGGTGATTTCGATGTTCCAGGTCGCGCCTGGCAGGCCGTTCACCTCGGTGGCGGCCACGTAGCCGATGCCCAGTGGACCGGAGTCGGCAGCGAGCTCGGCGATCTTCGCTGCCTGATCCTCGGTCGGCTGTGCGGCGAGGAGGACCAGGTGGGGCGACCATCGGGTGTGCTGTGCGGAGCCGGTGCTGCCGGCGGGTACGAAGTCGTGGCTCGCCATGGCGAGGGCACCGCGCCGCTTCCGGATTTCAGCGTCCATGGTTTCGAGCAGGGCTTCGATGTCGTCGAAGTGGCGGACGCGGGTGGGGTCGAGCGTGGTGAGTTCCCTGCCGAAGCCGACGAGGGTCAGTGCCATTCGGTCCGACCGGTCGCTGGTGGCGAGTTCTGCGGCGACCGACGTGAGGACGGCACTCCGGTCCGCGCGCGTGCCGGTGAGTGAGACGAGTCCGGGGACGGCTTCGAGGTTCAGCAGCAGACGCGCGCCGTCGAGGCTGCCGAGGCTGACCAGACCCGGGTAGGGGGCGACAGTGCCGGCATCCGTTTCGTGCGCCGGGATGTGGGCCCGTTGGATGCGCCAGCACGTCTCGTTCTGACCGAACTGCCATGGCGCTGGGGGGCTACCCGCGGGATGGGCGAGCTGGAGGTCGAGCTCGCTGTCGGTGAGCCTGGCAACGTAGACGGTCGGCAGGGTGCGCGATTCGACGGTCAAGGCGGACGCCAGTCCCCTCAGGGCATGGTCGAGATCGCGTACGGCCTGCGGGTCGGCCCCGACGAGCAGCGCGTCTTGGGTGTCGGCGGCGACACCTGTCGGCCGGCGAAGCTCCGGGGCGCGGCGGCCCTTGGCGTCCATGGCGGATTGCCACAGGGCTGTACGGCGTCGGCGGCCGAGCGCCGCGAGCAGGCCGGCGGCGAGCAGCGGGGCACCCACGAGAGCCTCGGGGAGGCCGAAGGACGAGGTGGGGGACGGCGAGTCGGGGCCGGCGTTCTCGCCACCGGCTTGATTCCCGGCTTCGCCCGGGATGGTCAGGCTGATGCGGTGGCCGGGGTTGAGGCGGATCGGGAGGCCCGTGGCGGCGAGGTGGTGGCCGGTGATCTGTTGCCACTGGTGCCAGGTGTCGGGGGCGTGGGTGGGGTGGGTGAAGGCCGGGATGTAGCGGCTGCCGTCGTCCTCGACCACGGTGCAGAGGCCGGTCTGTCCCTCCTGGGTGAACAGGATGAGCGTGGCGTCGCGGAAGGCCGCAAGGAGTTCCTGCTCGCTGCCATAACCGGTGACAGCGCGCTGCAGGGCTTCATCCAGGGCGGTGGCAGGGGCCGGGAACTCCAACGCCATCGGCGACGGGCGGTAGTTCGGGTTGTGCATGAAGGAAACGAGCTGGCCGGAGCTGTCGACGGTCCAGCCGCCCACGATGCCGTACGGGGGGACGGCGCTGTTGGGGTCGAAGTGCGGGTCGATCGCATACACGTAGCCGTCGCGCTGCCGTGCGGCCTGGGCGCGCAGAGCCTCGGTGACCGGGGGAACGGTGACGGCAGGGCTGGACGGGGTGGTCACAGAGACTGGCTCCACTGCTCTTCGAAGGCGATCTGCTGGGCGACGGTGGCCAGCGTCTCGCGGGGTGCGGGGTGGAAGGTCTGGATGCGGTCGGCGCTGGTGGGGCGAAGCCCGGGCCTGAGTCGGTAGACGAGGAACCCCCCGGTCCCACGGCACATCCCGGAGGGCCAGGTGTCGCGGCGCGAGCCGTTGACACCCAAGAGCCACCCCTGGGGTTCGATCTGCTCGCGGATGCGGGTGAGCGCCTCGAAGCAGTCGTCCGCTCTGCCGGTGACATGCCCCCAAGGGCCGTCGGCGGTCACGGTGAAATCGTGGTTCTCGCCTTCCCAGTGCAGGACGGTGTCGGCCTGCTGGTCGCCGTTGAAGGCGAGGATTTCGAAACGGTCGGGGACCAGGCCACTCATCGGGTCCATCCTTCGGGCAGTTGGCTGGCGGGCGGTGCTTCAGGGGCGGGAGCGACGGGTTGTTTGGGGATGTGAGGCTCGTAGTGGGGGTTCGGCGTCCATTCTCCCTTGGTCCCTTCGGGGAGGATCTCCCAGACCCCCTTGATGTGCTTGCGGTCGATGCCCCCGGCGAAGGCGATCTCCTCCTCACCTCGGTACTTGTTGTTCGGCAAGGTCTGGTTGACGTCGATGCCGCCGGGAGCATCCACCTCGTACCAGTATTTGGTCAGCCAGTTGGCATCGGCGTCCTTGGTGGTGCCCACAAAGGCCCCCGGCTGGGTGGGAAGGTCACTGCCGAAGCGATCGCCGAGACACTGCTGGACTTCATCGACGCAAAGACGGACGGCGGACCGCTCGCTGTGCTGGGGCAGTCTTTCGGCGGGCAGATGGTCCGGCAGGTGCTGGCCGAACGCCGGGACCGGGTGCGGGGCATGGCACTGATCGCGCCGCTGGTCCTTCCGCACGGCACGCGAACGCTGCCAGAGAACCAAGTGCTGGCACGCGATGAGGAGTTGCTTGCCTCGCTGGCACCGGAGGACCGCGCGGACTTCCTTGGCGTCGGCGTGTGGCAGGACCGCAGCGGATGGCAGGCATTCCGAGACCACGTCCTGCCGGGACTGCGCGCCCACCACCGCGAGGATGCCGCGGAACTGCTGAAGAACTTCATGCTGCCGATCCGGAGGAGCGGATCGGCACGGACGACCGGCCGCACCTGCTTGTGACAGGGCGCCAGGACGGACACGTGGGCTGGCGCGACCAGGCGGAGCTGCTGCTGCCGCACTACCCGCAGATGACGTCCGCCGCACTCGGCAGCGCGGGTCACAACACCCACCTGGACCGCCCGGCCCAGGCACATGCCCTGCTGGGCGCCTGGCTCGACGAGCTGGCCGACCACGGCTGGCCCACCACGCAGCCGGGTCGGGATTCGTCTCGATGCCTCGGCCGCTTATGACGTGGACCGAAGGGTCCGGGCAATGTCGCGATCGTCCGGCAGGACGCTGAGTCGCGGCGGAGTCCTGGAAGCATCGAGCACTACCGCCCGCAGCCGGTCACCGACCGTGGGACGGGGGGCGTCCGACCACCATGAAGGATGTTTGGCCTGGTCGATGAACCCGGCCTCCCCCTCCGCATCAACCACGGTCCCCACGGAAGTAACGGCCGTGACGACGACGACGTATTCATGGTCATCGATAAGCATGGCCACCACCCTGCACTATGCGAGGGCACCGGAGAGGGGCGACCGTGGGTAAAGGCGCGGCTGCCGCCCAACCCCGTGGCCTCTCGTTGCTGGGAGTGAGAGGCCACGGGGTTTCGGGGGATCAGCGAGGGAGGACCAGGTCGAGCCACTCCTTACGGGCCTTCGCATCCAGCGTGCCGTCGAGGGACAGGGCGGTGCGGATGGATTGCGCGCTCACATCGCGCGGTGTGTTCCAGCGTCGTTCGGCTTCGCCGACGATATCCGCGATGGTCTGCTGGGCTGCCGTTGGGTGGTGGCGGACCAGCCAGTCGAGCATCTTGGCGATGGTGTGCGTGATGGCGTAGAAGGTGCCTGCGGTTTCGGTCCCTTCGTCCAGCTCACGGCCGGTGGCGAACTCGTCCAAGAAGGCGTGCCGGATCGTGGCCGCGAGGTCCCAGGTGTCGATGATGTTGTTCGTGTTTGCGGCGACGGTGTAGGCGAGTTCGTCGGCCACCTCGTGGACGGCGGGTTCGGTTCGATGGCGCAGTGCCCAGCGCTTGCGGCGGTCCGGGCGTTCCCACAGGACGCTGAAGAAGAGGCGGGATAGGCGCTGTCGGAGTTCGGAGGCTCCGATGGGCAGGTTGTCTTTGTCGCCGGAGGCCAGGGTGGCGGCGGCGCCTTCGGGCGAGCGTCGGCGTTGCTCGGCCCAGTCTTCGGCGATGGGTCGGGACCAGAGGTTGCGCCCGTTGACTGTGGCTTGTGGAGGGGGAACGACCACCTCGCCCTGTGGTCCGCCCGCCGACCGACCGACGCCGCGCCCCGTCGCTGTCCCTCGACCAGGCCAACCGGACACGCCCACGGAACCTGGCCCGCCCCATGCTCCAGCTGGCCGCGATGCTCGATGCCAACGGCATCCCCGCCCGCGTCCTGACAAGCCCGCCGGCCCTCGCCTACCTCACCGACCAGCGCGCCGCCACACCGCCGTACAGCGATGCCTGTGAACCGCTCCAGACCACAGCCGAGGAAGCCACCAGCACGCTGCGTACCCTTCATCGGCTGAACCTGATAGACCACACCCCCAAGAGCCCTCACCAGGCCATTCGCGTCCACCAGCTCATCCAGCGCGCCGTCCGCGACAACCTCCCGGTCGGCCACATCGAGTCCTGCGCCCGGGCTGCCGCTGACGCTCTGATGGCTGTCTGGCCCGAGGTCGACCGCGATACCGCGCTTGCTCAAGTGCTCCGTGCCAACGCCGAGACCGTTCGCAGTCTCGCGAAGGACGCGCTGTGGCAGCCCAGCCCCCACTCCCTGCTCCTGCGTACCGGACAGAGCCTCGGCGACACCGGGCAGGTCACCGCTGCGCGCGACTACATCCGCCGCCTTGTCGACACCTCGCGAAGCCGCCTCGGCCCCGACGATCCCCACACCCTCAACGCACGCCGCAACCTCGCCTGGTGGCAGGGAGAAGCGGGAGACCCCACCGGTGCAGTGGCCACACTCACCGGCCTGCTTCCGTACCAGCAGCAACTGCTGGGACCGGGCCATCTCGACACCCTGAGCACCCGCAGGGACCTCGGCCACTGGCAGCGCTACGCCGGGGACACCGCCGGAGCGGTCACGACCTTCATGCTTCTCCTGACAGACCAGCAAAGACTGCTGGGACCGGATCACCTTGACGTGCTCGTCTCCCGCCACGCCCTCGCCCACTGTCAGGCCCGAAACGGCGACTTCGCGGCCGGGGCGAACGCGCTCGCGGAACTCCTTCCCCTCCTCCAGGAAAGGCTCGGCGCGGAACACCCCACCACGTTGCTCACCCGCCACGACCTTGCCTTCTGGCAAAGCAAGGCGAGCGAAAACACTGCCCTCGCCGTCAGAGCACTCGCGCAGCTGCTGCCCGACATGGAGCGCGTACTCGGCCCCGAACACCACCACTCACAGATCACCCGGAGTAACCTCGCCAACTTCCAGGGCGAAGCCGGAGATGTAGCTGGCGCTGTAACCACTCTCACCGCGCTGCTGGCGGACCGGAAGCGGGTCCTGGGCACAGAACACCCCAGGACACTGCTCACAGGCAGCGACCTCATCCGCTGGCAAGCCCGCACAGAAGATCCCGCCACAGTTACCAAAGCATTTACCGACCTGCTGAAGAAGATGCAGCAGGTCCTCGGCCCGGACCACCCCACAACACTCAAGACCCGCAGCTACCTCGCCCGCTTCTGGGGCGAGACCGGAAACGCTGCCGACGCCGTAAGGGAACTCACCGAACTGCTGGCAGATCAGAGACGGATCCTCGGGCCGCAGCACCCCGACACCGTCACGACCCAGGACGAACTCGCCCACCAACGTGGGTAGCAGGCAGTCGGGGAAGTCCATACCCGTCGTCCGGTCCAGCTCCACGAAGGCCGTGCGGCCGTCGGCGAGAAGCACCACGGCGTCCGGGACCAATGCCCCGGCGGGAGTGAGGTGGACGACTTCGAGTTGCCGGTCACCTGCGTAAGCCGCCAAAGCGTGTGGAAGGCGATGACAGTGCCGACCAGGGAGATGGCATGCTCGCGCAGTCCGCCGGCGCGATGCGGACAGCGCACCCGGGGTCCGGCAGTGTCGGGCATGGGTCAAGGCCGTCGGCGGTGGCCTGGTGCTTGTCGATGTAAACGCCGGAGTCCATCCCAAGGCCCGGACACTGGGCGTAGGTTGGGGCCAATCGATCACCTATCGGGGGGCTGGCGTGACGGGACGGGACCTGCGGGCACTTTTCAGCACCAACGACCGCGGCCTGACGACGGCGGAGGCGTTCACCAACCGCCAGATGCAGTGGGAGCTGGTCGCTGCCGCGCTCGCAGCGCACCTGCGGCTCACCGCCGACCCGGCCTTCGACGTCGAGGACCTCGAGGCCCCGCGGGAGAACGTACTGGCCTTCCACGGCGTGGGCGGCATCGGCAAGAGCACGCTCTCTCGCAAGATCGAAGCAGCCCTCGCCAGCGCCGAGGACCGGCCCACGCAGTGGCCGCAGCACACCTGGCCAGCAGGGCGGATCCTGCCCGTGCGGATCGACCTCGCCCGGTCCGCTGGCACCGACTTCGAACGCGTCGTCCTCACTATCCGGCTCGCCCTCGCCCGACTCGGCCGACCGTTGCCGGCCTTCGACCTGGCGCTGCGCCGGTACTGGGAGCACAACCATCCCGGCGAGCCGCTGGAGGAATACCTGCGCCGCGGCGGCCTGGCGTCGCGGCTCGGCAAGGCGCTGCCGCAGCAGATGCAGTCCGCACTCGGTGACGTCGCCCAAGCGCTGCTGCTGCCCGGAAGCGTCGGCAACGCCGCCGGCCAGGTCGCCAGCACGCTGGTGCGGGCCCTGCGCGAGCGCCGACAGTCGGTGCGCGCACTGGCCGGCTGCGCCCGCCTCGCCGACCTCCTGGAAGCCGAACCGGACCTGGACGCACTGTCCTTCTACCCGCATCTGCTGGCATGGGAGCTCGCCCAGCTGCCCGCTGCCAAGGCCGTGACTCCGGTGATCTTGCTGGACACCTTCGAGGAGACCGGCGACCGCACCCACCGCGACCTGGAGCGGCTGCTGCAGCGCGTGGTGTGGCTGATGCCGAACGCCTTCTTCGTCGTCACCGGCCGCAGTCGGCTGCAGTGGGCCGACGAAGCCCTGCAAGGCCAGCTCGACTGGACCGGCCCCGCGGCCTGGCCCGGCCTGGCCGCTCACGACATCCCGCACGCCCTGCCGCCCGCGGCCGGCGTCGG
>NZ_JBNHIN010000106.1:0-9575 GCF_050054615.1 Streptomyces sp. YGL11-2
GCTGTTGAGTTCTCAAGGAACGGACGCTTCCTTTGTGCCTGTTTCACCAGGCTCTCCGGGCGCTTCCCTTCGGTCTTGCCTTTCCGACTCTATCAGATCCTCGCGGCTCCGATTTTCGCCGGTGCGATCCGGCCTTTCGACTTTCTCGCGGTTCCAACCTTACCAGATCCGTTTCCGGCTCCGGCCCCCTGTTGGAGGGGGGTCGGCCGCTTCGCTTTCGCTTTTCGGCCTTTCCGACTTTAGCAGATCTTCATTCTTGCCGTTTCCGGCTTGAATTCTGGTCTGTTTCCCCGTCGGAGGGGGTTGTTCGCGCCTTTCGGCGTGATCACTACTTTACTGGAATCCCTCGCTGGCTCATAATCGAGCCCCGGTCCGAATTACGGCATGCCGAAATTGGTCCGGTGACGGGCCGTTCAGTAGTGGTGTGCCGCTGAAGAGCGACGGAATGGCTGCCGTGGGGCCTGCCGGCTCCATGGCAACTCGAAGACCTTACATGATCCTTTGGGTACGGCACGACTTGGAGGCGCGTCCACGGTAGTTCGAGCTGTCCCGGCCCGTTAGGTCGCCGGATCAACTGGTCACCAAAGGCACCCACAAGGCGGGCGTATCCCGATGGCCCTTCCCTGGTCAGTGCACTCGCAGAGGTATGCCGCAAGGAGCAACCGCGATGGAAACATTGAGCGTTGGTGCTGTCCTCTCACTCAACCGACCGGGGAACTACGCCGAACCACGGCTTGCGGTGCGCTCACCGCGGCCCTCGCTTGCGGCTCCCGCCCAGGGCTCGAACCTGCGGCCAAGGCCACCCTCCCGAGCCCCCGCCCCAAAGCCACCCGCTCCCCGACGCTCGCTCCCCATGGCCAGCGCGACCGACAAACAAGCCGACGCGCTTCTCGCCGGCCAGAGGTCAAGTGGCGGTGACCGGCAGCACGTCCGACGACAGCGCCGCTACCCGCGCCGCGGCGCTCGTCATCCGCCTGCGGTGATGACGTCGGCACAGCACCTCGTACCCGACCTCCGCCGCCGACTGAGCCACGTCGCCCACGACAACCTGCTCCCCCTCGACGACCATCGCTCCACCCACGGTGCGCGCACTGTGCGTGCGTTCTCCTCGATACGCGTCACCCGCCGCGTCCTAGGGATGGGGGCGATGTCATCGCTCTGCGCGAGCAGCCAGGCCGGGGCAGTCTGGGCGGGCGTCGTGCCTGCCTGTTCGGCCACGGCCGTCACCTCGTCGATGATCGTGAGGTTCTGCTCGAAGTTGCCCTTGGCGAACCGGGGCGTGTTCAAGCGGAAGTCGTCCGCGTCCAGCTGAACGGGCGACCGGATCGCGCCGGTCAGGAAGCCTCTGCCTGTTCACCCACGCCCCTCGCGGCAGCCAGCTCATCGACCGGCTCCGCAAGGGGCGGTGCGAACTCTGCGACCAGCGAACCGGGATGGAAGTCCACCAAGTCCGCCCGCTCGTAGAGCTCCGCAGCAAGGACGAACAGCCTGTATGGGCGCAATTGATGCTCAAGAAACGGCGCAGAACACTCATGATCTGCACGACTTGCCACGGAGGCATCCATGCACACCAGGGGTGAGGAACACGCACAAGTCACTGGAGAGCCCGCTGCATCGAAAAGGTGCACGGCGGGTTCGGGCCGGGGGCCACTGAAAAAGGACCCGCGCAGCGGACACCTCGCCAGTGGCCTACCGGTACTCACGCACGGAGCGGCCCCCGGCCACGGCTTCACCCTGACCATGACGGCCGAGACCGACGCCGTACGCGTCGAAGTCCGCGACGCTAGCCCCCGCCGACCAAAGCTCCGGCGCCCCGCCAGCGACGACATCTGGGGCCGTGGCCTGTACATCGTCGAGATGTACAGCGACGAATGGGGCGTCACGGGGCCTTACGCGGACGGCAAGGCGGTCTGGTCCCGCTTCAAGATCGCGCATGCCCTTGAGGGGGCGCCGTGTTGAGCGGGCCGCACACCGTACTTCTCTTCCAGGAGTGGACGCTCCAGCCGGACCAAGAGCCGGACGCCGAACCCGTCACGTACTCCATGCAGTGCGCGGTCTGCGAGGAGGCCTCGACCACCAGTGAGGACTTCGCCGACGGACAGAGCTGGGTGTTCCGGCACGCCGGCCGCAACCCCTCCCACCTCACCTATCGGGAGATCATCATCCGCCCCTGGCGCGCCTGGATGCGCCAGCACTGACCCCGTCGCTCTCGACTCCCACCAGGGAGGAACCGTGGAACTTCCGTACATCGTCGTCGACCAGCTCGACGCCGACCAACTCCAGCAGCACACGTTCGTCGGCGACGCCGACCGGCCCCGCGCCATCGAGAAAGGTATCTGGCGCCGCACCCAGGAGAAGGCCACCGCCGCTCTGTCCGGCTGGTCCGGGGAGGTCGCGCCCGGCGCCGCGTCATCCACTACCGCTACCGGTACGGCCGCGTCCCCACCACGGCCGCGCCCGCGATCGGCCTGACGGACCTGGACCTGTACCACCACGCGCCGCCGCTCCCGCCGCCGATATCGCCGTCCACGAGGACACCGTACGAGCCGCCCTCACCGCGGGCGGCTGGAAACTCAGTCCCGGCGGAGTGCTGTGGATGCGCCGGGACCTGCGCTGCAGGATCACCCCCTGCACCGTCCACCCGCAGGAACTCCTATAGCCTCCTGCCGAGGCCGGGAACGCGGAACTGTCGCAACTGCCTTGCGGGGCATGGCCGTCTAGGCCAGCAACTTGGGACACCGGGCTGCTGCGGTGCGGCTCTCGGAGCGGTGCGTGCACCATGCCCACCAGCTGGCCCCCTCGCCGATCTCGACCGCCGCCGTACCCGCGCGATCGTGCTGGCCGACCTCGGGCCAAGTCCACCTCAAACGCGGTGACGTGGGGGCTGCCCTGGCGACCTGGGGTGACTTCATCGACTGCCCTGCCCGGGGGCGCAACTGACAGACCGTGCGGAGCCGTGCCTGAGCACGCACGGCCAAGTCACGTCTTCCCGGGAACGGTCCCGCCTGTTCTAGCCGAGTGTGAGGACGGGCTTGATGACGTCGCCCTGGGCAGCTGCTTGTGCTGCGGCTTCGGCGTCCGCGAAAGGGAACTCGCCGATCAGTTTCTCTACGGGGAGCTTGCCCTGCCGGTGGAGGTCGACCAAGCGCGGAATGAACTCGGCGGGGACGGAGTCGCCCTCAATCACCCCATGCAGCGTGAGGCCCTTGGTCATCGCGGCCATGGTGGGGAACTCGGCCGTGCCGATACCGACCAGAGCGAGTGCCCCGCGTTGGCGGAGTGACGTGATGGCTTGGGCGATGACCGCAGGCTGCCCGGTGGTGTCGATCGCATGCTGCGGGCCGCCGTCGATGAGGTCGCGAACGGCGGCAGCGACGTCCGTGTCGCCGCCGGGATCGAGAGTTGCCTTGGCGCCGAGCTCCTGGGCCAGCGCGCGGCGGGAGGCAACGGGATCGACTGCGATCACGTGACAGCCCTCGGCGACGGCGGCCATCACCGCGCTCAGCCCTACACTGCCGGCGCCGAAGACGACGAGGGTCTCGCCCGCTGCGGGCTGCAGGACATTGAGAACGGTGCCGACACCGGTCTGGACGCTACACCCCAGCGGAGCTGCCACCGTGGGCGGCAGATCGGCAGGGATCTTGACGGTGTTGCTCTCGTGCGTGAGGACATGGGTGGCGAGGCTGGACTGCCCGAAGAAGCTCCCGTACACGGCAGAGCCGTCGCTGGTGAGCGGGGTGCTGCCGTCCGTGCGGGTCCCGGCGGCGTTGAGCGCGTTGAATGCGGTGCAGTAGGCGGGGTGTCCATCGGTGCACGATTCGCATCCGCCACAGCTGCGGTAGCTCAGGCACACGGCGTCGCCGGGCGCCACCGTCGTCACGGCCTCACCGACGGATTCGACCACGCCCGCGCCTTCGTGTCCGAACACCATGGGCAGGCCCTGCGCGGGCCAGATCTGGCGCGCGCTCAGGTCTGTGTGGCAGATACCGGCGGCGGTGATTTTCACCAGGATCTCGTCCGCTCGAGGCTGCTCTATGTCGACCTCGCGGAGGGTGAAGGGGCCGCCGGGGGATTCCACTACGGCTGCTTGGGTGCGCATTACGTGTACTCCTGATGCTGTCGGCCACGTGTGACGCGGCCGGGGCGGGGTGACCGGTCGGCTCCTACTCAGTCGCGTTCGAGGAGGAAGTAGAAGTGTCGGCCGTGCGGGTCGAGGACGCCCTTGCCATTCATGACGCCCAGGAGCGTGGCGTCATCGACCCGCTTGAAGTGGTCCAAGATAGGGCGGCCGTCGTAGACCATGGTGGCCGTCGTCTCCCCACGGAACTCGACCATCCACAGGCTCGCGTCCCCCTGGCCCGCCTCCGTGTTGGAGAAGAGGTTGCCGTCGGCGTCGCGGCAGATCAGCGGCTCGACGTGATCGAGGGACTCAAGGTTCTTGCCGTGCCAGTTGGCGCCGTCGAGCACGCTCTCCACCGGGTGCCCGGTGGCGAAGGCGCTGCCCTTCCAGGAGCCGAGGATCTCCTCGGGCCGCACGGTCTCCAGGGCGGCCCAGAGCTGATCCAGCTCGTCGGTGGTGGCCTGCCCACCTGCTTCGCGTATGGCGGTGATCCGGGTCCGGGCCTGAGCGATGTCCATGCCGATTCCTCTCGTGTGCAGAACCCCGACACTATCGAAACCGGTTCTTGAGTCGGGCGGCGGTTCAGCAGGGATCGCGCGCTACGACGGGCTGCCGTGCGGGGCGGCCGACTCCGAGGCGACATCGGCGAGCAGCGCCTCGGCTTGGGCGGGGGAGATAGCCGCGTACTCCCGATGGACCTGACGCCACCAGCGGGCTTCATCCTCCGACCTTGACAGCGCCTTACGAGGCAGGGGCTCGGAGACCTCGCGGGTACGGCGGTTGCGGGCGGCTGCGCACAGCGCGGCCCTGATGTAGAGGGCCTCAGCTGTGGCCTGCGGGTTGGGCAGGTCTTCGGCGGAGTCTTCGAGCAGGTCCTCGGCGGCGTGGAACAGGCCCGGCGGGGCATACCCGCGCAGTTGCTCGACCGCGTCGGCGATCTCATGGACACGGGAGCTGAGCCGGATGGTCAGCGGCAGTGACCAGTCCGTGAGGTCACGCAGCAGCGAGGTCGGCCTGTCGGCGCTCCGGCCGGAAAGGGCGCTCTCGAAACTGACCTCGGAGCAGGCGGCCATCAGGTCTCGGCGCAGCGGTTCCAGGGCGCGCAGCAGCCGGAATCGGGACCACCGGGAGATGACGGCGTTGGCAGCCGGAACGCTCGATCCGGCCGCGAAGAAGATGAGAGCCCAGGACCATAGGGCACCGGTGACCTGGGTCATAGCAGGGGTGAGTGAGCGGAGGGAGGGGTCGGCGACGGTGCCCCAGATGAAGAAGGTGCGGAGGATGACGAAGCACCACCCGAGCGTCATGGACAAGGCCATGAGCACCAGTCCGATGCGCAGCGGCCAGGTGTCGGTGCGGCGGGCGACGCTTGCCCACTGGTAGCCGGTCACCGTGCAGGAGGCCGCGAGGTAGGCGTAGAAGATCGTGAGGAAGAGGGCTGCGCCCCACTCGCCACCGTGCTCGGCGGCGAAGTTTCCAGAGGTCCCGTCTCGCCGATCGACCACGGTGAAGAAGGTCAGCGTCAGCAGGGCGACGACGCCCACGGCCACCCGTGGCGAGATGCGGGCGATGAAGCCGGAGACCAGCACATACCGCGGCTCCGCTTCCCTGGCGCTCTGGCTGTAGGAGGCGGCCACATACGAGATGATCGCGGCGATGGCCGCCGTGCCACAGCACTGCTCGAGGAGGATGGACAGCTCTGTGACCGGCACCTGCTCCATCACATGCACGACGGTGGGGGTTTGGAGCCAGATGGCGGCACCGTAGCCGACGTAACTCGCGCACAGCGCTCGGCGCTGGGTGTCTCCGTAGCGCAGGGCCGCCGGGGCGCGCCACAAGGCGACCGCCGCCATGACGGCGGCGGTCAGGTGGAAGAAGACCGCAGTGAACAAGAAGTGGTCCTAGTCGCCGGTGCTCCGAGGCGGGGCAACCGGATGGCTGAGGGCGTGTCCCAGGAGGTCGACACGCTCGTCCCCGGCCAGCGCGCGACTACTCACCCGCTGCTCGATCAGGTACGCGCCGAGCTCAGCTTCCTGCTCTTCCATGGTCCCGTAGCGGGCGCGGGCCTGAATGGTCATCCCCCGTCCGTAGCGCTGGACGAGCTGGTGAAGCTCCTCGCCGGGAAGGAGCTGCTCCAGTTCCTCGGTGGTGAGGGTGGTGGAGTGCTGGAGCCACTCGTGAGCGAGTTCATGCAGGATGATGTGGTCGGTCTGGCTCTGGGTGGGCCGGGGCCGGTACAGGATGATCGTTACATCGTCCTCAAACCTCGCCCGCAGGCCGCAGGCGCGGCGGATGTCCTGCCGCTCCTCGAAGGGCACCAGGCGGATGCGCTGTCCGCGCGCGCTCGCGATGTTCTCCACCAAGCCGTCGATGGAAAAGGGCTCCGGCAACGGCAGGGTGGAGAGTTTCGTCTGGCACTGCCTGCGCAGCTTCAACTTTCGTAATGCGGACCTCACACCTTTGCCCCCTGACCTGCGGCGGTGGTCTCGTTTCAATGATCTCGGATGGTGCCAAGGCAATACCGTACGCGGTCGGCGGAGCGCAGTGCACAGTCGATGACGACGCCTCGGAGAGGCGATGGATGGCACTTGGCGACGGTTACCGGTCGGCCTTGCCGGACTCTTCGTCCCTGAACTCCTCGACCAGGGAGTTGAGCTTGGCCAGCATGCCGGTGGAGAGCCCTTCGCCGCGCAGATGCAGCTCGGCACCCTGCTGCCGGTTATTGGCCAGGAACCGGACATTCTCCATGATCTGCTGTACGACTTCCTCGTCTGACTGGAAGGTGTGCGGCGGAACGGTGAAAACCTCGCCGAGGCCCTCGTAGAGGACCTGTTCGGGCACCTGGGCGAGCAGCTCCTCGGCCGACTTCGCCCCGGTGCGCAGGTCCCGAATCTGGCTCGGCCTGACGACGTCGGCGTTGCCCGCCTTCACGTTGACCGCCGCAGCGATCGCGGCGTCCGAGGGCCGGTCATCGGCGGGGAGATGCTCCAGGAAGTGCGTGATCTTCTCCGCGAGGGTGGCCGGCGAGTGTGCTTGTGGTGCGGCGCAGGAGGCCGTCTCCTCGCCGAAGCTGCGGTCTTCAGAAGCACGCAGGTCCTCGACTGTCACCCCGCACGCTGCCGCCAGGCGCTCAGCGTAGGCGTCATCGAGCCGTTTCACCCCCCGCTCGGCGTTCTTCACAGGGACCGAGCTGCGGGTCCCGATGATCTCGGGCACGTCCCGCAGCCGGATACCGGCATCGCACCGCAGATCCCGCAGGTCCGGTGCGCCGGTGCGGGGGAACAGGTCGTCGATGTCCTCGCCCAGGGCGCGCGCGAGAGCAGGGAGCGTCTCAGCGGGCGGAGTGGCATCGCCAGCAAACCAGGCGCTGACCCGGGGAGGCGTGATCCCTACTCTGTCCGCAACGATCTTCTTCGGGATGTCACGGACCTGGCGAACACGCCGCAGGCGTTCGACATTGAACTCGCGTTGCACCGGTGCTCCTGAACTGCTGTGGATGGCGACAGAGATAGCTTGATCCCAAGACTTAAATCACGTAAGTTTTGCGATCGAGGGAGCTTGAGCGTCCTCCCAGGTCGCCCTGCTGGCGCTTCCTCATCCTATGGGACTCGCGTACCCACCACGCGGGCCTGCCGGACCAACCCGGCCAGCTACGGGGGACTTCGCCGACTGGGCCGGTCCGGATCCATCCTGGTATGGAATGGAAGCCATCGTTGAGTATTTCACTAATGCCGACATGGGCGCATCAGGACGATCCCTTAGAGCCTGCCCCGTCCACCTGGGCCCGTCGGTCCTGTACCGCAGGAACGCAGCACCGATGGTCGACTTCGCAACAGCGGAGGCGGAGCCTGCCCCGCTTCGTCGGGGCCCTGCCACGGCCGACTGCGCCGCAAAATCCCGGGCAACGCATCCAGCCCGAAGCTTCGGTGCGCCGTGCCGCTGAAGAAGCCGCTGAGCGGAGGCGCTGGGGCCGCTGCACTGCCCTCCGTGGCGCAGTGATTGAAGAGCCAGAGGCCGGGCGGCTGTTGAGTCGTCACTTCGACGCTGAGTAGACCATCAGATCACGGGGTGTTTCCGCGTGTGGGAGCAGCTTGAGGTTTGCTCTTTTCACGCATCCGAATAACCCAGCTCTCAAGGAATTGCTCAGCAGTGTGTTACGCGATCCCACCTCCCGGCAGCGTTGCGGGGTTGGGTCAAGTGGATTCGCCTTTCGGCAGGGCGAGCTCTTCCATCTTTCCTTGCCAGCTGTGTCTTCGAGTGAGGTAAGGGTGGCCTCTCACGTGCTCCGGACCGCCCATTGCCCCGGAGTGCGGCTTGCGGGGCTTGTTCCGGCTTGACTCTGATTCCAGCGCTGACGAAGCCAGGCCTTGATGGGGCAAAAGTTTGCCGCTTGACGATTGTGACCCAGTTTCGCACTCTCGGATGGCTCAGCGAAGAGCGCAAGATGCCGGACTATCGCGCCTCAGCACCTTCCTGCGACCTCTTGATCATCACGGGATGCGAAAACTTTAACCTAGTTTCACGGGGGACCGGTGACTGGCTTTACACATTCCATGGAAGACGTGGATCGCCGCTTCGCTCAGGAGGATCCGCCAGGGCATACGCCAGTGGCGGGTGTGCAACCGTTGAGTGGCACTGGGGACTCGATTGAGTGGCTTCAGTGGCTGGAGCATCGGCCAGTATTTGAGTTGTGCCTCGCCCCGACTGGGTGCCTGAACGGCCGTACCGGGTGGTTCAAGGTGGCCGAACTGACGACAGGGCTCGCCCAACGCAGGGTACGCGTACGTGCATTGTGCCCCGTCGCATTCGCTCGTGACCCCGAACACGCAGCGGAAAGACAGCGGATGCGTGAGTCCGGAGTCCAACTGCGTGTAGCGGCACAACCCCCGTTCCGGGGCGCGCTCATCGACCGGGAGATGGCCGTCATCCCGACTGCCGGGTCTGGAGGGGGTTTGCTGTTGCGTGACACGGCGTTGGTCAACCTGTACTACCAGCTGTTCGAGCAGACATGGGCCCAGCTCGCTGACAAGCCCGCCGCCTCTGTGGTCGACGCTGACCTGCAGGCACTGAGAGAACGAGAGCGCGAGATGCTGGACCTGCTGGCCGCGGGGTTGACTGACGAAATGATCTCCCGCCGCACGGGTGTGTCGGTGCGGACGATTCGGCGTACAGTCGCCGCGCTGATGGATCGTCTGGGGGCGCGCAGTCGCTTCCAAGCCGGAGCGTTGGCAGCCCGTCACTGGGGAATCTGACGTTGTTGACCGACGGAATACCGGGCGGTTCGCCTCTCATGCGTCATGCGCAGGCTGCTCTACCTCTAAAGCAGAGATGGTCCCTACTGGACTGAGCCGAGCGTGGCGGAAGGCGGCTCGGAGTTCTAGCCTCAAGACCAGTGACTTAACGGTCCCAGCTTCTGGGGACTTTGGTTGGCGGGTTGGTCGGGGTGGTGCGCCAG
>NZ_JBNHIN010000107.1:0-9334 GCF_050054615.1 Streptomyces sp. YGL11-2
CATGTGGCGGGGGTGTTCTCGCTGGCGGATGCGTGTGTGCTGGTGGCGGCGCGGGCGCGGCTGATGCAGGCGTTGCCTGCGGGCGGTGCGATGGTGGCGGTCGAGGGCACTGAGGAGGAGGTGGCCGCGCGGCTGTCGGATGGTGTGTCGATCGCTGCGGTCAACGGCTCCGAGGCGGTGGTGATCGCCGGTGATGAGGCCGAAGTCCTTCGCGTCGCAGGAGAGTTCGCCGACCAGGGGCGCAGGACGCGGCGCCTTGTGGTGAGCCATGCCTTCCACTCGGCGCTGATGGAGCCGATGCTGGCGGAGTTCCGGCGGGTGGCCGAGGGGCTGAGGTATGAGGCTCCGCGGATCCCGCTCGTCTCCAACGTGACGGGTCGACTGGCCGCCGACGACCTGGTGTGCTCGGCGGAGTACTGGGTCCGGCACGTGCGGGAGACCGTACGGTTCGCCGACGGCGTGCGCGCCCTGGAGACCGAGGGCGCCCGGGTCTTCCTGGAGTTGGGCCCGGACGGCGTGTTGACGGCGATGGCCCAGCACACCCTGGACGGCACCGCGACCGTCGTTCCGGCCCTGCGCAAGGACCGGCCCGAGGAGACCGCGCTGCTGACCGCGCTCGCCCACCTGTACGTCACCGGCGTCGGGGTGGACTGGTCCGGGATCTTCGCCGGCTCCGGCGCCCGCCGCGTCGACCTGCCCACCTACCCCTTCCAGCAGGAGTGGTACTGGCCGGAGGCCGCGCCCGCCGGGCACCCGCAGGACGGCCCGCAGGACCCCGTCGACGCCGAGTTCTGGGACGCGGTGGAGCGGGCGGACCTCGCGTCGCTCTCCGACAGCCTCGAACTCGACGACGCCGCACTGTCGTCGTTGGTACCCGCCCTCTCCGCCTGGCGCCGTAAGCGCGTCGAGCACTCGACCGTCGACGGCTGGCGCTACCGCGTGACCTTCGCGCCGCTGACCGGCACCGCGCCCGGCACCCTCACCGGACCGTGGCTGGCGCTCGTCCCCGAGGGCGGCGCCGACGACGCGTGGATCGACGCCGTCCGCACGGCACTCGGCGAGTCGACCGTCACCGTCGAGGTCGACCCGACCGACCGCGCCGCACTCACCGGACGACTGGCCGCACTCGCCACGGAGCCTGATCGGTTCACCGGAGTGGTGTCCCTGCTCGCGGCCCCGTACACCGACGCTCTCCCCGCCGGGCCGGCATGGCCGAACGAGGCGCTGGCGGCACTGGCGGAGGCCGGAGTCGACGCCCCCCTGTGGTGCGTCACCCGCGACGCCGTGTCGGTGGGCCGCTCGGAGACCGACGTCAGCCCCGCCCAGGCCACCGTGTGGGGACTCGGCAGGGTCGCGGCCCTGGACCACCCGGACCGTTGGGGCGGCCTGGTCGACGTACCGCAGGTGCTCGACCGGCGCTCGGCCGAACGGCTCCGCGCCGTGCTCGCCGGCATCGGCGACGAGGACCAGGTGGCGCTGCGGCCCGCCGGCCTCTTCGGGCGACGACTGGTGCGCGCGACGCACGACGTCCCCGCCACCCCGTGGCGGCCGACCGGCACCGTGCTGGTCGTCGGCCCGGCGAACGGCACCGGCGGCCACTCCGCCCGCTGGCTCGCCGAACAGGGGGCCCAGAACCTGGTGCTGGTCGACTCCACCGGATCGGACGCGGCACCGCTGCGCGCCGAACTCGACGCCCTGGGCGTGCCGATGACGGCGCTCGACTGCACGCCGGCCGACGCCGACGCACTGCGCACCGCGCTCGCCGCACTCCCGGCACAGGCACCGCTGACCGCCGTCGTCCACACCGACGGGCCGTCCGACGCCGACGCCTACGCCACCGCCGAGGAGCCGGGTGCCGTCCTGGCCGCGCTGCGCGCCGACGTGGTGAACCTGGCGGAGGCGGCCGAGGCCGCGTCCGGCGACCGTCCCCTGGACGCGTTCGTCCTCTTCTCCTCGATCGCCGGGACCTGGGGTGCCGGCGGCCGGGCCACCGAGGCCGCCGCGGGCGCCCAACTGGACGCGCTGGCCCGGACGTTGCACACGCGCGGGCTGCCCGCCGTGGCCGTCGGGTGGGGCGGCTGGGCCGCCACCACCACCGACAGCCTGGCCGCCCACCTGAGGGCCAACGGGCTGCCCCCGATGGACCCCGCGCGGGCCCTGACCGCCCTCGCCCGCTCCCTCGGCGCCGACGCCCCCTCGGTGACGGTCGCCGACGTGCGGTGGGAGCAGTTCGCGACCGCCTTCACCCGCAACCGGCGCAGTGCCCTCTTCGCGGAACTGCCCGAGGCCCGCGAGGCGTTGGCGGTCCCGGTCGGCACGGAGGCCGGCACGACGGGCGGCGCGACCGGCCTGCGGGCCGAACTCGTGGCCCGTCCGGACACCGAACGCACCGAGGTCCTGCTGGCCCTGGTCCGCGTCCACGTGGCCGCGGTCCTCGGGTTCGCGGACGCCGACGCCGTACCCTCCGGCCAGGCGTTCAAGGACCTCGGCTTCGACTCGCTGACCGCGGTCGACCTGCGCAACCGGCTGGCCACCGAGACGGGCCTGGCCCTGCCCGCCACGCTCGTCTTCGACTACCCCACGGCCGACGCGCTCGCCGACCACCTGCGGGCCGAGCTCCTCGGCGAGGCGGCCGCGGAACTCCCCGCGGCGGCCCGGTCGCGGCACGTCGACACCGCCGAGGACCCGGTCGTCATCGTCGGTATGAGCTGCCGCTATCCGGGCGGGATCCGCTCGCCCGAGGACCTGTGGCAGCTGGTCATGGGTGAGGTCGACGCCATTGGAGGGTTCCCCGCCGACCGCGGCTGGGATCTGGGCCGGCTGCTGCACGGCGACCGGGACGGCCGCGGCCGGACCGTCACCAGCGAGGGCGGGTTCCTCTACGACGTGGCCGACTTCGACCCCGGATTCTTCGGGATCGCGCCGCGCGAGGCGATGGTGATGGACCCGCAGCAGCGCATCCTCCTGGAAGCCACCTGGGAGGCCCTGGAGCGCACCGGCATCGACCCCGCCACCCTGCGCGGCGGCGACACCGGAGTCTTCATCGGCGGCGGCTCGGGCGACTACCGGCCCGAAGCGGGCCAGCTCGGCCACGCGCAGACCGCGCAGTCGGCGAGCCTGCTCTCCGGCCGGGTGTCCTACAGCTTCGGGCTGGAAGGCCCCTCCGTCAGCGTCGACACGGCGTGCTCGTCGTCCCTGGTGGCGCTCCACCTCGCCGCCCAGGCACTGCGCAACGGAGAGTGCGCGCTCGCCCTCACCGGCGGTGTGACGGTGATGTCCAGCCCCGTGAACTTCGTCGAGTTCGGCGAGCTGGGAGCCCTCGCGCCGGACGGCCGCTGCCGGCCCTTCGCGTCCTCCGCGGGCGGCACCGGCTGGTCCGAGGGCGTCGGCGTCCTCGTCCTGGAACGGCTCTCGGACGCCCGCCGCAACGGGCACGAGGTCCTCGCGGTGCTGCGCGGCTCCGCGATCAACCAGGACGGCGCCAGCAACGGCATCACCGCCCCCAACGGCCCCTCGCAGCGCCGCGTCATCCAGCGGGCGCTGGCCGACGCGGGCCTGGCACCGGCCGACGTGGACGCCGTGGAGGCGCACGGTACCGGCACCACCCTGGGCGACCCCATCGAGGCGCAGGCACTGCTGGCCACGTACGGACAGCGGCGCGACCCCGAACTGCCGCTGCTGCTCGGGTCGGTGAAGTCCAACATCGGCCACACCCAGGCGGCCGCCGGCGTCGCCGGCGTGATCAAGATGGTGCTGGCGATGCGCCACGGCGTGCTGCCCAGGTCCCTGCACATCGACGAGCCCTCGGCGCACGTCGACTGGAGCGCCGGAGCCGTCGAACTGCTGGCGGAACCGGCCGAGTGGCCGGACACGGGTCGCCCGCGCCGGGCCGGGATCTCGGCCTTCGGCGCGAGCGGCACCAACTCCCATGTGATCGTCGAGCAGCCCGCGAAGACCACGGCGGACGCACCCGAGGGTCCCCAGGAGGAGGCGGCCGGCCCGCTGCCGGTGCCCGTGTCCGGCGCCGTGCCGGACACGCTGCGGGCCCAGGCCCGGCAGCTGCACGCCTACGTGTCCGCCCGACCCGACCTCACCGTCGCGGAGTTCGCCCGGTCCACGGCCGCTACCCGCTCGGCCTTCACCCACCGCGCCGCCGTCCTCGCCGAAGGCCGCGAGGAACTGCTCACGGGCCTGGCAACGCTCGCCGACGGACTCGACACCCCCCAGGTCCTTCAGGGCCGGGCGGCCGAGCGCCGCGGCAAGCTGGCGGTGCTGTTCTCCGGCCAGGGGTCCCAGCGCGTGGGCATGGGCCGGGAACTCCACGCCCGCTACCCGGTGTTCGCCGAAGCCCTGGACGCGGTGACGGCACGCCTGGACACGGAACTGGACATCCCCCTGCGGGACGTCATGTTCGGCGACGCGGAGCGACTGAACCAGACCGGCTTCACCCAGCCCGCGCTGTTCGCCATCGAGGTGGCACTGTTCCGGCTGGTCGAATCCTGGGGCATCCGCCCGGACTTCGTCGCCGGGCACTCCGTCGGCGAGATCGCGGCCGCGCATGTGGCCGGGGTGCTCTCCCTGGACGATGCCTGCCGACTGGTGGCCTCGCGGGCACGGTTGATGAACGCCCTGCCCGCGGGCGGCGCCATGGTCGCCATACAGGCCACCGAGGAGGAGGCCCGGATGCTGCTGACCGACGGCGTGTCCCTCGCCGCGGTCAACGGACCGCGGTCGGTGGTCCTCTCCGGTGACGAGGCAGCCGTCCTCGACATCGCCGAGAAGTTCACCGCCGACGGGCGCAAGACTAGGCGTTTGCGGGTCAGCCATGCGTTTCACTCACTGCACATGGACGCCATTCTCGACGACTTCCGACGAGTCGCCCGGGGCCTGGACTACCACGCCCCGACGATCCCGCTCGTGTCCAACGTGACCGGCGAGGCGGCGACCGAGCAGCAGGTGTGCTCACCGGACTACTGGGTGCGCCACGTCCGCGAGGCGGTCCGCTTCGGCGACGGCGTCGCCACCCTCGCCGAACGCGGCGTGACCGTCTTCCTGGAGCTCGGCCCCGACGGCGCGCTGTGCGCCATGGCCCAGGAAACCCTCGACACCCGGCCCGCGCAGGCGGTCACCGTACCGGCGCTGCGCCGGGACCGGGGGGAACAGGAGTCCGTGGTCACCGCCGTCGCCCGGCTGTACGTCGACGGAACCGGCCCCGACTGGGACGCCCTGCTCGAAGGGGCCGCGTCCGGCCCCGGCCGCACCGAGCTGCCCACCTACCCCTTCCAGCGCCAGCGGTACTGGCCGGCCGCTCAGCCGGCCACCGAATCCGCCGCACCGGCCGACGGGGACGACGGCTTCTGGTCGGCGGTGCGCGAGGCCGACTTCGCCGAGCTGCAGACGACGCTGAACGTCGACGGCGAATCGCTGGCCAAGGTGCTTCCCGCACTCGCGGACTGGCGCCGTCGGCGCGGCGAGGACAGCACCGTCGACGGCTGGCGGCAGCAGATCGCCTGGCAGCCGCTGACCTCGCAGCCGGCGCACGCGCCGGCCGGCACCTGGCTCGCCGTGCTCCCGGCCGGCCACCTGGACGACCTCTGGGTCGCCGACGCCGTCGCCGCCCTGGGCCCGGACACCGTGCGCCTGGAGGCCCCCGGCCCCGACCGCGCGGCGCTGGCCGAACGGCTGCGTCAACTGGCCTCCGAAGGAAAGGAGTTCGCGGGAGTAGTGTCGCTGCTCGCCCTCGCCGCGGCACCCGCGGACGGAGCGGACGCCCCCGAGGGACTGGCCCTGACCACCGCGCTGATCCAGGCGCTCGGTGACGCGGAACTCACCGCACCCCTGTGGTGCATCACCCGCGGCGCGGTCGCCGCCACCCCCGCCGAACCGGTGCCCGGCCTCGCCCAGGCCGCCGTATGGGGCCTGGGGCGGGTCGCCGCCCTGGAGTACCCGCAGCGCTGGGGCGGTCTGATCGACCTGCCCGACACCCTCGACGAGCGCACCACGGCCCGCTTCGCGGAAACCCTCGCGGCCCCCGGCGGCGAGGACCAGATCGCGATCCGGCCCTCCGCCGCCCTCGGCCGCCGGCTGGTTCCCGTACCGGCCGGGTGCGGCACGCCGGAGTGGGACCCCACCGGCACCGTCCTGATCACCGGCGGCACCGGAGCCCTGGGCGCCCACGTGGCCCGCCGGCTCGTCGAGGCGGGTGCCCGGCACCTGCTGCTCCTCAGCCGCCGGGGCGCCGCCGCCCCGGGAGCGGATGCCCTGAGGGACGAACTCACCGCACTGGGCGCGGAGGTCACCCTCACCGCCTGCGACGCCGCCGATCGCGACGAGCTCGCCGAGGTCCTCGCCGCGATCAGCGACGAGGCGCCCCTGACCGGCGTGATCCACACCGCGGGCGTCCTGGACGACGGTGTCCTCGACAGCCTCACCCCGGACCGCTACGAGGCCGTCTTCCATGCCAAGGCCGCCTCGGCCCTGGCCCTGCACGACCTCACCCGAGATCTGGACCTGGCCGTGTTCGCCCTGTTCTCCTCGTCCTCCGGAGTGGTTGGCAACGCCGGCCAGGCCAACTACGCAGCAGCCAACGCCTACCTGGACGCCCTCGCCGAACAGCGCCGGGCCCAGGGCCTGGCCGCGACCTCGATCGCCTGGGGCGTGTGGGGCGGCGACGGAATGGCGGCCGACCACCGAGCGGCCGAGGCGGCCCAGCGCACCGGAATCCGGCCACTGGACCCGGACCTCGCCGTCGTGGCGCTGCGCCGGGCCGTCATGGACGGGCGGCCCACCGAGGTCGTCGCCGACATCGAACGCGACCGGTTCGTCCGCTCCTTCACCGCCGTACGCCCCAGCCCGCTCCTCGGCACCGCGAACGTCGCCGAGCACCGGGCGATGGGGGCGAGCGGCGAGGAGGACACCGGCGAAGCGCTGCGCCGGAAGCTGACCGGTCTGCCGGCCGCCAAGCGCTCCCAAGCCGTACTGGACCTGGTCCGCACCCGGGCCGCGTCCGTACTGGGACACCCCACCGCCGACCTGGTGGGTGCCGACCGGGCGTTCCGCGACCTCGGCTTCGACTCCCTCAGCGCCGTCGAACTGCGCAACCAGCTCGGCGCCGCGACCGGACTGACGCTGACGGCCACGCTCGTCTTCGACCACCCCACCCCCGTCGACCTGGCAGAGCACATCCTCGGCCTGCTCCTCCCCGCCGAGGGCACGGAGCAGGGGACCGGCGCCGACGACCCGGACGCCGCCGGCATCCGGGCCCTGCTCGTCTCCGTCTCCCTGAACCAGCTGCGCGAGATCGGCGTACTCGAACCCCTGATGAAGCTCGCCGCGGAGCAGACCGCGGTGTCCAACGGCGAGGCCGTCGCCGCGACGGCAGCGGACGCCTATGACCAGTCGATCGACGCGATGGACGTCGCCGACCTGGTGCAGGCGGCACTCGACGGCAACTCCTCCCAAGAGCGTTGACAGAGCGGAAAGAGCGGACCATGACCACATCCAGTGAAACCGTCGTCGAAGCCCTCCGCGCCTCGTTGAAGGAAGCCGAGCACCTGCGCCGACAGAACCGCAAACTGGCCGCCGCGGCCACCGAACCGATCGCGATCGTGGCGATGGCCTGCCGGTACCCCGGCGGCGTGCAGTCGCCCGAGGACCTGTGGGAACTCCTGGCCGCGGGCAAGGACGCGATCGGCGCGTTCCCCACGGACCGCGGCTGGGACCTGGACGCGCTGCGGGACGCCGGGGTCGACGCACGCGGCAACGCCGTCAGCCAGGAAGGCGGATTCCTCGACGGCGTGGGGGACTTCGACGCCGGCTTCTTCGGCATCTCCCCGCGCGAGGCCGTCACCATGGACCCGCAGCAGCGGCTGCTCCTGGAGACCTCCTGGGAGGCCATCGAGCGCGCCGGCATCGACCCGAGCACCCTGCGGGGCAGCCGCACCGGCGTGTTCGTCGGCACCAACGGCCAGGACTACGCCTACCTGCTGGTGCGCTCGCTGGCCGACGCCACCGGCGACATCGGCACCGGGATCGCCGCCAGCGCCACCTCAGGCCGGCTGTCCTACACGCTGGGCCTGGAAGGCCCGGCGGTGACCGTCGACACGGCGTGCTCCTCCTCGCTCGTGGCCCTGCACACGGCGACCCACGCCCTGCGGGCCGGCGAGTGCTCGCTGGCCCTGGTCGGCGGCGTGAACGTGATGTCGTCGCCGGGTTCCCTGATGGAGTTCAGTCGGCAGGGCGGTCTGGCCGCGAACGGCCGGTGCAAGGCGTTCGCGGACGCGGCCGACGGCACCGGCTGGTCGGAGGGCGTCGGTGTCCTCCTCGTCGAGCGGCTGTCCGACGCCCGCCGCAACGGGCATCCCGTGCTCGCGGTGGTGCGGGGCTCGGCCGTCAACCAGGACGGTGCCTCCAACGGCCTGACCGCGCCCAGTGGGCCCTCGCAGCAGCGGGTGATCCGCCAGGCGCTGGCCGGCGCCGGGCTGGCGGCGTCGGATGTCGACGTGGTCGAGGCGCATGGTACGGGTACGCCGCTGGGCGACCCGATCGAGGCGCAGGCGCTGCTGGCCACCTACGGTCAGGGGCGGGACGCCGAGCGTCCGCTGCTGCTGGGTTCGGTGAAGTCCAACCTCGGCCACACGCAGGCCGCGGCCGGTGTGGCGGGGATCATCAAGATGATCCTGGCGATGCGGCACGGCGTGCTGCCNCGCCGAGCGTCCGCTGCTGCTGGGTTCGGTGAAGTCCAACCTCGGCCACACGCAGGCCGCGGCCGGTGTGGCGGGGATCATCAAGATGATCCTGGCGATGCGGCACGGCGTGCTGCCGCAGACCCTGCACGTGGATCAGCCGACATCGCACGTCGACTGGTCCTCCGGTGCGGTGGAGCTGCTGACGGAGCCCCGGGAGTGGCCCAAGGCCGACCGGCCATGGCGGGCCGCCGTGTCGTCGTTCGGGATCAGCGGCACCAATGCCCACGTCGTCATCGAGCAGCCGGACCCGGCCGAAGAGCCGGAAACAGAAACGGCGTTGACGCCTTCCGTCGTGCCGTGGCCGGTGTCGGGCAAGTCCGAGGAGGCGCTGGCGGCGCAGCTCGAACGGATCTCGTCGCGCGGCACCGCGACGTCACCGGTGGACGTGGGCTTCTCGCTCGCCTCGGGCCGTTCGACCTTCGCGCACCGCGCGGTGCTGCTGGCGCAGTGCCCCGACGGCGAACTGACCGAGGCGGCCCGCGGCCGCGCGGAAACGGGCCGCCCACTCGCGGTGCTGTTCTCCGGGCAGGGTGCGCAGCGGGTGGGGATGGGTCGGGAGTTGTATGGCCGGTTCCCGGTGTTCGCGG
>NZ_JBNHIN010000108.1:0-9217 GCF_050054615.1 Streptomyces sp. YGL11-2
GTAGCCGGCACCGCAGCCAGCACCCCTGCCCCAAGCCTCACTCCGAAACGGACATCAACTCGCGAACCGCCCACTAAGAGGTTGGGCATGGTGTCGAGCATGGACCAAACAGCCAAGTCTGTGCCGCAAGTTCGTTCAGTCCGTGGCCGGGGCCTGCTCGGCTGGCAGGTGGACTTCGCAGATAGATCGGTGTGGCTACCGACCTCAGACGCACGGCTGTCGCTGACATGCGAAGGAGACGGGCAAGCGGCCGGCGTAGCGCGGATCTTGTCGCGCCGCCAGCCAGCCTCGCCAGCGTGCAGCTTTCAACTGTCCGCAGATTCAGGGGAATCATGAACAGGCCGCCTTAGCACCCCGTATTGTCGGCCGCGTAGGTGACTCGCTGTCACACTGCACGCAGCCTCCGGCAACCGTTTCGATCAATCGGAGGCAATGTGAAGCACCGGCGATCATCTCCACAGGGATCGGGCCCGTGGCCCCTCTTAACGTTCCTGGCCAGTCTCGTTCGCATCGGAATCGACTGGTTCAGGCACTGAGGGAACCGACGAGCCCCATCCGCTTCTCCTGACCGCGTGAGCGGTCATCCCGGGGTCGCAGTGTGTCCGCACTGCGACCCCTTCCCTTTGGCCCTGATCGGGCCTCTGAGATGGGAAAGCGCTCCGTACGGCGACCGCACAAAAAGCACGGCCGCCGTACACACCGTGTATGGAGCGTAGCTCGGAACACCCCCGCACGTGCGGGGAATCCGACCTTCACGGGAAGCAGCTTCCCATGTAACCCACTAACGCCCCGCGCGCGGGGATGTTCCAGGCCAGCCTCGTACACGCCGTGTATGCCGAGGGCACCCAGCCCACCACTTGCAGCGTTACCTTCCCGTGATCTAAAGTGGGGCCCGTCTTCGGCGTGCCCGAAAACTTCCACACTCGGCGCCCCGCTGCTATCCCCCGTGCAGCGGGGCGCCGTCATGTCCGCAGCCAGGGCGCCGGGAGGTGAGCTATGCGCGAACCGATCAGCGACGCCGAGCGGGACCAAGTCCGCCGTCTGCACGCCGAGGGCAAGTCTCGCAACGCCACCGCCCGCGCCATCGGGCGCAGCAGCTCGACCGTGTCGAAGATCGCCCGCGACGAGGGACTGCGGTTCGAGGGCGGGGCGCGGGTCGCTCCGGCCACCGCGGCGCGGCAACTCGACCTCGCCGAGCAGCGCCGGCAGCTCGTCGGCCGCCTGTACGCCCGCGCCTCCGCCAATCTCGACCGCGCCGAGGCCACCGAGTATGTGCGCGTTGAGCTGCTGCCCAACGGCCGCACGGTCCGCGTGATCTCCGATGAGCCGCCTGCCCAGGATGAGCGCCACCACTCCCAAGCCATCAGCTCATACCTGACGAGCGCTGCGCGGCTCGTCGAGATCGACGCCGGCACCGGTACCGGCGAGGTCCGTTCCATGCTCACCGACCTTGCCCGCGGCCTGCGCGCCGCGTTCGCCGACGCCGACCAGGCCGAGACGGACGAGGGGGCCGACACCGGGGGGTGAGCCTGTGCTCGACTCCCTGCCGCTGTCCCGGAAACAGCTCCAGTCCGTCGCGCAGGCAACCGCCCGTATCTGCCTTTGGCACGGCGCGGTGCGCTCCGGCAAGACCGTGGCCTCGTTGCTGGCGTTCGTCCTGGCCGTGGCCGAGGCTCCCACGTCCGGGCTGATCGTGATCTGTGGGCGCAGCTTGCAGACCATCGAGCGCAACTGTCTCGAACCGCTCGCCGACGAGGCGCTGTTCGGGCCCGTCGCCCGGCAGGTACGGCACACCCGCGGGGCGACCACGGCCGTCATCCTCGGCCGGACCGTACACCTGATCGGCGCGGCCGACGCTCGCGCCGAGGGCCGCCTGCGCGGCCTGACCGCCTGCCTGGCATACGTCGACGAGGCAACACTGCTCCCCGAAGGGTTCTGGACACAGCTCCTTGCCCGCCTGTCCGTGCCTGGGGCACGACTGCTGGCCACCACCAACCCGGACGGTCCTCGGCATTGGCTCAAGACGGGCTATCTCGACCGCGAGGCTGAACTCGACCTCATGTCATGGCACTTCCGCCTCGACGACAACCCGAGCTTGTCCCGCGCCTACGTGGCGTCGCTTGCCGCCGAGTACGTCGGGCTGTGGAAACGCCGGATGATCGACGGCGCGTGGTGCGTCGCCGAGGGCGCCGTCTATGACATGTGGGACGAGCAGCAGCACGTCGTCGACTCCCTGCCCGCGATGCGCCGGCTGTGGCTCGGCATCGACTACGGCACCACGAACGCCACTTCGGCCGTGCTGCTCGGCCTCGGCGACGACGACCGCCTGTACGCAGTCGCCGAGTGGCGCCATGACTCACGGCAGACCCGCCGGCAGATGACCGACGCGCAGTACAGCGCCGCCATACGCCGGTGGCTGGCCGAGCAGCAGGTCGAACCAGAGTGGACGTTCGTCGACCCGAGCGCCGCGAGCTTTTCCACACAGTTGTGGACGGACGGGCACCCCGGTATCGCACGTGCCCGAAATGACGTCCTCGACGGCATCCGCAGCGTTTCAACCGCGCTCGACTCCGGCCTGCTGCGCGTCCACTCCTCATGCTCCGGCCTACTGTCCGAGCTGCCTGGCTACGCATGGGACCCCGCCGCGTCCGACCGCGGCGAAGACCGCCCGATCAAACGCGACGACCACTCGTGCGACGCGCTGCGCTACGCCGTGCACTCAACTGCACACGAGTGGCGCCATCTAATAGCACCCGAATAACGCACATCACGCTTCTTCCCTGTAGGTAAACCCATCCGAGAATATCTCTTCAGAGATTACACAGTTATAGACTTTGACTACCTGAGGTCGGGGAAAAGCAACTTCCGGCATGCCAGTTCCATGCTCACACGTCACCGGCTTGCGAAGCTTTGAGTACTCGGCAAACTCAGAATTCGTCCGCCACACTTCAAGAACGGTCAAACTGGGTGATTTGCCGTAGCATACATGCACAATTCGACCCGCCGGAGGGTTGGCATTGGTAGACCGCAGTCGGTCAATTTCCTTGCCGTAGCACGATTCACAAAGGTGCGTCGACTCAAACTTGTAGAAGATCGCCATAGCTGCCTCCCTACTACGGCGACAGCGTTTACGGTCCAATTTTACGGCCGCTCTGTTTGAGTGGCCACTTGCGTCTACTTAAAACACGGGGAGGGAAATCAATGCCTCTTCCGGACAACGGTGCCAGCTGGCCGCCGCAGCAACATGCCACCCTGTACCGCGAGATGCGCATCGATGACGCGTGGTACTCCGGTGACCGGCGCCGCCTGGCCGACGTCCACCAGGACCACCAGCACCGGCGCGACGGCCGCCGCCGACTGTGGGCCCGCCACCGCCACCCGCAGCCCGGCCGGCACGACACCCGGCTGCATATCCCGCTTCCCGCCGACATCGCGACCACCTCGGCCGACCTCCTGTTCAGCGAGCCGCCCACGTTCACCGTGGCGGATCCGGCGACGCAGGCCCGGCTCNGCTGCATATCCCGCTTCCCGCCGACATCGCGACCACCTCGGCCGACCTCCTGTTCAGCGAGCCGCCCACGTTCACCGTGGCGGATCCGGCGACGCAGGCCCGGCTCGACGAGATCACCGAGGCCAGCGGCGTTGCGAACACACTGCTCGAAGCGGCCGAAGTGGCTGCCGCACTTGGTGGGGTGTATCTGCGCGTCACATGGGATGCCTCCCTCGCTGCCCGGCCGCTGCTGACGGCCGTGCATGCCGACTGCGCCATACCGGAATTCCGCTGGGGACAGCTCGCCGCCGTCACCTTCTGGCATGAGCTGTCCGCGGACGGCTCCACGGTCTGGCGCCACTTGGAACGGCACGAAGTCGGGCGCATCCTGCACGGCCTCTACCAGGGCACCACCGACAGCCTCGGCACGCGGACGCCGCTCACGGAACGCCCCGAGACGGCACCGCTCGCCGACTCCCTCAGCTCCGAGGGCGACGCGATCGAGACTGGCCTCGATCAGCTCACGGCCGCCTACGTGCCCAATATCCGTCCCAACCGCCGGCATCGCGGGTCACCGTTCGGTCGCAGTGACTACCAGAGCGCGCACGACTTGTTCGACGCGCTCGACGAGACGTGGTCTTCGTGGCTGCGCGATATCCGCCTCGCCCGCGCCCGGTTGATCGTGCCCGACGGCTACCTGCGCGACCACGGCCCCGGCCGCGGCGCATCCTTCGACGATGACCGGGAGATCTGGCAGGCACTCAGCATTCCGCCGGGCGACAACAACGCAGCAGGGATCACCCTGTCTCAGTTCGCCATCAGGGTTGCTGAGCACCAGCAGACGGCCGACGCGATCATGCAGCAGGCCGTACAGCTTGCCGGCTACTCCGCGCAGTCCTTCGGCCTGGGCGACTCAACCGCCGCTACGGCGACCGAGGTCACTGCCCGCGAGCGTCGGTCGATGATCACGCGGGACAAGAAGTCGCGTTACTGGACTCCGGCGCTGGCCGACATGCTGCTCGTGATGTTGCGCCTCGACCAGGCCCTCTACACCCCGGCACTGACACCGGAACGGCCCACGATCCAGTTCGGGGACTCCGTCAGCGAAGACCCGCAGACGGTCGCGCAAACCCTGTCCCTGCTCGCGCAGGCGCAGGCCGTCAGTGTCGACACCAAGGTGCGCATCCTGCAACCGGATTGGGATGACGACGCGGTGCAAGCCGAGGTCGACCGCATCCTCGCCGAGACCGGCCAAGCAGTGCCCGACCTCATGCAGGCCGGGCAACTCGTCTAAGTCACCGAGAACGTCATTCGGTTCTTGAGAAGAGCGTCACTGTTGTTAAACAAGTAGAAGAAGTCGCCAAAGTCTGGGATCACATGGCCCGTTTTCCGTGCCGCGTGCCACCGATGGAGAAGCACTTCGATGACGTACCTCACCAGCGCGGTACAAAGGAAGGTGCCCTCCTTCGCCACGTACTCACTATTGCGGCCCGCGAGGACGGCATCTTCGGCGCTGCTTACCGGGGTGCCGTCCTCCGTGATGGCGTGGATGAGAAAATAGCCCCCCGCGAGCTGTTCCGCGGCCTGTGCCTGAGCTGCGTTTCGACGCGTCTGCCGTGCGGGGCGTTTGTCAAGCAGAGGCTTACCGACATCCCTGAACCAGCGGGCCACCGGATCAAGTGTCGGCGCCTTGCCAGACAGGACATCAAGGTTGTAGTACCGGGTGGTCTTGGCGAACTCGGCAAGGAACGTCACCGCATCGTCGACAATGTCGGGGTGCGGCAACTGCCAACGAAGCTGGCCCTGGTCCAGCTTCACCCGGATCGCCTGCACGGCCGCGAGCAGTTTGTTCAAGTCATGGCCGTAGGCACTCTTGAGCTGCTGGTCGCTGGGGAATTTCCCTTGTTCCACGAGCGAGTCGAGCAGGATGGTCAACTTCATGGCGCGTTCCAGCCCTATCGTGTAGCTGAAGAAGCCTCCGTAGTACTTCTCGGGCTGCATGTAGTTAGCCTTGCGCAAGGTGGTGAGACCAATACACAGGGTCTGCGCCGCGATCCCGGCCTCGTGCATCAGTGGCTGAAATATCGGCGAGTGCCAGGGACTTGCCGACTGGTTGCCGTTCGGCATGAGACACGCTCCTTCTCGTACTTTGCGGCGCTGGGCCGCACAGACATTGTGCACCTGACCAGTCACGCGTGGTAACGGATTTGCGGTTGGGGCCCTCGCTCTGTATGCCGCCATGTCCGAGGGAGGTGGCGTGCCGATCCACCCTGGAATGGTCGAGGACTTGTCCGCGGGCGTCCGCGACCTGTACGCGGACGCCGAGGCCAGGCTGCTGGGCATCGTCGCTCGGCAACTTGCTGCCGGCCTGGAGGCGCCCGGGTGGGAGGTTGCCAAGCTGCGCGATATCCAGCCGCTACGCCGGGCCGCGCAGAGCGTCGTCGACGAACTCGGCAAGGCGATGACCCGGCACGTGTTCGACGTGATCGCCGAGGCGTACAACACCGGCGCCCGCGCGGGGCTGACCGAACTCGGCGCGCTGCACGACAACGACGCCCGACGGATCTCCGAAAGCACCCCGAACGGACGCGCCGTCGATCGCCTCGCGCACGAGACCGTCGACCGTGTCACCGCCACGCACCGCGGCATTCTCCGCGGCGTCGAGGACGGTTACCGCCAGGTGGTTGCCGAGGGATCCACTACACCCCTGCTAGGCATCGACACCCGTCGCCAAGCCACGCAGGCCGCCATGGAGCGGTTTGCCGACCGTGGTCTGCGGACGTTCGTCGACAAGAGCGGGCGCGCGTGGTCGATGACCTCGTACGCCGAAATGGCCGTGCGCACCAGCGTGGGGCGCGCCGCGGTCGAGGCGCACGGCGACCGCATCCGCGCCGCCGGAGTGTCTCTGGTGATCGTCTCCAACGCGCCGCACGAGTGCCCGCTGTGCCGCCCCTACGAGGGGCGGGTGCTGGCCCTGGACGGTCCGGACGGCTCCCGCACTGTGGAGGTCGAGCACGCCGTCGAGGACGGCCGCACGGTCCGCGTGCAGGTTGCCGGATCCCTTGATGAAGCGCGCCGCCACGGGTTCCAACACCCGAACTGTCGGCACTCCACCAGTGCCTACCTGCCTGGGGTGACCCGGGCCCCGGCCAAGCACTCCACCGACCCCGACGGGTACGAGGCAACACAGCGGCAGCGCGCCATCGAGCGGGGCATTCGGAAGTGGAAAAACCGCGCCGCAGCCTCGACCGCGCCCGAGGGCAAGCGAGCGGCCGGGGCCAAGGTGCGCGCCTGGCAGAAGAAACAGCGCGAACACCTCGCCGCACACCCCGAGTTGATCCGCAAGCGGTACCGGGAACAGCCTGGTGCCGGGAACCTCCCCAGCACCGCAACCCATCCGCCGCAGGACGCCGTCGAGGCTGCCCGTGTGCGCGGCGGGGACGACGCCACGCTGCGCGAGATGAGCGACGACCAGCTCCGCGCAGCGATCCGCACGGGCGTTCTCGACGACCGTGATCACCGGCGTGTTGCTGCCGAGTTCGACCGGCGGTACCCCGTCATCCCGCCGCAAGCCACTGTGGGTGGGACGGTTGCCGACTACGCCGCCGACCGGGCCGTGCTCGACCGGCTGCTCGGCCCCCTCCGGCTGGACGAACTGCGGCCGGCCGACCCCGACGAGTGGGGCGCCTTCGGACGCGACATCACGCGTGGCCCTGACGGCACTGCGCACATGTCGGCCGCCGAACGCTGGGCTTACGAGAAGGAACTCGCCGAACGGCAGGCGCAGACCGCGTACACGCGCAAGGAGATACGCGCGATGTACGACGAGCACATTCACTTGCAGTGGCTCGCCGCGGAGGACACGATCCGCGGGCACATGCTCAACCGGGTAGCCGAGGCCGCCGGCGTCGACCCCCGCAGTCTCTTTACCGGCCCTGCTCATGTGGCCTACGCACGCGCCAGTGACGACCTGATCAGGTTTTGGGAAGAGGTCTCGCCCCGCGTGACGCTCGCCGAGTTCACCGAGCAGGTAACCGGTGTTGCCACCGACGCGGCAGAGACCGCTCGACACGCTGCCCATGACCAGCGTCGGAAGCGATAGGAGGGTGCGCTGTGGGGTTCCGCGAAGACGCTGTGTGCGCCCACCAGGCCGGCCACGACGCTGCGCAGGCCGCCCGGCCGGCGACTGACTGCCCGCACCCGGCCGAGTCCCTGCTACGCCTGGCGTGGGTCCGCGGCTACGTCACGGCCCGGCCGTTCGACGACGAGGACCAGGCCGCCGAGTAACGGCATTGTTCCCCAACACCCCATCCGGGCCTGCCATCAGGCGGGCCCGTTGCCATGCCTGCACACCGCCACGGAGGACCGAATACCCATGTCTGACAGCACCACCCCCACAGCCTTGGCCGCGGCGTCCACCGGTCCAGCCACCGCGCCCGGGGCCCCGGAGCCACTATCGGCCACCACTGCCGCGCCGACGCCGGACCCGGCTGCCGAGCGGCAGCTCGCCGACGCCACGTCGCGCACCGAGCAAACCGCCGCCGAGCGCGACGAACTGCGGTCCGCCCTCGACGCTGTGACCAAGGCACTCAACCCCGAGGGCCAAGGCGAACAGGACCCGGCCGCGCTTGCCGCAGCGGTCGCCGAGCGCGACAAGCAGCTCGACCACTCTGCAAGCGAACTGCGCACGGCGCGCGTGGAACTGGCCGCCTACAAGGCCGCCGCCGAGCAGGGCGCCCGCGCCGACCGGCTGCTGAACAGCCGGTCGTTCCTCGACACGGTCGCCCAGCTCGACCCCGCCGACGCCAAGTTCGGCGAGCAGCTCAACACCGCGATTCGGGCCGTTGTCGAGGCCGACCCGGATCTGTACCGGGCGACGCCAGCCGTCCCAGGCCGCGGCGGTGCGGAGTTCAACGGCGCTCCGGCTGCGCCCACCAAGCCGGCCACCCTCCATGACGCCATCGCCGCTCGGCTTGGCGCCTGAACCTTAGGGAGTACCGATGGCAATCACCCTCGCCGACGCCGCACAGAACACGCAGGACGACATCGACCTGCGCGTGATCGATGAGTTCCGCAAGTCCTCATGGCTGCTGGACAACCTGACGTTCGACGACGTCGTGAACCCCGCCGGCGGCGGTGCCACGCTGACCTACGGCTACACCCGCCTGGTGTCCGAGCGCGGCGCCGCCTTCCGGCCGCTGAACACCGAGTACGGCACCGAGCAGGCCAAGCGCACCCGCGCGACCGTCGACCTGTCCGTGCTCGGCGGCGCCTTCGAAATCGACCGGGTCCTGTCCAACCTCGGCCCGGCCGCCACCAACGAAGTCACCTTTCAGATGGGGCAGACGATCAAAAGCGCGCGTGCGTTCTTCTCCGACCAGGTCATCAACGGCAACCGCAACACCTCCACCGCCACCGGGTTCGAGGGACTGTCGAAGGTGCTGGCCAACTCCAGCACGGAGTACAAGGCCGCTGCCGACTGGTCCACCCCCGCCGACCAGCCGGCAGCGCACAACGCGCTCGACAGCCTCGACGAGTTCCTCGGCCTGCTCGACGACACCCCCTCGGCACTGCTCGGCAACAAGAAGACCATCGCCCGTATCCGCTCCCTTGCACGCCGGGCCGGCTACTACAGCCGCAGCGAGAATGCGTTCGGGCAGACGGTCGAGTCGTACAACGGGATTCCGTTCATCGACCTGGGCGCCAAGGCCGGCAGCGCCGATCCGG
>NZ_JBNHIN010000109.1:0-9183 GCF_050054615.1 Streptomyces sp. YGL11-2
CCGGCACGACGTCACCCAGTTGATGCCGCTGTTGGATGCCATTCCCCACATTCGGGGACTGCGCGGCCGCCCACTGCACCGGCCTCGACGGCTGTTCGCCGACCGCGGCTACGACTTCGACAAGTACCGGCGCCTGATCCGCAAGCGCGGCATCACACCGAAGATCGCCCGCCGCGGAACCCCGCACGGCTCCGGCCTGGGCAAGACCCGTTGGGTCGTAGAGCGCACCTTCGCCTGGCTCTATCAGTTCAAACGCCTCCGCATCCGCTATGAGATACGCGCCGACCTCCACCAAGGACTCCTCGAACTCGCCTGCAGCATCATCTGCTTGAGACGCCTGCGCACCTCATTCTGAAATGATCAGTAAGGGTGCGGACAACAGCGGCGGGGCGAATCCGATGGCGAAGGTGATGTCACTGGTGGCGGCGCTGTGCGCCGGTGCGGACAGCATCGATGACACCGGCCGGCTGCGGCACGGGGCGATGCCGGCCCTTTTCTCCGGCATCCGTGCGCCCTCGACGCTGGGTACGTTCCTGCGCATGTTCACTCACGGTCACACCCTCCAACTGCACGCAGCCCACCGGAAGTTCCTGGCCCGCCTTGCTGCACGCACTCCACTGCTGCCCGGAGCCGCGGACCTGGCCTTTGTGGATATCGACTCCACCCATAAGCGGGTGTACGGCCGCGCGAAACAGGGAGCGCAGGTCGGCAGGTTCAAGGGGATACGCACTCTGCACCCCTTGTTGGCCACGATCTCCACTCCCACGGCGCGTCCGGTCATCGCCGCGGTCAGGCTGCGGCAGGGCCGGTCGGCTGATGTCCGCGGGGCACCGAAACTGATCGCCGAGACCATCGCCACCGCCCGTGAAGCCGGCTGCTCCCGCACGCTGTTGGTGCGCGGGGACTCCAAGTTCTACAACGCCGACGTCATCGCCGCCTGCCGGCGCCGCGGAGCCCGCTTCTCCGTCGTCACGGGCACCAATCCCTCCGTCCGGAAGGCCATCGCCGGTATCGGGGACGACGCCTGGCAGCAGATCAGCCACCCCACCGGGGTGGTAGTCCCGGACACCGGGGAGGTGATCTACGACGCCGACATCGCCGAGATCCCCGCGTATACGGCCTTCACCGGGCGGAAGAAGGCCGAGCAGGTCACCGCGCGCCTGATCGTGCGGCGGGTCCGCGACCTGGCAAAGCCTGCCATCGTGGGTGAGCAGGGCGAGCTGTTCCCCGTGTGGCGCTACCACCCCGTCTTCACCGACAACCCCGCACCCCTCGTAGAGGCCGAGGCGCAGCACCGGCAGCACGCGATAGTCGAACAGGCCATCGCCGATGGCAAATCTGGACCCCTGGCCCACCTGCCGTCGGCACACTTCAACGCCAACGCCGCATGGCTCATCCTGTGGGCCATCACCCACAACCTCCTGCGCGCTGCAGGCACGTTGGCCTCCCTCTTCCACGCCAAGGCCAGCACCGCCGGCCTCCGCGGCCACCTGATCCATGTCCCCGCCCGGATCGCGCGGTCCGGGCGGCGCGTCAAGCTTCACCTGCCCCAGCGATGGCCATGGCAAGGCGCCTGGACCCAGTTGTTCGACACCGTCCACGCCCCACCCGAAACAGGCTGATTCATCGTCCACCCGCCCGCCAGGGCCCAACCGGGGCTGAACTTGTGGAAAAGCTGGGCAGACCAGCGGATACCCCCTGCCCACGGCCCAGCCGAAAGCCCAGAACCCGCCCCGCAGACCATCGGAGATCACTTCGAAACCACGTCGGTGGATCGAGGCTTAGTGGTCGGCGGTCGAACTCTTTCGGGGGTTGGCCCCAGAACAGGATCTGTGGCGAGACCGGTCCGGGTGTCTTGGTTGCAGAGCGAGGCTGCTGCCAGGGTAGGGCCGCCGTGTCAGCGCCCCCGCTACTGCTGTCGGCCCAGTCGCTGATCGCCCAGTAAGGGGGGTCGTTGACGGTGACCAACAGTCCGTGGCGGGCCTCGGGTTCAACCTGGTACGACTCCTGCCGTCCACCTACCGGTTCCGAAGGGCGTGGATGCAGAACAGTCGTTCGCACCGTGGCTACTGCTGCTCCCACTGCTCCTTGGTGATCTCGTACCGTACGCCTTCATGCTCGGAGCCCTCGATCATCTCCATGTCGGAGGGGGTGGGGATGGTGTCCGCGAGCGTCATTTCGAGCTTCTCCATGATGTTGCGCGAACCGTGGTTCACGGACATCGTCGCAGCCCAGACCATGCGCATACCGAGCTCTGTGAACGCCTTGCCCAGCAAGGCCCGCGAGCCCTCGGTGGCATAACCTTTGCCCCATGCCGCCTGCCGCAGCCGGTAGCCGAGTTCGGCTTCGTCCAGCGGGCCTTCCGGCTCGGGACGTAGGTGGAACCAGCCTATGAACGCGCCGCTGTCCTTCTCGTGCGCGGCGAATAGTCCGAGGTCGCCGCCCCACTTCTCGTAGCGGCGAGGATTTTCGGCAGGTAGCGATCGCGGACGAGCTCCGGCGCGGTCGGATTGCCGCCGGTCAGGTAGCGCATCACGGCCGGGTCGCTGTCCAGCTCGATCAGCAGGTTCGCGTCATCGGCAGTGAAGCGGCGCAGGGCCAGGCGCTCGGTCTCCAGGTAGGTGTCCACGGGTCGATCATGCCTGAGGCAAGTCGGGCGGCCGAACGGTTTTCCTCGGCAACTCGGGGCCGTTGCCATGACGTCGCAGGATATAGAGACGGGTGCGGCCTGGTGCCGGCTCGTTCTCTGTTGCCCCGAAGGATCGGTCGCTTTCCGCCCATGCCCCTTGCCTCCGCCGTGCCCGTCGTGCTGACCGCCTCTGAGCGCCACCGGCTGAAGAAGATGGCTTACGGGCACAAGACCCCGCATCAGGCTCGGCAGCGGGCAACCCTCGTGCTATTGGCGGCCCGAGGGTGTCCCAACGCCCGAATAGCAGTGCAGACGCGGCTGCACGTGGACACGGTGCGTACCTGGCGGGGCCGCTTCGCCGCTGGAGGTCTGCCTGCCCTGGCCGACCGCAAGCGGTCCGGCCGGCCGGTCTCGTTCACCGCGCTGCAGGTTGCCGAGGTCAAGGCGCTGGTCTGTCAGTTACCCGCCGGGACCGGAGCGCCGCTGTCGCGCTGGTCGTGTCCGGAGCTGGCCCGGGAGGTGGTTGCCCAGTCCATCGCCGGGTCGATCTCCAATTCCACCGTGCGGCGCTGGCTCAAACAGGACGCGCTCAAGCCCTGGCAGTACCGGTCCTGGGTCTCCGTGCGCGACCCCGCCTTTCGGCCCAAGGCCGCACGCGTGCTGGATCTGTACGCCCGCACCTTCGATGGCGTCCCGCTGGGCGAGGACGAGTACGTGATCTCCGCGGACGAGAAGACTTCCATCCAGGCACGTTGCCGCTGCCACCCGACCCTGGCACCCGGGCAGGCCCGGGCGATGCGCGTCAACCACGAATACGACCGCGGCGGCGCGTTGGCCTACCTGGCCGCCTACGACGTCCATCGCGCCCGTGTCTTTGGCCGCTGCGAACCCAGGACAGGCATCGTGCCCTTCATGAACCTGGTCACCCAGGTGATGGCCACCGAGCCCTACGCCAGTGCCAGACGCGTCTTCTGGATCGTCGACAACGGCTCCTCCCACCGAGGGAAGAAGGCCATAGATCGCCTGACCAGGGCGTTTCCGAACGCTGTCATGGTCCACACCCCCGTGCACGCCTCCTGGACGAACCAGATCGAGATCTTCTTCTCCATCGTCCAGCGCAAGGTCGTCTCACCCAACGACTTCACGGACCTCAGCGAGGTCCGGGACCGGCTCCGAGCATTCGAAGACCGCTACAACGCCACGGCACAGCCATTCCAGTGGAGGTTCACCACCTCCGACCTGGACGACCTGCTGACCAGGCTCGACCGACACACACACGATCAGCAGGAAGAATCCTCCGCCCGTCTCACCGCATGATCAACCCCCGAAGGACTTCGAGCGCCGACCACTTAGGGGCCGCGCTGGCGGCAACAGCGGCAACCTGCTGCCTCACGGCAGTTCCAGCCGCAGCTGAGCCCAGCGCATACAGGATGACCTCATCCTTCAGCTATTTACGGGGGGCTGCCATGGTGCTGGTGGGTCTCCATCGCCAGCTCAGTGCAGCTCGCTGTTCCTTGTGGTGGACGTTGCGGGTGCGGCGGTGGAAGGTGAGGAGGGCCAGGAGCGCTGCGCCGGTGAACCACATGAGCTCGATGGCGAGATGGCCAGGGGTCGGGGTGGTGGAGAAGCCCGCGGCTGTGGCGGCTTGGGAGGTTCCATAGGACGGCAGGAAGCGAATGAGGGAGCTGTCGGCCCCAGAGCTCCACAGGGGGTTGGGCAGCAGGACGTCGATGACGCTGATCATGATCAGAGCGAACATGCCTTCGACCTCCCTGCGCAGGACGGATCCGAGGATGACGCCGATGGCGCCGTAGGTCATGGCGGCGCAGAAGAGGGCGGCGGCGAGCTGGAGGGGTTGTTTGGGTGTCCAGGAGAGGCAGGTGACGGCAGCGGCGTAGGCGGCGATGAAGGCGGAAGTAAGGGTGAGAGAGGTGGCCTTGGCGGCGATGAGGTGGACACGGGGGTAGCCGGCCATGGCCAGGCGGCGGTCGAAGCGGTGGCCGGTGAACGTGGCGGCGAACATCATGAAGCCCGTGATCAGGGTGACTGCGTTGATGGCGCCGGTGATCTGGGTGAGTTCGTTACCGGCTGGTGCCAGGTGCTGTCCGGTGGAGCGCAGGTGGAGAGGCGCGGCCCGGTCAGGGATGGCGACGTATGCGAGGGAGATCCACAGCGGGATGTAGAGAGCAATCAGCAGCATGGCGAAACGGTTGCGGCTGTGCTCGACCAAGTCGTATCGGGCAGCGGTCGTATACAGCTTCAGGCGTCGACTCATGCCGCCGCCGCTTCGTACGGGCGCAGGACGCCACGCTCCAGGCGCCAGAGCTCGTCGAGGCGTTCGATGTCATAGGCCAGGTGGGAGACGACCAGGACGGAGCGGCCGGCATCACGAAGGCGAGCGGCCAGGTCCCAGAAGCGCTGGTAGGTGTCCCAGTCGAAACCCTGGTACGGCTCGTCGAGTAGCAGGACTTGCGGGTCGTGCATGAGGGCCAGGGTCAGGTTCAGCTTTTGCCGGGTGCCGCCGCTGAGCACTCCGGCACGGTCGTCGGCGTAATCGGTGAAGCGCAGCACGTCCATGACCTCTTCTGCGTGCTTCAGGTCGGGCAGTCGGAAGGCCGCCTTGAAGTACAGCAGGTGCTGGCGGACGGTGAGGGCGTCGTTGAGGACCACTTCCTGCGGGCAGTAGCCGAAGCGGCCTGGGTGCCGGACGGTGCCGCGCTGTGCCCGCAGTTCACCGGCCAGGATTTTCAGCAGCGTCGACTTGCCGGCGCCGTTTTCGCCGACGATCCCGGACAGCCTGCCCGGCTGCAGGTCCAGGTCGATGCCGCGCAGGACGTCGCGTCGGCCGTAGGCGTGCCGCAGTCCTCGTACTTCCATTTCCGTCCTCCCCCTCGATCCGGCGCGTCTTCAACGGCTGGGGGGCAAGGGCAGACACGCCGTGTCAACGTCTGCGTCGTCGTGTCATCCGATCGGGCGGGGGACAGATGGGACTACCGAGTCCTCCGGGTGTTCCAGGAGGGCATGTGCTCGAAGACGGCGACGGCTTCTTCACGCCAGTGCCGGCGCCAGGACGCGGCTTCTGCGGAGGCGGCTTCTGCGTACCGGTCGATGGCTGCTTGCAGGCGGTTGTGCACTTCGTGGCGGTAGGCGATATCGCGGATACGGTCGATGGTTTGCGGTGTGCAGTCGGGACTGCCGAGAGCGGCCTTGACGGTGCTGTGTTGGTCCGCGTCAGTGGCGGCGAGCAGGTCACGGACCAGGTAGGTGAGGCGGCCGGCTCGCAGGTCGGCGCCGATGGGCTTGCCGGTGACGTCCGGGTCGCCGAAGAGGTCGAGGTAGTCGTCACGCATCTGGCCGCTGATGCCGGCCAGCGTGGCGTAGCGGCGCAGGCTTTCCTCATGCTCGGCCAAGTCCTCGCCCGCGGCCAGCAGGCCCAGGCGCAGGGGGGCGAGGATGGAGTAGCGGGTGGTCTTGTACTCGCACACGGTCTCCAGCAGACCCTCATCAGCTGAGGGGGTGACGTCGCGTTCGAGGTCGAGGATCTGGCCGATGATGGTATCCGTCGTCACGCCGAGTTGGACGTCGAGCATGGCCTGCTTGCGATCGGCGGGCAGGTCTGCCTGGAACAGCACGCGCAGGGCCAGGAAACCGGCGAGATCACCCACCATCATGGCCAGTCCCATCGCGGTCTGCGGGTTGTCCGGGAGGTCCTCGCGGCACGCGTAGTGCGTCGAGGGGCCGCCGCGGCGCACGGGCGAGTCGTCGATGATGTCGTCAAGGATGAGTGCGTGGCTGTGGAGCAGTTCGAGGCTCAGTGCGGCCTCCAGCAGTCCCGATACCTCGTCCTCCGTGACCAGACGTGCCGCCTCGTAGAGCAGCGTGATGCGGATCCGCTTCCCGCCGCGCAGCGACAACTCCGCCAGCAATTGCAGACACCGGGGCGTGAAGCGGCCCAGCCCCGAGCCGTTGAGGTCACTGGCGAGCTCGGCGAAGTACTTCTCGAAGGACAAGTCGAATCGCTTCTGGTGGCCGGCGGCGCGCTCCAAGGCGGTTTGGGCATGGCTCTTCATCTGTGTTCGGGCCGGCCTTTCTCATGGGTGTTGGGCGGCCAGCCTGTCATGCCGTGTGACGTGCTGCGACTGCCGTCGGTGGCGAGCGAGTTGGCGGTCGGTGTCAGGCTGGTGGTGCGGGATCGGTGGAGGCGCTCCTCACGCTTCTACGCGCTCCTGGCGCGCGCCAGGAGCGTCTGAGCTGATCGCCATGCGCCTGATCACGGCTCCTACGATGACGGTGCCTTTGTGTTCTGCCGTCTGGGAGGGCGGGCAATTGTGGAGCCTTGTTTCAGCTGCCGGAATGCTCCTCGGCCCGTCGGCCGCCGCGGCCCGGTGCCCGGGCACATCGCGGTCATCCTGGACGGGAACCGTCGCTGGGCCAAAGCCGCAGACCGCGAATCCGCCTGGGGCTACATGCAGGGAGGTGACAGGGCCCTGCAGTTCCTCAGCTGGTGTGACGCCGCAGGAATCGGTGTCGTGACGCTGTACGCGGTGTCCCTGGACAATCTGCGGAGCAAGGACAACTCCGTCGCCGCCAGTCTGCGGGCGGTGGCCGAGACACTGCAGCAGCTCGCCCGGGAAGAGCACTGGCGCATCCGGCTGATCGGCCGAATCGATCTGCTCGACACGCAGATCGTGCGGCAGCTGCGAGACGCAGTGGACCTCACCAAAGCTGTGAGCGGGCCGACGGTGAACATCGCACTCGCCTACAGCGGACGAGAGGAGATCCTCCAGGCCCTGCAAGAGCTGCTGTCCACCCCAGGGGGCATCACCCAAGCACAGGCCGGACTTACCCAAGACATGCTCGCCCGTCATCTCTACACACGCGGACTTCCCGACCCGGACCTCATCATCCGCACCTCTGGTGAACAACGCCTGTCCGACTTCATGACCTGGCAGTCCACCTACAGCGAACTCTACTTCTGCGACACAGGCTGGCCCGGATTCGACGAACGCCACTTCGAGCAGGCACTCGATCACTTCGCGTCCTGCTGCCGCCGCTACGGACAATGACAGCGCCAGGATCCGCCGTACGCAGCTGCTGCTCGCGCGTGGGTGCTCACTGCTGCGCGCCTGGCACTCGCACAGTCCTCAACCATGATCGGGCCCCCAACTGGCACGCGAGCGCGGCCAGCCCTCGCCCACCCAGACTCACCGGTCGGGTGAAGACGTCGTAACCACGCCGTTCGACCTCGGCCAGCAGGATGCGGTGGTGCTCGATGACCGCCCACACGAACGGCCTGCAACGAGGATGGACCAGCTCAGCCACCTCTACCCCGCGGGCAAACAGCTCGCGGGCACGCTGCACCTCGAAGCGGACCAGGCCGCGCAGTTGAGGCGTGGGCCGAGCCGCGCGCAGCTCATCAACGGTTACGTTGTAACGCTGCAGGTCCTCGGCTGGCAGGTAGACCCGACCCATGTGGATGTCCTCCCCGATATCCCGAACGAAGTTCGTCAGCTGCAAGGCCACAACCAGCTCGGCCATGGCGTCGTCGGCTTGAGCACTGATCGGCTCGATCAGCCGCAGAACCATGCGTCCGAACGGCCCGAGGATCGCTTCGATGTAACTCCGAAGCTCCTGCCACGTCGCGTACCGGCTCACCTCCAGATCCGCGAGCCAGCCGGCCAGCATCGCCTCGACATCATCGACAGCGAACTCGTACACCTCCGCGGTGTGGGCGAACGCCTGTCCCAGCGGATCGGTGAACTGGCCGCGGCGTAGATCCGTGAGCGTTCGCTGCCGCCACATCTCATACCTGCCGGCGCGTTCCTGAGGGTCGCCGCTGTCCAACAACTGATCCGCCCACCGGGCCAACGCGTAAAGGGCCCAGGCGTGTGGCCGCTTGTCCGTCGGCAGCAGCAACGAGCCCGCCCAATGAGCACGCCCGTCGCAGGCCACCAGCAACCGCCCGCACAGCCGGTACGCCTCCCGCAGCACCGGATCGGTAATCCCAGCCCGATCCAGAGCATTCCGGTCACCCAGCACTCAGCATCCGCCCTTCGTCAGTGAGCAAGGAAGACGGTTCGGCCACACGGCCGACCGCGAGCACACCCAGACTTTCGGATACGCACAGCAACATCAATACTACTAATGGTGGTGATGGGGGTGTCGGTACGCATGCCAACGGCACCCAGCTCCCCCGATCCACACATCCGCCAACTTGACACGCCCGCACGCCTCTTGCCCCGCCTGCAACACCGCCGGTAGTCGTAGGAGCAGCCGCACTGCGGACGGACCTGAAATCCAGCACGCCCTTCACGCCCCGGCCCCGCATGCCTGCGCTCTCCCGGAGGACGTGAAGCCGCTGACCACGATCTCGACGGAAGTCACACGCCCACGACCAGCCCGAGCATCCCGAGGTCCGCGCACACCAGACCCATGACCTGCAATTTCACGATGCACACGGGTCTGCTGCACGATCGGGTGACGGGTTGACCTGCCCCACCTCTCAGGTTCCAGTTCTGGTGGCTAACTGACAGCCCTTCACGGAAGGCTGGCAG
>NZ_JBNHIN010000110.1:0-8302 GCF_050054615.1 Streptomyces sp. YGL11-2
CCGATCATCCTCACAGTCGAAGCAGGATCCGGTGCGTCCGCAGCTCTGCCGGAGGCCCAACTCGCCTATTTCATCTCGGTATTGGCTGCTGGTGTATTCGCCGCCGCGGTCCGATTGCACTACGCAGTCGGGCTGGAGACGGCTGCGTCCGGCGGCCATCTTCAGCGCGTCGACGACGAGGTCGGCGCGGTGGTGGTCGGTCATCGAGTAGCCGACGACCTCGCGGGTGGCCAGGTCCAGCCAGCAGGCGAGATAGAGGAAGCCCTCGCCGGTGGGCAGGGCGGTGATGTCGCCGACCAGCTTCGTGCCGGGGATCTTGGCGTGGAAGTCGCGGCCGATCAGATCGGGGGCCGGCTTCGCCTTCTTGTCCGGCCGGGTCAGCGACCGCCGCCTGCGGCGGTGGGCGCCCTGGATGCCGTGCTCGCGCATCAGGCGGGCGATGCGCTTGCGGTTCACGCNCCTTCTTGTCCGGCCGGGTCAGCGACCGCCGCCTGCGGCGGTGGGCGCCCTGGATGCCGTGCTCGCGCATCAGGCGGGCGATGCGCTTGCGGTTCACGCACCGGCCCAGGCGCCGCAGTTCGGCATGGATGCGCGGGACCCCGTAGGTGTGGCGGGAGGCGACGTGGATGACGGTGATCTCGTGGGCCAGGGCCTCGTCGGCGGCCTTGCGGGCCGAGCGGGTCTTGGCCGCGGCGAGGCAGGCGTAGAAGGAGGAGCGGGCCACCTTCAGCAGCCGGCACAGGAAAGCGACGCCGTGGGTGGTCTTCTCCGCCTCGATGAACGCGTACGTGTCGTTCACCGATCGCTCTCCTTCGCGAAGAAGACCGCAGCTTTTCGCAACACCTCGATCGTCTTGGCCTGTTCGGCGTTTTGCCGACGCAACCGCTTGAGCTCTTCGCGTTCGGCCGTGGTGAGCTCGCCCGGCGCGCCCTCGCCCCGATCTGCCTTGGCCCGGCGGTACCAGCCGCGCAGGGACTCGGAGCTGATGCCGAGCTCTCGGGCGACCGCCGTGACCGTCTTGCCCGAGGAATCGACGAGCGCGATCGCGTCGCGCTTGAACTCCTCGGTGTACCGCTTCGTGTACTTGCTTCCCACCTGGTGCTACTTCCTCTGGAACCTCAGATCCCAGTCTCCAGGTGTCCACGATCAAGGGGAAGACTCAGGCAGCCGTAGCGCCGGAGTATTGGCCAAGACGCAGGAAGCGGCACCGCCTAAACCATCGCTGTGGGACAAAGTCACCAGCTCAGTGGAGACGGGCCTGGACTCTCTCGCGGACGGCATCCGCCACGGCGCGGCCAGCGCGCTGCGCGGAGCGGGACACGCCGAGCACATGGCGCTGCAGGGCGCCGGCACATTGCTCGGAGGAGAGATCAAAGCCACCGGAAAGATCGCCGGGGGAGCTCTGCACGCCGGCGTATCTCCGAGGACGGGCTGGACGGCGAGGACCACTACCACGTAGTGCTCTGGCTCACCGACGAAGACCACCCCACCCAGGTCCTCAAGCGCTACCCCGAGCCCCTTCCCGGCGGCTGATACCCGATGCTCCTTCCCAGGGGACAGCTCTGGCCTTCAGCCCGGAGTGCGGTTCGGTCTTGTGGATGACATTACGGTTTGAGGGCGCGGTAGTGGGGGCCGTCTGCGGTCTCGTCAGCATCGGCGACGTAGGCGACGCGCAGCGTGGACCTGCTGCCGATCACCGAACCGGTCACCACCCTGTTCGCTCCCCGGCGATCCTTTTGACGCCGGCTTACGACAGTTGGCGACCTTGTGCCTCTGGCGGGGGTCGAGTCAACACATCGCCCCCAGCCTGGTCTTCGTCCGCGGGCATCCGTTTAGAATCGAGGCTTGAGGCGGCTTTGCCTGGCTCATATCGTCGCTTCTGACCGTGGTCGTGATCTACCGCAGCGGAGGACGCGCATGAGTGACAAGCGAACGGGCCGCCTGGCATTGGGGCTCACCGCCTTCAATGTGACCCTGACTACTGCAGCAGCGGTAGTCACCTGGGATGGAGGCCCCAGTCCGTGGGCGGCGGCTGCCGCAAGCTCCGTGCTCGTCCTTATCGTGCTCCTCCGCGGGCGAAGTCGGCGGCCGAGCGCAGCATCGACTACCTCGACCCCGTCGTCATCTGATGTAGCATCAAACACGCCATGATTTGGACCTTTATCGCTATTGTCTTGGTCCTTGGAAGCGCAACAATTTGGATGTCTTTGCGTACCAAGCGTCAGCAGTAGGAGAGCGTCGGCCGGCACCCTGGCGTGGGGGCGGTAGCCGCGGGATCGTGCCTGCTGGCCGCCGGGTCCAGCGAGGGCGCGTTCGCGGCGCGCCACCTGGCCGGCAACCCGGCCCGGCGGTTGCCTGCCGACGGTTGAACATGGTGGCGTTCGCGCCGGACCTGCAGGTTGGTTTCGAGGTAGGCGCACAGCTTGTCCCGTCCCCTCGACAGTCAATCCGGCACCGACGAACTCAGCCTTGGCCGTGAGTGGCGGGACGTTGTAGCGCCGCTGGGTGTTGGGACCGGGGTGAGGCCGAAAACAGATCGCCGGTTCGAGGGGTTTGACGCGGTAGGTATCCCATGGGTGACCGGCGCTGATACGTCTTGTCCTATGTCATTTGCATCTGGTGCTCGACGCACTGCCGTCATAGCCGCCGCCCTCGTCGCCATCACCGCTGCCCCCGCCTCCGCGGCCGGTCCCGACCGCGTCCACACCGTCGCCAATCGGGCTCCGCACCGCGCTCCGGTGCTGATCGACTGTCTGCGCCACGACCAAGTATCGCCACGGGAATACATGCTGGCCTGCGCAGACGGCAACAACGACCTGCGCGGGCTGCACTGGGCCGACTGGACCGCCCGCGCCGCGCACGGCGTGGGCCGCCAGGTGGCCAACGACTGCCTCCCGGACTGCGCCGAGGGCCACTTCCACACCTTCTGGGTGGGCGTAGAGGCGTACCGCCCGGTCGCGCGCCCGCACGGCAAGGCGCCGTACTTCTCCCGGCTAAAGGTCGTCTACCTCGACAACCGCCCGCCGGGCTCCGGCCCCGCGCAGACCTACCCGCTCAGTTGACCGGCCGGGATCTGAATGCAGCCGGAGCATCGAGCGGCGCACTGAGCCCCTTGATCGACCAGCCGCCTGCGATGCGCGGGAGGCTCGAAACGCCCGTGGAGCCCCTGTCAGAGCCGCCTCCCTTCGGGGCGGCAGGCCAGGGGCGGTGAAGTGGGAAGACACCGCGGCTCAAGCTGCGGTGCCACCTCAGCGGAGCGATTCGCTGGCACTCCCACCGCCAGGCAAGCACGAGCAAGTCGCTCTCTTCTGAGCAGGTCGGCAAGTGTCCAGCCCACGCGCGCACGGAGTGATCCCCCGGCACACGAACCGCAGCCAGCCACCATACCCGCTTGCAACCCACGCGCGCGAGGAGTGGTCCTTCCACGCGGTAGAACCGAATCCTGGGAGCGACGCGTCGCCTTCGCGTTCTTCCTGGGGCTGACGACCACGGGCCAGCTCATCGTGTGGTCCTGAACCTGTAGGGAGTAGACCGTGACCGCTCTCACCTCCGGTGATGTGAAGCAGGCTGCGGACCGCATCGCTGGGCGTGTGCGTCCGGTGTCGGTGGCGCCTGTCGATCCTGCGGCTATCAGTCCGGAGTCGTGTCGGGTGTGGCTTGCGCTGGAGTTCATGCAGCACACGGGCAGTTTCAAGGCTCGGGGTGCGGTGAATTTCATCCGGGCGCACGGCGAGGCCGGAGCGCTGCCGGAAGTGGGGGTGACCATCGCGTCCGGCGGGAATGCTGGGTTGGCGTGTGCATGGGCCGCGAAGCAGCAGGGCCTGCGGGCGACGGTGTTCCTGCCGGGGACCGCTCCGGAGGTGAAGGTGGAGCGCCTCCGGGGGTACGGGGCGAAAGTTCGGCTCGTCGGCGCCGAGTACGCCGAGGCGGCTGCCGCCTGTGTGGAGTTCGCGGAGTCGACGGGGGCGCTCGCCTCTCACGCCTATGACCAGCCGCTGATCGCTGCGGGTGCGGGGACCCTCTTGCAGGAGATTCGGCAGCAGGTCGCCGACTTGGACACAGTGGTCGTCGCGGTCGGCGGTGGAGGCTTGTTCTCCGGAGTTGCCGCGGCTGCCGAAGCGCACGGCGTCCGAGTGGTCGCGGTCGAGCCTGAGAACTGCCGGGCGCTCAACGCCGCCATCGAAGCCGGCCAAGTTGTCGACGTGGCGGTGGAATCGGTGGCCGCGGATTCGCTCGGTGCGCGCCGTACCTCGGAGATGGCTCTGCATGCCGCTCGGCGCGGAGACGTTCGATCGGTGCTGGTGTCGGACGATGCGATCGTCCGTGCTCGGCGAGCGTTGTGGGATCACCGTCGGCTGGTGGTGGAGTACGGGGCGTCGACGGCTTTGGCCGCGTTGACGAGCAGCGTGTACGTGCCTGAAGACGATGAACGCGTCGCTGTGGTGCTCTGTGGGGCGAACACGAGCCCCGCGGATCTGTAGCGATTGACGCTCGGCCGAGGGCTACGGCTGCCCGGGTCCAGCCCACGCGGGCTGGCTGCGGTCGGGGCTCGCTCGGTTGGGTGAAGCGGCTTTGGTCGGGGGCGGTATGAAGGACTAGTGGTGCCATGATTGCGGGTATGGGTGATCGAAAAGATGTTGAGCGCGACGCGGTTCCTGACTCCGACTTTGTGGAGCAAAACGTGCCAGCGTATCCGGACATCCTCGATGAGGACGTGGAACTCGAATTTCCCGCAGACGCCGGTGAACGCGACGCTGCAGAGGCCGACGTGATCGAGCAGGCAATTCCCGTTCCGCTTGAGGACGATTACGCAGACGAAGCGGCAGATTACTGAGAGGCCGCCAATCGTCGCCCTCCGTCGGTAGCGCCCCCCACTGCCCCGGATCCGGCGAGCATGGGAAGCACCAGCCGTTACACCGGAATTTCATCGCCGCCTACTAGCGTGCACCGGGAATTGACCATGCGATATTCCGGTAATCACGAGTATCGCCTCCGGCCATGGAGACCTAGTGCGTAAACTCGCTTCAAAGCTGATACTGGTTGGCGTGTCCGTTGTTTTCCTCGGAGGAACGCTCCTGTCCCCGCAGGTACAGGCGGCTCAAGCCGCGGCAGGAGTGCCCGGGCGCTTCATCGCAGACGCCGACATCCTGGCAGCCCCCGACGGAGCGATCGTGGGCAAAGGCCACAACGGCCAGCAAGTCACAATCAACTGCCAAACGGCTGACGGCAATTGGTGGAACCTCAACGCCCCCGAAGCCGCCGGCTGGGTATGGCAGCCGAACCAGGTATTGCGCGAGTGGGGGACCCCCAACCCCCCGGTCTGCTGACCATTTCCCGAACCGATCAACCCATCAGGCTCCCCGCCGGTCACAGGCTGGTGGGGAGCCCCACACCGGCCACTTGTCACGGATCGATGCGGGCCAAGCGGCGGTCGACCGCATCGACATCGTCGGCCCGTCCCCGCGGCTGCGCTCCTATCAGTTCACCGGGACCGCCGAGTTGCCGGGCAGGGTGATCGCGGACTGAACGACACATCGGGAGGGGTGTGCTGCGCGGGGTGACCGTGACGGGGCGCGGTCACCCGGGCGTCATGCCTCGTTCGGGGTGAGCTCGGCTTGTTGGGTCGGGGCGGGTGCCGTCTCCTTCGCTGGCCTGCGCTCGGGCGCGGTGAACAGTGCGAAGCCCGCTACTAGGGCGGCGAGAACGGCGGAGGCCGGCGCCAGCCAGAGCACGCCGGCGACGGAGAGTACCGCGCCGCCGATGCCGGCGCCGAGCGCGGTGCCGACGTAGTTCATCGACCCGTTGAGGCTCAGTGCGACGGTGGCCACGTCGCCGCCCGCGACGAACACCCGGCTCTGCTGGGGGATGAACAGCGCCGACCCCATCAGGCCGAGGATGAACAGTGCCACCAGGGTGGGCACGAACCAGTGCTGGACCACGGCCAGCAGGGCCGATCCGAGGGTGACAATGCCCAGCCCGGTGGTGAGCACGGTCAGCGAGGAGAACCGGTCGGCGAACCTGCCGACCAGCCGGTTGCCCAGGAAGAAGCCCGCACCGTAGACCAACAGCGCGCCCAGGATCGCGTTGCTGCTGCCCGAGGTGCTGATCCCGACGATGGCCGCGGAGTAGGAGGAGATCAGGAACGTCGGCGCGAGCACCTGGGCGCTCACCGAGAGCAGGATGAGGATGCGCGGGTTCACGAGCACCGCGAGCCTCTCTCGCATCGTCGTCGCGGGCAGCGTCATCGATGGCATCGCGATGCCCGCGAGCACCGCGGCCACCGCGGCGAGCGCGACGACCGTCCACAGGGTGCCGCGCCAGCCCCACATCTGGCCGATCAGCAGTCCGAAGGGCACGCCGAGGACCGCGGCGAGGCTCGGACCTGCACCGATCACCGCGAAGGCCCGGGCCCGCTGTTCGGGCGGGGCCAACACCCCTGCAACGGCGAAGGCGTTGGCTTGGAACGCCGCTGCGCCCAGTGCCGCGACGACCCGGCCCACCAGCACGACCGTGTAGGTCGGCCCCGCGGCCTGGAGCAGCATTCCGACGAGGAAGGCGATCATGCCCGCACCGATGACGATGCGCCGATCCATCCGACCCGTCAGCGTGGCGATGACGGGCGAGCCGATCGCGTAGGCGACGGCGAAGGCGGTGGTGAGCTGGCCTGCGGTGGACGTGCTCACCGCCAGGTCTTTGGAGATGTCGGGGAGCAGTCCCGGCAGCACGAATCCGTCGACACCGAGCACGAACGTGCCGATGGACAGGATGACTAATCGCCAGGTCGGTGATGGATTCGATGATTCTGGAATCGTCATATCGTGGAGGGTAGTTCTATGATTCGATGACGGTCAAAGAATGGAGGGTCTGCGGATGCCACGCACACTGCCCGAGCCGTCCGTCGACTCGTTCGATCTGACGGTCGTCCTGAGCGCACTCGCCGACCCGGGCAGGCGCACGCTGATGCGGGCGCTCTACGAGGCCGTCGAGCCGATCGACTGCGCGATCCTGGTGGCGAGGGTGGACCTGGGCCTGAGCAACCCGACCATCTCCCACCACTACCGTGTGCTGCGCGAGGCGGGCCTGACGAGAACGGTCGCCGACGGTCGCAAGCGGGTGGTGCGCGTCCGTCGAGAGGACATGGAGTGCCGCTTTCCCGGCCTCCTCCAGGCGATCCTCGGGACCTCCGAACGAGACGAGGGCCAAGGGAAGGTCGCGGAAGAGCGGGTGTGAGCTCCCGTCATTCGGCGGACGCGGAAAGGTCCCGCGGGCGCGGGGAGCGACCGGCTGGGGTGGGGCATCTTCGCCCCCTGCAGCCGTCTGCCCGTGGCGGGCTTTCGCCTTCTGACCTGAAGGGGGTTCTGGCGCTCGGGTGTCCGTGCTGCAAGGAGAGCAACCAGGTTCTGCATCTGCCGGAGTATTGGCGGTAGTTGTCGCGGGACGCGTAGGCGAAGGGCAAGTACGTCGAGCCGGCCGAGTTCAGGATTCCGCCTCGTCGACCTGGTGCCGAAGCCATACGGAAACTGGCCTGCCTCGCAGCGGGTTTCCGTGATCTACTGCCGGTCATGCCGTTGTTGCTGCTGGACCTTGACAACACCCTTGTCGACCGCGATGCGGCCTTCGGCGCCGCCGTCGTCGACTTTCTTGCCGAGCATGGCCTGCCTGCCTCCGACCTCACGTGGGTGAGGGCCATCGACGCCAGCGGCTACACCACGCGCCACGATGTCGCCGTAGCCCTGACCGATCGATACGGCGACGCAGTACCGACCACCGCTATCCATGCCCTTCTCGACAACGGCGCCGCCGATCGCGTTGTCCTGGCGGAGTCCTCCCGCGAGGCGCTGGGCAAAGCGCAGGCGGACGGCTGGACTTGCGTCATCGTCACCAATGGCCGCACCGTCCAGCAGGAAGCGAAGATCCGTAACACCGGACTCGACCAACTCGTCCAAGGCTGGGTGATCTCCGAAGACGTAGGCCACAAGAAGCCGGAACCGGAGATCTTCCAGGCGGCAGCCGCTACCGTCAGTGTCCCCCTGCCGGGCGCGTGGGTCATCGGCGATTCACCGCACGCCGACATCGCGGGCGCCAACACACTCGGTCTTCGAAGCGTGTGGGTGACGGACGGACGCGCTTGGCCGCAGGACTTCTACCAGCCCACCCATATCGCTGACGACGTTGCCTCCGCGATCAATCACGCCATCAGGGCATCAGGCTAAGAGCTCCTAATGTCCTGAGTCGGGTTTTCGTCGTTGGTTGTATGTGACTCAACGAGGACCGAAGATCCCGCCGGTGACGGTAACTGACG
>NZ_JBNHIN010000111.1:0-8182 GCF_050054615.1 Streptomyces sp. YGL11-2
ACACCGGTTCCTACGACCAGTTCGCCACCGGCTACTACCTGAGCCGCAAGCTGATGGAATGGTTCTGGGACGCCTACACCACCGACCCGAACCAACGCGCGGAGATCACCGCATCTCCCAACCAGGCCACCATCGAGCAGCTCTCCGGTCTGCCGCCCGCCCTGCTGATCGTCGACGAGGCCGACGTGCTGCGCGATGAGGGCGAGGCATACGCCGCCAAGCTCCGAGCAGCCGACGTTCCGGTGACCACGGTGCGCTACGACGGCACGGTCCACGACTTCATGATGCTCAACTCACTGAGTCACTCCAAAGCCGCCCGCGGAGCCATCGACCAGGCAACAGCATTCCTGCGCAACGCCCTCGGAACCGCCCAGACCTGAGTTCTGCCCGGCGGGTCATGCCCTGAGTCATAAGCCGGATCGCGGCGAAGGCGACGGTGCTCGGGCCGTGCTCAGTGGTCGCGCGCAGGCTCCACGACGGCCCAAGCCGTAGCCTTTTGCCCGGGAGTAGCCCAATGCCTTGGAGGCGCGTCGTTCGTACCGTCCCCCAGCATGACAGTACGGAGGACGGGCAGGGCCCGTCGGCCGGCGAGATTCCAACGGCATCGTTCCGGTACCACACTGCCCGGACGCCGACGGACAGCAGCCAGAGCATAAGACTGCTCCGGTTGCTCTTCGTCCAGGTTTCCTGCCTCCATGCCGGCCCTGTTGCGCGTGCTGCCGCGCGGTTCCTTCCAGCGCAGCCGGCCTGGCGTGAGGGGTGGTTGCAGCCTACTGGCCTTTGACGGGCCTGAATTGGAAACCTGTCGCCCGATACTCGCTGCCGACGTCGTCCCTCATGTAGATCCCTTCACTGGAACCGGTATAGCGGTAGTTCAGTGAACGCTGGAGCCTCTCGAAGATGGCGGCCTCGTCCTGCATGTTCTGTGTTGCGCAGGTGCGGTGGGTGGTGAGTTGGGCGTCGCGGAAGAAGAGGTGGGGGCCGTTGAAGAAGATTTTTGCGGTGAAGTCGTTGCAGCCGAGCTTGCCGGTGACGGTGCCGTCGCGATGGAATGCGACGGAGGTGTCCTTGGCGGACTTGATGTGGTCGCTGCTGTCGTAGACCATCCACTCGCTCACCTGGAACGTGGTGTCGAAGATGCTCGGGTCTCTGACGAGGGTGAGGGTGGCTATATCACCGTGCTCGTTCCGCAGTTGCGGCAACGAGCCGGGAGGCGGCCCTCCGACTTCCTGCGGCAGTTTCTTCTCGGTGATCTTCAGCTGGCCTCGGTGGAAGAACTTTTTGACCTTCGCCTCGAAATCCCTCAGCTCCGGGCTTCGTTGTGTGAGGCTCTCCGCTGTCGGCTGCTGCGCGTCCGGACCCGTGGAACTCGCGATGTCCCTGTGCTGCTTGTCCGGCGTCGGGCATGAGGTCGTCTCGTCGGGCGAAGCAGGGGTCGCCGTAGGAGGGGGCAGAGCCGGAAGGTTTTCGCCCAACGTCAGCGTGTTCGCCGCCAGTTCGGCTTTGACGCGAAACGGCGTGCAGCCGTAATTCCCCGCAACCGTCCCGTCGTCACGGAACTCGATCCACGGGCTGGCGTTCTGGGGCGTATGCGCCTCTTGCCCGTCCACCGTGAGCGTACCGTCGTCGAAGGTCCAGATCCCACCGAACAGCCTGCTTCCAGGACCTCCCGGCCCCTTCTTCGTGGGGGATGCGGATGCCGTAGCGCCTCCGCTCCGGCCGTCCTCACGGCCTGAGGCCGGTGCGCGAAGCGCTGCGCTCGCTGACCACCACCGAGTTGATCCGGCGCCTGGCTGCCAGCCGTCCCGGCGCCGATCTGACCGACCCGGCCATAGCCGTTACTGACTTCGGCGTTTCGGGGTCTGGATCTGCGTCGGGACCGGTGCTTCTGCCCGCACCGGCTACCCACCGAGCACGTCGGCGAGTTGGGTGCGGGAGCTGATGCCGAGCTTGGGAAAGGCCCGGTAGAGGTGGTGCCCCACCGTGCGCGGGCTCAGTAGCAGCTGGGTGGCGATCTCCCGGTTGGTCGCGCCGGTCGCGGCGAGCCGCGCCACCTCGCGCTCCTGTGGACTCAGCCGTGCGATCGGCGAGTTCGGGGCGAGCGTCGGGTCGTGGTGTCCGCCGGCTGCTCGCAGCTCGGTCCGGGCCCGCCGCACCCACGGCTGCGCGCCCACTCGGTCGAAGCGCTCCAGTGCGGCGCGCAGCCGGTCGCGCGCGTCGAGCTTGCGGCGCTGGCGGCGCAGCCACTCGCCGTAGAGCAGCTCGGTGCGGGCCCGTTCGAATCTGTCGTCGATCGGGTGCAGGTCGAGGGCTGCGAGGTAGTGCTCCTCGGCTTGGGAATCCGGTCCGGTCAGGGCCCGGCAGCGGCGGGACTGCGCGCCGACCGCGGGCTGCCGGAGGGCGTCCGCGCAGGTGGCGAGGGCCTGCGCGGGTGCCTCCGCCCGCTCCGGGCGGCCGGCCCGCACGGCAGCCTCGACCAGGTCGGGCAGCAGGTGGCGGGCCATCAGCGGGTGACCGGCCGCATCCTGCGCCGCCTCCAGCCGGTCCAGTGCCCGCTGGCTCTGCCCGGAGCCGAGGTCGAGCAGGCCCAGCGCCCACAGTGCGTCGGAGGTGCCCCGGCCGACGCCCCGCGGGAGGGTGTATTCCAGGGCCCGGTGGGCGAGTTCACGGGTGCGGTCCTCCTCTCCGCGGGCAGCGGCCAGCGCGGCGAGCAGGGCGCGCAGGTGGGCAACCCGGTGGTCGAGGTCGTAGTAGTCGGCGAGTCGGAGCGCCTCGGCGGCGTGCGAGTGGGCGTCATCGCGCCGGCCGAGCGCGAGCTCTACCTGGGCGAGCAGGTGCAGCGTGGTGGGCAGCCAGCCGCCGACGCCACGGTCGCGGCAGTGCGCCACGGCGGCGGAGGCGACCCGGTGCGCGGTCGCGTGGTCGGCGAGCAGGTGGCAGTAGTGCCCGGTCATCAGCCGGTCCATCAGGCTGACTTCGGCGCGGTCGCAGGCGGTCACCAGCTCGGCGAGCGGCTGCCGCGCGCCGCGGAGAGCGGGGCAGCAGGGACGCCGTCCGCGGCCGCATCCCCGTCATTGCGCGGGGTGGCCGCCGCGTCGGCGAAGACGTGCGCCGGCACCGCGAGGACCGGCAGACCGGGCGCGCGGGCCGCGATCTGGGCGATCAGCGCCGCGTTCCCCGCGGCGAACGCCGCGTGCAGCGCGTCCGTCAGCAGCACGGGGAGCTTGTCGGGGCGCTCCGCGGCGGTCGCGTCCGCGCCCTCGGCGAGGATCCGGGCGGCCCGCGCCGGGCTGCCGAAGCCGAGCTCGACCACGGCCCGCACCCGGGCGAAGTCCGCCGCCATGCCGGGGTCCTGCAGCGGCTGCGGCACCTGGTCGGCGAGGGCGCCGCAGCGCTCGTCCTGTCCGGCCTCGCTGGCCCGCTGCGCCGCGCCGATCAGAAGCCTCGCCCGCAGCGCCGGGTCCGCGGTGAGCTGTGCGGCCCGCTCGTAGGCGGCGGAGGCCGACGCCATCGCCTGCCGGCTGCCCGCCCACTCGGCGACCCGCTCCAGCTCCGCTGCCACCCGCTCGTCCGGCCCGGTCGTCGCCGCGGCCAAGTGCCAGGCCCGGCGGTGCGCGTGCCCGGCGCCGTCCAGTGTCTCCGCCAATGCCCGGTGCGCCGCGATGCGCTCCGCGAGCGGGCCGTGCCGGTAGGCGGCGAACCGGACCAGCGGATGTCCAAAACGCAGCCCCGCGCCGGAGACGGCCAGCAGTCCGGCCTGCTCGGCGGGCGTCAGATCGTCGACCGACCCCCCGCACCGGGCCGCCGCCGCCAGCACCACGGTCAGGTCCCCGGTGTCGTCGGCGGCGGCCACCGTGAGGATCCGACGGGTGGCTTCGGGCAGCCGGCGGACCCGCTCAGTGAGCGCCTCCTGCAGCCGACTCGGCAGCGCCGCCGGTGCCTCCGGCAGCACCAGCGGCCCCAGTTGACCGGACCGCTGCGCCGGGGTGAGCGCTGCGGACAGCTCCCGCAGCGCCAGCGGATTGCCTTGCGCCTGGTCGATGATCCGCTCGGCGACGTGCGGCGCGAGCCCGGGCAGCAGCGCCGCGGCCGCGGTCCGGTCAATGCCGGTGACGTGCAGCGTGGGCAGCGCCCGCCCGGTGCTGCCGGGTGAGTCGCCGCGGGCGGCGAAGAGCATCGCGACGCCCTCGGCACGCAGCCTGCGCGCGGCGAACACCAGCACGTCCACGGACGGTTGGTCCAGCCACTGCAGGTCGTCGATGAGGCACAGCAGGGGCGTGTCGGCGGCGGCCTCGGCGAGGACGGACAGCGTGGCGAGGGCGACCGTCAGCCGGTCCCGCACCGGCACGTCGACGAGACCGAAGACCGAGCGCAGCGCCCGGGCCTGCGGGGCGGGCAGTCGGTCGAGTACCTGAAGGATCGGCAGGACGAGTTGGTGCAGTCCGCTGAAGCCCAGCTCCATCTCGGACTCGATGCCCTCGACGCGCAGCACCCGAAGGCCCTGCGCGCGGGCGGCGGCGTGTTCGAGGAGCGCGGTCTTGCCGATGCCGGCCTCGCCGTGCAGCAGCAGGGCGCCGCTCTCGCCGCGAGGGCGTCGGCGAGCATCAGCTCGATCCGCCGCAGCTCCTCGTCGCGTCCCTGCACCCATGCCCCCGGCCCCACCAACCCGACCACCGTCGGGCCTCGTTGATCGTCACTGTACGCGGACCGGGCGGGACGGACCGGTGACGCACCCCGGGGCGGCGACCGCTGCGGCTACGGCGCTCGCTCCCGCTCGGCCACCGGCGCCGACCAGATCATTCGGATCCGCGTGGTCCGGTAGCCGGCCCGGGCGAAGGCCGCCGCCATCGGGGCGTTCCCGGTGTCGGTGGTGGCGGTGATCAGCTCGGCGCCCGCCTCCGCATGGCTCCTGGTGACCTCGGCGAGCAGGTCGTCCACATAGCCGCGGCCACGGAACTCGGGCAGCACACCGAGGAATCCGACGTTCCGGGCGTAGGGCGTCGCGGAGGGGATCGCCAGTCCGGCGAGCCGCCCGTCGGGGCCGTACGCCAGCCGCCACCACTCCCGCTCGCCCGGGCAGCCGAGGTAGAACTCCAACTCCTTTCGGGCGGCCGCCTCGACGCCCATCGCGGCGACATTCCGGCGGGTCTCGTCGTCCAGGCTGCCGACCGCGATCCGCCGGAACATCCCGAGGAACTCCTCGTCGGAGGCCGAGGCGAAGGTGAGCCGGCCCTCGCCTCCCGGCAGCGGATCGCCGCTGGTCCACTGCAGCTGCAGCCGCTCCACCTCGTGGCTGAGGCCGGCGGCCCGCGCGGCGCTCCGGCGCCAGGCCACCGCGTCCGCCGCCACCGCATCGTCGCGCCAACCGACCGGCAGCGTCAGGTTGTACAGCGGCGGCTTCGGCGCGCCCGCGGCGGCGAACGCCTGCAGCCCGGCGGTGAGCAGCCCGGTCGCCACCCGGGCCCGGCCGCCCGCCCCAGGGGCGACGTGCAGGCAGTCCAAGGCGATCGGGTGGGCGCTGTCCGCCCGGCCCCACCACAGGGCGCGGGCCAGCAGCCGGCCGTCGCCGTCCTCGGCGATCCAGGTCCACTCCGGCCGGTACATTCCCTGCCCGAGCTCATCCCGGTAGCGGTCGGCGTCGATCCAGCCGACGGGTTCGGGGACCGTCACCGCGGCGACGCGGTCGACCTCGGCCGCGGTCGTGGGTCGAAACAGCATCGGTGCTCCTAGCGTCGGACGTAGCTGGTCAAGGTGGCGCCGGTGAGGAAGACCCGGGAGTCGCGAAGCAGCCATTCGCCGGGGGCGAAGGGGGCGCGGAACAGCGGGATGCCGCTGCCGAACACCACCGGGTAGCGCTTCACCACCAGTTCGTCGATCTCGCCCAGCAGCTGCCCGGCCAGGCTCGCCCCGCCACACAGCCAGATGCCCGCGCCCGGCTGCCGCTTGAGGCCGCGGACAAGTTCCACCGGGTCCCCCGACACCACCTCCACCTCGGGGTCGGTCCGGGGCAGGGTGGAGGAGAAGACGTACTGCCGCAGGTGCGGATAGGGGCTGGTGACGCCGATCCGCAGGGCGGGATCGTAGGTGGCGCGTCCCATCAGGATCGTGTCGAAGACCTTGTTGGGCGCGTCGGCCAGACCCAGTGCCTCACGGGCGTGGCCGGGAATCGTCTCGGGGTACTCGGTGAGGATCGCGTCCTTCAGGTCACCGTCGAAGCCGGAGGAGTCGGTCTCCCCGTCCGGTCCGGCGATGAAGCCGTCGAGACTGCAGCCGATGTAGTAGGTGAGCCGGCGCATGGGCCGCCTTTCACTTCGCTGGGTGACCGTCGGGCCGCGGGCGACCGACGAGGACAGCCCGAACCTAGGCCCCGGTCACCGCCCCGGGCATCGGTCACGACGACCCAATGTGCCGGTCCGACCTACCGACCCTGCCGACTGCCGTCGTCAGCCGTCGACCTGGACAGCTCCCGGATCGCGGCGGCGCTCCGGACGATCCGCCAGTGCTGTGACCACATAGGTCGCCGAGCTCGGAGCAACCGTGCGGTGTGTGGGCGGTCCGGGTCTGACAGCCGCCGGCAACGGCACCGAGGGCAGAGCGCGCGCCCGGACTGAGTCGTATGAACGCTGCTCATTGAACTTCCACAGCTACGACACCGCATAGCCGTCATCCAGTCACCTCATTCGATGCCGGCGTTTGCTGACTTCGGCCTATTAGGGTCCTCCTCGTCCATCGAGAGTGAGCCCCGTCCCGGCGAGGAATCCGCCGAGGACGCCATGTCGGTACTGCAGCGCCTTGAGCCGACTGCGGAGCAGAGTCTCCAACTCGCTCAGGGTGCGGGCAGCCAGGTTGGCCAGGCTCCGCTTGATGTGCGCCCACAGGCCCTCCACCGGGTTGAGGTCGGGCGCATACCCGGGCAGCAGGACCACTGTCAGCCAGTCCCGTTCGGCAACAAGTGCCTTCATCGTCTTGGAGATGTGGGTGCTCAGCCGGTCCCACACCACGATCAGCGGGGCCTTCAGTAGTTGGTGGGCGCCGTCCAGCAGGCGAATGTAGTCCGTCTCGCCCAGCGAGCGACGCTCGCCCTTGCGGCCGGTATGCCGACGCAGCCGGTAGCACAGACGGGCGGGCAGGCCCGGCCGGTAGCACAGCAGCCCGGCCACCGAGAGCCGTCCCCGGCTGCGGGCGGAGACCTTGACTCTCGGGGTGATGCCGCGTCGGCCCCAGGTGCGGCCCTTGGGCGGACGGCCGGTCACGCCCGCTTCGTCCTCGAAGCAGAGGAACGCGCCAGTCGCCGCCCGGAGGGTTTTACCTCCTGCCAGGTCGCCTCCCGCCAGGCGGTGATCGCGTCCTCGTCGCGTTCGGCGGCGGGCCGGGCGGGCATCTGCACGCTGTAGCCCATCCGGTGCAGCAGCCGGGTGACCCCGGAGACGCTGTAGGGGATGTGGAACTTCCGCCCGATCAGCGTGCGTACCCTTGCCGCGGTCCACACCTGGTCGTCCACCCAGCCGTGGGCGGCCGGCCCCTCGTCGAGCCATGGCGCGAGCCTGGTCTGCAGGTGGGGACCGAGTCGGCAGCCGTGGCCGGAGGGACCTCTGGAACGCAGCGCCTCGCGTCCATCCGTCTTCCAGGTACGGCGCCACTGGTAGACCGACTTCTCGCTCACCCGTAACTCCCAAGCGATGAACGGGACTTCCACGCCTTCCTCGAAGAGGTCAACGGCTCGCATCCGTACCTCTTCGCGGCGCCTGCGCTGCTCGGAGGTCAGCCCGCCCCCGTCCGGATACCGCATGCCTCCGGCGTACCAGCCCGGACGCGGCGTGTCACCAGTCCCGACACAGATCCAGACCCCGAAACGCCGAAGTCAGTAAACTCGCTCTCAAGCGTCTGGCCAAGCGCTACCGGCACTTGAGCGAAGAGATAGCAGACGCGGACGCCGATCTGCGCGTTCTGATCGCCCGCACCGCACCCAGCCTCCTCGCGCTGCCGGGCGTCGGGACCGAGACTGCCGGGCAGTTGCTGGTCACCGCCGGGGGCAACCCCGACAGGCTGGTCTCGGAAGCATCCTTCGCCCACCTGTGCGCTGCCGCACCCGTGCCGGCCTCGTCCGGGCGCACGGACCGCCACCGACTCAACCGTGGCGGTGACCGCCAAGCCAACCGCGCGCTGCACACAATCGTGCTGG
>NZ_JBNHIN010000112.1:0-7580 GCF_050054615.1 Streptomyces sp. YGL11-2
ACGCGGAGCCCCGTTCGCCTACCCCGACTTCACCGAACCGCTTGACACCAGGCTCACCGGCCTAACTTCCCGGGCTTGGTCTTTACCCTTGCGCACCTGCTGGGCTTCGACTTGATGCCCAGGATCCGGAACTGGAAGGGCCTGACCTTCTACCGGCCGAGCAAGAAGAGCGAGTACGTGCACATCGACGCCCTGTTCGGCGAGCCGAGGAAGAACGTCGTCGACTGGGACCTGATCGAGTCCCAGTTCCGGCACCTGATGCGGGTGGCCGTCTCCGTCCGCGAGGGCGTCATCTCCTCGGCGACACTGCTCAAGCGGCTGCGGTCGGGGTCGCACAAGAACGCCACCTACACCGCATTCCGCGAGGTCGGACGCGTCATCCGCACCGTGCAACTACTGCGGTACCTGACGGACGCCCCACTTCGCCGACGGGTGACGGCGGCGACGAACAAGGTCGAGTCCTTCAACCGGTTCTCCCAGTGGGTCGGCTTCGGCAACCAGGGCGTCATCGCCGACAACGACCCCGTCGAGCAGGAGAAAGCGATGAAATTCAATGCCTTGTTGACGAACGCTGCGATCTTCCACAACGCCCTGGACATCGCCGAGATCGTCCGCCAACTCCTGGAGGAGGGATGGGAGATCGACCCGGAGGACCTGGCCCAGGTCTCCCCCTACGTGACCGAGCGCATCAAGCGGTTCGGTGAGTACAGCACCCACGAACTCGCCATCCAGCCCGAGGCGTACGACCCCAAGCTCGACGTCGACTTCACTCAGCTACGCGACCAGAAACCGGCCGCCTCCGGCTTCGGCACAGCGGCCTGAGCACCGAAGGACACCGTCGCGGCTGGCCTGGACCATCTGCCCTGGTGGCCCAAGCCAGCCGCGACGGCAGCAGCGACTTTCGGTAGCGCGGGCGCTCCAACGGATCCGCCGCCAGTCCGACCGACCGGACCTCTTCGACCGCCTCAACCGAGGCAGTCACGTCACTCATCAGATGCTACTTCCATGATCCGGAGTCACACCGATGCAGACCCGCCTCGGGCTGCGGCGTTCATCCGGCGGTGCCTGATGCCGGTGTCGGCTGGGGCTGGGGCTGGGGCTGGGTGAGGTTGTCCATTATCAGTCCGAGGGTGAACTCGAACCGGTCGTGTCCGGTGCCGGAGGTCAGCTCAGCGGCATAGCGTCGGGTCTGCGGAAACGTGTCGGCCGGCAGCGCGGTGAACCGGCGGATCAGCTCCTCGCGGCCAAGGACCCATTCCTGGTCCGGGTGTCTGCGCCGCTGCTGGACTAGCGACTGCTCCAAGGCGTAGGCGCTGACGTAGAGGGACAGCGCATCGAGCACCCAGGCGGCGCTCCGCGGTTCGATTCCGCCGGCGAGCAGGATCGCCAAAAGCCCTTCCTTGACCCGCAACGTGGAGAGGTTGGTCGGGACTACGCCCAGCGCGGCACGGGAGACTCCGGGGTATTTCAGGTACTGGTCGCGGATCTGCGCGTACACGTCGAGGATCTGCTTGCGCCACTTGGCCGGGTCCGGTTCGGGCAGCACGACCTCGGAGCAGAGCCGGCCGACGAGCAGATCGTCGATGTCCTCTTTGCTGACGATGTGCGCGTACAGCGACGACGGCCCGGTGCCGAGTACCGCGGCGACTCGACGGATGGTCAGTGCGTCGTAGCCCTCGGTGGCCACGACTTGCAGGGCGGCGTCGGTGATCCGGTCGACCGTGATGGGCTTCTTGCGCGGTGACGCCGCTGAGGGCTCCCCAGCGGGCTGGGCGTGACGAGCGGCTCGGCGTTGCCGGGGATCGGAGGGCATACCGATCACTATAGCTTGACACGATCTAAGTTCGCTAAGTAGAACTTAGATCGTGCCGCAGAACTAAGTTCGTATCTGCGTGGTTCACGTACCCCCTGCTCAGGTCCTGAGCAGGGCTCGGACAGTCTGTTCAGGAGGTGTGTGATGCGAGTTTCCGTTGCCGGGGCCGGCCTGGGGGGTCTGTGCTTGGCACAGGCCCTGCGTGGCGCCGGGATCGAGGTCGACGTGTACGAGCGGGACCCAGCGATCACCGCACGATTTCAGGGGTACCGGCTCGTACTGGATCCGGTCGGATTCGAGGCGCTGCGTAGCTGTCTGCCACAGCGTTGGCACCCGCTGCTGGACGCGGTCGTCAGTGACGCCTACGTTGAGCGACTGGCCCTGGACGCCCAGCTGAACAAGATCGGCGAACTCGGCCCCGCCAGGAGCGGGATCGTGGTTGACCGGCACGTACTCCGGCACCTGCTGCTGACCAGGCTCACTGTGCACACCGGGGCCGCACTGACCGGTTACGACGTGTTGGACAACGGCAGGGTCGAAGCCCGGTTCGCGCAACGCGATCCGGCAACCGCCGATCTGCTCGTCGGGGCGGACGGGGTCGGCTCCGCGGTTCGCCAGGCGCTGACGCCGCAGACCACCCCGACTGACACCGGCGTTCGGTTCGTCATCGGTCGCACGCCGCTAACGGAGCAGTTCGCCGGCCTCTCCCGGGCCTACGGCGGGAAGATCGTCGGGGGCGGAGTGAGTCTGCTGCTCGGGGCGATGCGGTTCCCCATTCCGCCAAAGGAAGCGGCGGAGAAACTGGCACCCGAAGTAACGCTCCCTGACATCCATGACTACGTGCGCTGGGCCATGGTCCTCCCGCCGAACAGCTCTCTCGGCACCTTGACGGCACAGGAGGCCGCGCTGTCGAGGATGAACAGTTGGCACCCGGACCTGCAGGCGCTCATCGAGCAGGCCGACCCGGACAACAGCACCCTGCTGTCCATCCGGGTGGTCGAGCCAGGTGAGCGCTGGGCGCCCGGTCCGGTCACGCTGCTCGGTGACGCTATCCACGCCACCTCTCCTACCGGCGGCAACGGTGCGAACACCGCCCTGCGCGATGCCGACCTGCTGGGCCGCTGCCTCATTGAGGCCGCCGGGGGCCGTCAAAATCTTCTCTCCGCGGTCGACAGCTACGAGCGGCAGATGTTCGAGTACGGGGGCGAGGCTGTTCGCCACAGCCTCGCCGCGCTACCCGCCTTCGTCCCGAACCCGGAACGACCCGAGCCGGCATAGGTTCAGAACCGGCCCCGGGGAACAACGGAACAGCGGTTGGCGCTAAGCGATTGATCTCGCGACGCTGGGGGCCAGGCCCTTGCGCTTGCCGGTGGGGATGATCAGGTCGGGCTGGATCTGCTCGACCGACTCGCCGTTCGCCCNCCCGGGGAACAACGGAACAGCGGTTGGCGCTAAGCGATTGATCTCGCGACGCTGGGGGCCAGGCCCTTGCGCTTGCCGGTGGGGATGATCAGGTCGGGCTGGATCTGCTCGACCGACTCGCCGTTCGCCCGGCGTCGGAGCACGGTGTGCAGCATGTCGTCGGTGATGACGGGTGGCCGGCCGCCGTGCTTGCCCTTGCGGGCCGCCGCGTCGAGTCCTTCGAGGGGCGACTCCCGGATGTTCTCCCGCTCGGTCTCCGCCATCGCCGCGAAGAACGCGAACAGCAGTCGGCCCGGCCCGCTGGGGTCGTACATCCCGGGCAGCGGTCCGGCGAGCATCTCCAGGACCAGGCCGTGGGCAGTGAGGTGGTCGGCGAGCGCGGTGAGTTCGGCGGCGTCGCGGCCCAGGCGCTTCATCTCGTACACGGTGAAGATGACCCGGCAGTGCGGGGCGTGGGCTTTGATCTGGCGAGCGAGTGCGAGCGCGGCCTCGAACCGCGGGCGGACCCGAACGCGGGTGCTGATCTTCTCGGAGAACACCTTGTCGCGCTCGATGCCGTGCTTGGCGAGCGCGTCGAGCTGGGACTGGAGTTCCTGAGTGAGCGTCGAGCACCTCGCGTACCCGATACGGATGTCGGCGGTCGGGGTGTCCGGCGCGAGGGCGAGCCGGACGGAGCTGCCAGGCCGCCACGGCTGGCCGGGGCCGCGGTCGGCCGGGGTGGGTACGCGCAGGAGCTTGGCGAGCCGGGGCACCTTGGTGAAGCGGCCGGTGTGGTAGTACCGGCGACCGCGCCGGAGCGCGAGCGGCACGGCGAGCCGGGCTCGGCCCGGCAGCGCGGGCAGAGGTGCCGCTCGACGTCGTCGGCGTCGTTCGGGGACGCCCCTTGAGGGACCGTCATGCCTCCGGATGCTGTCACCAACGATTCTCAGAAGTACCCCCGAACCCATCCTTGAGTGAGAACGAGTTTTGCGAACTGATCCCGCGTTTCGCGATCTCCGTACGGCGCTTCTCGATCTTGCTCGGACAAAGGCCCCTCGTTTATGAGAATCGGGGCAGGGGACGCGCTGCACCATCCCGGAGAAACGGGACCTGGCCGCCGCCCGCTGGAAGAAGATCGTGCGCCGCGCCTTTCCCGGCGGGCACTGACAGGCGCATACCGACACGCGCCAAGGTGGCGTTAGGCGGGCTGCGGGGCGGGCGTTGCCGGAGCGGCCGCGACCTTGCGGGTCTCGCGCATTATCAGCAGGCCGTTGACCACCATCAGTGTCGCGGTCAGGCAGTGGACGCCGAGCGCGGTGGCCACGGAGCCGTGGTGGGCCAGCACGGTGGCCATGTCGCCGTACGCAGCGAGGGCCTCCACCAGCAGCGCCCAGCCCAGCGCCCGGCGGTGGCCCGTCACCAGCAGGATGCCCAGGACCAGGGCCAAGACGACGTCGCGGATTCCCTTGATGATCAGGAAGCCGTCGCCGTCACCGGACGGCCACCTCGGCAGGCCGAAGCCCGGTGCCGTCGTCTCCGGGCTCAGGATGAACTCCGACCCGAACCAGAGGATGAAGAGGATGAAGGCGGCGGCCAGGACGGTGTTGATCTTCTTCAGCGACATTGCTCTTCTCCTTGCGAGTCTTCGTCGGCTTGGTGAGCTTCGTGGAGCTTGCTGAGTCGTGTGGGGCCTGATCAGGCCGCGCGGACGCGGCTGATCGAGGGGCACGGTTTGTCGGGATCACCGTTGTGGGATCTGAGCGGCAGGCGCATTCCCGGATGTCGGGATTTCGGTGGCCAGCTGCAGCCTGGGGAGTGGGGATTGTGCGCCACCGGCGCGGCGTCGGCCCGCGGGGGTCAGTAATCCGAAGCCCTGTCGGGCTCACCCCGACGGGGCGAAAGCCGTCGTGCATGTCGGGGCGGCTTTGGTATCAGGCGAGGGGGCGACCGGTTGGGCGGAGGCGGCGATGATGACGGTGACGCGGATGTAGTGGAGGCGGTCTCAGCGGTTCATCTGCTGCTTCCAGTCGGCGGGAGCGCGCCGGCGGTGACCGATGAGGCCGGGATGAACTGGTCGCTGGAGCGCCCGTTACGCCCGTGGACGTGGCAGAAGAGCCGCTCTGCCCAGCACGGCGCGTCCGAGCGCAGCCACGGTGACATGTCGACGGCCAGGACCAGCCGTCCGTCCGGAGAGCGCGGCAGTGGCAGCCCGGCCAGCAGCGCACGCATCCGATCGACCTCGATGCAGCGCCGGTTGAGATCGCCGTACGGCCCGCCGTGCCCCCGTCGGTGTTCGGGCAGCAGCGTCAGGTCGACCGGTGACGTCACCGGACCGTCCGCGCACATCACCGCGTCGGTCGCGACTCCGAACGCGATCCCGCCACCAGCGAAGCCATGATCCGCTGAGCCGCCATCGGCCTCACGACCCGGTGCCGCCCCGGGTGAGGAGTTCCATGAGATGTCCGTCGGGGTCGCGGAAGTAGGTGCCCCTGCGGCCTGCGGTGCGCTGGCTGTGATAGATCTGCCCAATTTCTTGGCATGCGGGATCGCCGTAGTAGGTGATTCCGCCGTGCTGGATGCGGGCGAGGGCGGCGTCGAACTCCTGCTCGCCGAGCATGAACGCGTAGTGATGTGGCTCGAAGTCGTCCAACTGGTCGTAGTCCAGGCTGACCTGGTTGGCCAGCGTGACCGGCGTGAAGTGCGCCACCGGCGGATCGACACTCAGGCCGAGGATCTCAGCCAGGAACTGCGCCGAGGCTTGCGGGTCACGGGCGGGGACGATGGTGTGATTCAGTTCCACGGTCATAGTGACTCCTCTTCAGGGACGGGGCTACGCGTGGTGGCGGTTTCGGCGACCCGGCATGGTGCATGGATGCGTGACTGCCCGGGGGAAGGCAGGGCTTCTCCGGCCGCCCTCCCCCGGCTACAGCTGCCGTGTCATACGTCGATCTGCTCGAAGATGTGCGGGTACGACACGATGTCGTCCGGGGACTCGGCCACCATGCGCTGGAACTCCGGACTGCCGAACGCCGTGGCGAGAGCCTCGGTCGACTCCCAGACCGCGACGTTCATCAGAAGTTGACTGTCCGCCGTTCCCTTGTGCATCTGCAGGGAGACGAATCCCGGCTGAGCCTTCATGAACTCCGCCTGCCTCCGAAAGAGGGTCAGGAACGCTTCAGTCCTCTCCTTCGGAACGACGAAGGTGTTGGCCAGGACGATGGGCCCGGTCTTCTCCTTGAACTGCGCGAACATCGGCGTATTCGGGTCGAGACTCTGCAGCTTGGCCATTCTCGGCACTTCCTCTCGCTATCGGTCAATGGGTGTCGCTGGCGCCCGCGTCCTGGGGATACCAGCGGAGTTCGAAGGTGTTGGTGTCCGGGTCCTGAATGTAGATGGAGGTGGCGGTGCCGCACTTCGGGCGCACGGCCGAGCGGTTGCGGCCGATGACCGGGCGGGTGAGCCCGCGGGCTCAGGTGAGGGCGGCGACCAGCAGGGTGAAGGCGGCGATGATGACGGCGACGCGGGCGTAGTGGAAGCGGGCCCAGCGGTTCATCTGCTCCTTCCAGTCCTCGGGTCGGTTCTCGGGAGTCCACGTCTTGTTCCGGTTGTTGATCGGGACGAGCAGCAGGAGCGACATGATCACGCTGAGGATCAGCAGCGCGCCGGCGGTGACGACGAGGCCGGTGCCGTGGTGGTGCCATCCGGCGATGGCCCAGATCGCGACGAGGACGAGCGAGGTGATGTACCAGACCGGCATCGCGGCGCCGAGCATCCGGCCCCCGTGGGCGTGGCCGAGTTGGCCGCTGTCCTCGGGGAGGGCGTTGAGGATCGGGTTGAGGACGAAGAGGACGGAGAACTCCACCCCCACCATCAGGCCGAGGACCACTGTGGTGACGACCTCGAGTGCGCTGAGCATGATGACCCCCTGGCATCTAGTGTTGCTAGCTGTTGAGGCAACGCTAGTACTACCGCCGCTCGATTGTCTAGCGGTGCTAGGATCGAATCATGTCGGTACAGGAACGCAAGCAGCGCGAACGGGCGGAGCGCGAACGCCTCATCGTGGCGACGGCCCGCGAACTCGCCGAGCAGCAGGGCTGGGACGCGGTCACCACCCGCCGGCTCGCCGAGCGCATCGAATACAGTCAGCCCGTCCTCTACAGCCACTTCCGCGGCAAGCGCGAGATCATCGGCGCCGTCGCCCTCGAAGGCGCCACCGAGATGGCCACGTCGGTGCGGGCCGCGACCGCCGGCGCGGACGGCCCGCGCGAGCGAGTCGCCGCCCTCGCCCGTGCCTACCTCGACTTCGCCGCACGCAACCCGGCGGTCTACGACGCGATGTTCCAGCTCGACGGCGGCCTGGCGTTCG
>NZ_JBNHIN010000113.1:0-7358 GCF_050054615.1 Streptomyces sp. YGL11-2
TAGCCGGCACCGCAGCCAGCACCCCTGCCCCAAGCCTCACTCCGAAACGGACATCAACTCGCGAACCGCCCACTTAGAGCTCCTATCACAACGTGTTTTGCAGGCGTCGCCAGCAGATCAGTGAGCAGGCGAGTTTGAGGAACGCCTCGTGGATGTCGTCTCGGGTTTCCCAGCGGATGCGCAGGCGGCCGAACCAGTGCAGGAGCGCGATGGTCTGTTCCACGACCCATCGCTTGGTTCCCAGTCCGGAGCCGTGGTCGGTGCCGCGCCGGGCGATGACCGGCTTGATGCCCTTTGCCCAGACCTGGCGGCGGTAGCAGTCGTGGTCGTAGCCGCGGTCGGCGTAGACCTCCTTCGGTCGCTTCCGGGGCCGGCCGCGTTTGCCGCGGATGGACGGGATCGCTTCCAGCAGAGGCATCAGCTGGGTGACGTCGTTGCGGTTTCCGCCGGTCAGGGTGACAGCCAGTGGGATGCCGGTGGCGTCGCAGATCACGTGGTGTTTGNGCGGGGCCGGCCACGTTTGCCGCGGATGGAGCGGATCGCTTCCAACAGCGGCATCAGCTGGGTGACGTCGTTGCGGTTCCCGCCGGTCAGCGTCACGGCCAGCGGGATGCCGGTGGCGTCGCAGATCACGTGGTGCTTGGAGCCCAGCCGGCCCCGGTCGACCGGGCTCCGTCCGGTTTTGGGCCGCCCTTGAGCGCCCGGACGTGGGAACAGTCGATCACCGCCCGCGACATGTCCAGACGGTCGGTGGCTCGCAGCTCGTCCAGCAGCACCTCGTGCAGCCGCTGCCACACCCCGGCATTGTTCCAGTCCCGCAGCCGCCGCCAGCAGGTCATCCCCGAGCCGAACCCGAGCTCACCAGGAAGCCATTCCCACTGGGTGCCGGTGTAGAGGACGAACAGGATGCCGCACAGCACCGTTCGGTCCTCCAGCGCCTTCTTCCGCCCCGGCCGCCGCTGACCATACGGTGACGATGGCAGCAACGGCTCGATTCTCGACCACAACTCATCGTCAACCAACCAGGGTTGAGGGTTCCGCTTGCCCATAACCCAAACAACCGACGCATCCGCCCAGAGGACACGGCTACCAGTGTTGCGTTAGGAGCTCTTAACGCCCACTCAAACCCCTGTGGTTGCTGCGGGGGCATGGTGGCCGGTGCCGAGTCTTCGTCTCCTGGGGCAGGGCCTTCGCTCGGATTCATGTGCCCTGGCTGTCCTCTCCTCGGTGACGAAGGAAGATTCCGGCCAAGTGAGCGGGAGATATGGACGCTCACCGTGCCATGGGCACGCCGCCCTGAACGTCGTGAAGGTGGAGAACGCAACAGGCAGAACCGGCCAGTCCCGCGGAGCAGACCTGACTGGTGACGATGAGGCGATCTACGATCGATGGTCGTGGCAGTCAAAGGCTCATACAGAAGAAGGAGATTGCCTTGTTGCTGAGCAACATCCCGCACTGTTTTCGGCTCTGCCGCATCGTCTCCCCGGCCCAAGCGGCGATGCCCGGCGCCCTGCCTGTCCCGCGGAGTTAGGTCTCTCGGCGGCACTGTGAAAGGGCATCGCTACCAAGTCCTGTGCCCTTCTGGTCCAACAATCGCTGGAGAGTCGACCACGATGTGCTGGGGGCGATTGCGCCGTCGATGCCAGGGAGTGATTGACGGGCTTCCGCTGCCCGCGCCCTTCTCTGCCTGCGAACTGTGCGCACTTCACCGCCTGCTGGCTCACCTCAGCCCTGCACTCCCGGCACATCGGTCAGACCCCCAAGGCTCAGTCACTGAACCTCGCCGGGGGCGAAGCTTACGACCTCCCCGAGGACATCAGCTTCCTTCTACGGATCGCCGCCGCCTACCGATCGCCGATCGTCCACGAATACGGGCTGTGCTCTCCGGCCCGAATCACTAGAAGGGATTTATTCCTGTGCTCGTTGCTTTTGCCTTGACTCCCATGGGTGTGGAGGAAGTTGTCGCGGACTACATCGCGGAGGCAGTGAAAATTGTCCGCGAATCTGGGCTCCCCAACCGCTCGGACTCCATGTACACCATGATCGAAGGTGAGTGGGACGAGGTCATGGGTGTCATCAAGCGCGCTACAGAAGCGGTCGCGCTCAAGGCGCCCCGTGTCCAGGTCAGCATCAAGGTCGATGTGTGGCCGAACATGCCTGATCCTCTCAACAGCAAAATCGCGCTCCTCGAGGAGCGCATCTCGCAGACCGGCGGTGACGGGCCCGGGCCGGTCACCGATGGCATCTGAGGCTCCAGCCACAGTCTGCTAGCGTCCGCCTACGGATCAAGACTTGGGGAGTGCTATGCCCACTTCACGCATCGCGTCGGAGGCGGGTCAGCCTTCGGAGCGTTCGGTTTGGTATCCCTTGGTGCGGGGGTGGACTGTGCGGGGGTCGACGGCTTCGGGCGTTTCCCCTTGATCGTGGACACCCTGATCATTGGATCGTGATGATCCATAGGACAAGGGTTCCCGTTGGGGACATCGAAGTACTCGCCTGAGTTCCGGGCCGATGCCGTCGTGCTGTCCCACTCGAGGCCAGGTGGGACGTATGCGTCGGTGGCCAAGGACCTGAGCGTGAACCACGAGACGCTCCGCACCTGGGCGCGGGATGCCGAGCAGGCCGCCCGGCCCGGGGCCGTGGAGGCCACCGCGGTAGAGAAGGAGAACCGGCAGCTGCGAGCGCGGGTCAAGGAACTCAAGCGGGAGTTCCTGCGGAGGGCCGCGAAGTATTTCGCGGCGGAGACCAACTGGTGAGCAGCCGTCTGAAGTTCGTCGACGATCACCGTGACGTCTTCGGCGTCAAGCGGCTGTGCCAGATGCTGCAGGTCTCTCGGTCCGGTTTCTACCAGTGGCAGGCTGGTCGATCGCCGACCACCTGCGTACCTCCCTGGTCACCGACGCGCTCAGGGCCGCCGCGGCAGCCCGTGGCGCCAGCGGTCTGCGCGGGGCGGTTTTCCACAGCGACAACGGGGCGCAATATGTGTTGAAGGAGTTCACCCTGGTCTGCTCGGAGCTCGGCGCGACCAGGTCACGCGGCGCGGTGGGCACGAGCGCAGAGGCCGACCAGCGGTGTGACGCTATCGGCCTCACCGGTAAGGATCGGGCCGCCGTTATCGAAGCCGCGCAGCTCAAGTGCGCCATCGACAGGAAACGACGGGGCTTAAAGCCGTCCAGTCGCGTTTCGACACCCCTTGCAGCCGGTCCCGAAGAGCTCGCCGCAGAGTTGGCCTTCCAGCCCAAGCGCGCCCATGCCTTTGATAACTCTCTGATCGTCCATGCCGTCCTCGACGACGGCATGAACCTCATTGCTACCTCTGGCCCTAAGGAGCCCATGCTGTGACCATCGAAGCTGCTCTTCCACAGCCATTCAACAGCGCCCATTTCGTCGACCCGCACCGCGCATACGCCCGGCTGCGGGAGGAAGGCCCGGTGCACCAGGTGGCGTTGCCCGACGGGACGCCCATCTGGCTCGTGCTGCGCGAGGCCGACGTACGAGCCTGGCTGACCGACGACCGGTTGTCCGTCAACAAAGCCAAATCGGGGAATGGTTACAAGGGATTCTCGCTCCCTCCCGCACTGGACGCCAACCTTCTCAACATCGATCCCGCTGACCATCTGCGGCTACGTCGCCTGGTGTCGAAAACCTTCACCCCGCGGCGCGTGGAGGCTTTGCGGGACGGCGTCCAGGCGGCGGCCGACGGGCTCGCCGATGTCCTTGCCAGGTGCATGGAGACCAACGGGGCGGCAGATCTCGTGTCCCAGTTCGCCAACCCGCTGCCGCTCGTGGTGATCGGCGACCTGCTCGGGGTGCCCGAACAGGACCGCAAGCCGTTCTCCGACTGGGTCACCACAATGTTCGACCCCCAAGGCCGCGAGGACATGGCCAACGCGGTGGACAGCATCCATCATTACCTCGTCGAACTGATCGAGCAGCGCCGGCATGAGCCGGATGACCGCCTGTTGTCTGCTCTCATCGCTGTCCGCGATGAGGGAGACACATTGACGGAGGACGAGCTCGTCTCCTTGGCATTCCTGATCCTCTTTGCCGGCAGCGAGAGCACCCAACACGTCATCAGCGGCGGCCTGTTGACACTCCTCGAACACCCCCGACAACTCGGGGCGCTGCGCGAGTACCCAGCGCTGCTGCCGGACGCGGTTGAGGAGATTCTGCGCTACGCGCATCCCAACCAGATGGCCATCCGACGCTTCCCGACCGAGGACATCGTCATCGGGGGCACCAGGATCCCGGCTGGCGACACCGTGATGCTGTGCCCCGCCTCCGCCCACCGCGACCCGCAGCGCTACCCCGAGCCAGACCGCTTCGACATCCACCGCACGGACAAATCCCACCTGGCGCTGGGATACGGAGTTCACTACTGCCTCGGGGCTCCGCTCGCCCGGCTGGAGATCCAAACCGCACTGGGCACCCTGCTGCGACGCTTCCCCAAGCTATCTCTCGGCGTACCGGCGGACCAGCTCCGCTGGCGGCCGAGCTTTCGCAGCCACGTGGTCAAGGAACTGCCCATCACGGCTGGCTAGCTTCTGACGTGCGGCTCGCTCCTGGTCCCAGCTCTCACAGGGCCTGGACCAGGAGCGAGTCTCTCCGTCTCCTGTGAGAGGTCGTTTCTCACCTCGGAGCGCCGAAGACCTAGCAGGCGGCGGGCGGTAGACAGAGAAGTTGAGGGATGGCGAGGCGGTGCACGTGCGGGTGCACGTCGATCCACGCAAGCGGTGCGGCCCGCTCAGGATCCCGCCGGTGATGCTGCTGAACGGGGCGCTTGCGGTGCTGGCCCACCCGTCCACTATTCCGTCTTGCTAAGTACCGGTAGTCAGCGTTACCGTGTACTGGTACTCAATAGCGCTAACTAGCACGGAGAGGAGGTGTCCCATGACCAAGCTGGAGACGGAGATGCTCAAGGGCACGCTGGAGGGCATCATCCTCGCGTCCCTGTCCGCCCGGCCCGCCTACGGCTACGAGATCACGGCACGACTGCGGGAGCAGGGTTTCTCCGACATCGCCGAAGGGACCGTCTACGCGCTGCTCCTCAGGATGGAGAAGCGTGGCCTCGTCGACGTGGAGAAGGTCCCCTCCGAGAAGGGGCCGCCGCGCAAGGTGCACTCCCTCAACACTCAGGGGCGGGAGCACCTCGAAGAGTTCTGGAGGACCTGGAGCTTCCTCGCGGAACGACTGGAACAGCTCCGCGAAGGGGGCAAGTGACCATGTCCGATGTCGAAAAGAGCGGCTTCATCTCGAAGGTGATCGGGCCCAAGAAGCGCTGGAGGGCGTACAAGGCGCGCGTCAAGGAGCTTCCCGAGAACCACCGCACGGCGGTCAAGGCGATCGAGCGGTACCTGATGCACTTCGTGCCGACCGACGGCGAGAGCAACGCGTCGATGTTCGAAGACCTCGCCGACCTGTTCGAGCAGGCCGCGGTGAACGGAACTCCGATCCGCGAGGTCGTCGGGGAGGACCCGGTGGAGTTCGCCGAGACGTTCGTCCAGAACTACACCGAGGGCGGCTACGTCCCCGCCCGCGCCCGGAAGCAGCTGACCGACGACATCGAACGCGCCGCCGACAACGAGACCGGGACAGAAGACAAGACGGTCTGATCGCGCCTCAGCACATCGCCCCCCGGGGGCCGAGCACCACTTTCATCGCCTGTCTGCACAGCGCGGCCGCGGGGCCATGCCCGGCCGGCCGCCTCTCGCCGCATGCCCGCGGCGACGTCGAGACCGACCACTGCATGCAAGGAGATTCATGATGGGAAACGGCAACAACGGCTTGTCCGAAGCAGGGCTGCGCCGACTGCGCGAGGTACTGGAAGCGCATGTGGAGTCCAAGAAGATCCCCGGACTCGTCGCCCTGGTCGGCCGGGGCGAGGAGACCCATGTCGAGGCGATCGGGACGATGCGCCATGACGGCGGCGCGCCGATGCTCCGGGACACCATCTTCCGGATGGCCTCGACGACCAAGCCGGTCGCGGTCGCCGCGACAATGGTCCTGCTGGACGAGTGCCGGCTGCGCCTTGACGACCCGATAGATCAGTGGCTGCCGGAGCTGGCCGACCGGCGGGTGCTCAAGCGGCCCGACAGCCCGCTGGACGACACCATGCCGGCGCGGCGTCCGATCACCGTGCGGGACCTGCTCACCTCCACCTGCGGGCTCGGACTGGATATGACGGCCAAGAGCTCCCCGATGATGAGCGCGTACTTCGAGCAGAGGGTCTACGGCGAGAACGGATGGTTGCTGCCGGCGGTGGAGCCGGATGAGTGGATGCGCCGCCTGGGCACGCTTCCGCTGATGTACCAGCCCGGAGAGCGGTGGCTGTACAACGTCAGCGACGACGTACTCGGGGTGCTGGTGGCCAGGGTCACTGGCCGGTCGTTCGAGGCGTTCCTGCGCGAGCGCATCTTCGATCCGCTGGGGATGAAGGACACCGGCTTCCATGTGCCAGCTGACAAGATCGACCGGCTGCCGCCTCTGTACGCCCCCGATCCGCAGACCGGAGAGTTCACCGTGGAGGACCAGGCCGAAGGGGGACACCACAGCAAGCCTCCGGCGTTCCAGTCCGGCGGCGGCGGGCTCGACTCCACCGTCGACGACTACCACGCCTACTTCCGGATGCTGCTCAACCACGGAATGCACGGCACCGAACGGATCCTGTCCCGGCCCGCCGTCGAGCTGATGACCACCAACCGCCTCACGCCCGAGCAGACAGCCGCCCTACAAGCCTGGGCCCGCAGCGTCGTCCATCTGTCACACGGCCAGGGGCAGACCGGCGGCTGGGGCTTCGGGATGACGGTGCGCACCTACCGAGGCGACTACGCGCCCATCGGCCAGTTCGGCTGGGACGGCGGAACCGGCACCACTACATACGCCGACCCGGACAACCAGCTCGTCGGCATCCTGCTCACCCAGACCGGGATGTCCACCCCGGACTCGGCGCGAGCCATGCAGGACTTCTGGACCACCCTCTACCAGGCAATCGACGACTGACCTGCCTACCTGGCCGAGTCGGCCGGCGCCGGATTCCTCGGCCGGCTGGGGTGGCGCCTTTCCAGGCCAGGAGCTGGGGGTCGTTGTTGCGCACGTTGTTGACCGCAGTGGACACGGCACGGGTGTTCAGGTGGCCGGCGGCGGGGGCGGCCAGCAGGGCGCGGAGTTCGTCAGCCTTGTGGTGGGCGGGGCCGAGCCAGGCGCTCCAGCCGGCGGGGGCGATGGCCAGCAGCATGCGGGGGTGGACGTGTCCGGCGACGTCGGTGGCTTCGGTCGTGACGATCGTGCAGGTCGTCCACCACGCCCCTGGCGCGTCATCGTCGGAGACGTCGGGGTCGCGCCAGTACTCGTAGAGGCCG
>NZ_JBNHIN010000114.1:0-7151 GCF_050054615.1 Streptomyces sp. YGL11-2
CATCAGCAAGATCCCCACCCACAACCACACCAACGACCAACCTGTCCAACCGTCACACCAAAGACCGTTGCAGTACTAGACCGCTCAGTGCGCACTAGGATCGTGGTTTCGTGTGGCTCAAGTAGGAGGTGTTATGGCTGAGTTGGTATCGCAGCAAGATTTTCCTTTGATGATTGAGTTCTCTCATTTTGCGTTGCAAGAGTGTGATGAGGAGTGTGTGCCGGAGCCGTACCCGGATGGCCGGGAGCCCGTGGAGGGGGCGTTTCTCACGGAGCGTGTCGGTAGGATCGATGTCGAGAGCGCCGGCCACACGCATACGACCGTCTTGGAGTGTGAGGTCTGGGACGGTCGGCCGCCGGTTGATGAGCGGGTGGTGTGGGAGGAGCAGGGCGAGGCCGACATCGTGTCGCAGTCCGGGCGGTTGGCTGTGTGGACGGTGGGCGGAGCCTGCGCTGAGGACATTCACCTGGTCCGGGAGGATACGAAGTGGCGCGTGCGGATCTGCTGTGCGGGGCGGGAAGAGGCGCGGCGGCAGGCTGAGCAGGGTGTGCCCTGCGACGTGGAGCGGTATCTGCTCCAGTTCTGGCCTGCGGAGGGATGAGGGGCAGGGGACCGGTTGGGGTCCCCTGCCCGGCGGTGATCAGTTGATGGAGACGGTGAAGCCGTCGTTCTTGCCGTCGATGATGCGGTTCTTCGTCAGAAAGCCGGCCAGGATGGTCCCGGCGGCGCCGTTGTCGGCCTTCGGCAGGGGCCGGGCGGAGAAGTTGTCCTTGGGAGCCGTCGAGTCATACAGGGCTTGGGCGCTGCCCTGGTAGGTCACGGCGAACAGGTACTCGTCACACTCGTTCTTGCCGCCTTGGGGATACCCAGGGCCCCATTGCTTCTTGCACACCTTTATGGCCTCACTGCGATTGGCAGCCCGCCGCTTGGCGTCGTGGTAGAGGCGGTTGAGGGGATGTTTGACGTCGGCGCCGGGCTCGTTCTTGTGGGCGTTCTTCGGGAATGTGGCGCCGGGCTTGGTGAAGGCGTCGCGAATGTGTTCGGCCACAGCCTTCTCGCTCGTGCCGGTCTTGGAGCTGTAGGGGAGGTCTACGGTGTCACTTAAGACGGCTGCGCCATCTCCCCTGGAAACATAGGCGGCCTTGTCGCAGCGGGGCGCGAGAAGGAAGAGGTTGACACTGTCGGTGCCCTTGCTGTACCAGCCCGGCGGGTAGGTCAGTTTCAGGGTCGGCTGGTAGACGGCGAAGACTGTGTCGTCGGGCTTGTCCCCCTGGCCGGACGCCACGGTGACGGTGTGCTCGAAGGTGCTGGTGCCGGTGGCTGCAAGGGTGTCGAAGGAGCGCGCACCCGGAATGCTGCCGCCTTGCGAGGTTTGAGCGGTGGCGGGCCACTTCTGCGGGACTGTGGCGTCGGGCGCGATCACGAATCTGGCGGTTCCGGTCCCGCCCATGGCCTGGAAGTCCGTGAAGTAGTACTGCACATGCATCTGCCGGCTGCCCTTGGCGATGGTGCCCACCGCCAGGGTGATGAAGCTGCTCTCGCCAATTGGCTTCTTGTTCAGCTTCCACGTCTGGTGGAAGAGCTGCCCGGTGCAGACAGCTAAGCGTGACTTGATGAAGAACTGGCCGTTGGAGCCGAGTCCGGACTGGCACTCCTGCTTCGTCATGCTGTGCGGCGGCTCCGGATATGTTGCTCCTTGCGTCTGGAGCGCTGATCGTGGCGTCCTGCTCGGGACGGCGGGCGCCGTCTGAGAAGGGGGGGCGGCCAGACGGGCGTAGGAGGCAGCGGGGCCAATGGTCTCCAGCGCCGCTATGCGCTGCCCACCCTCATGTGTCTGCTCGGACGCCGAGAGACCTTGCGCTGCGAGGCTCTCGTGAACCCGCCCTAATGACGCCTTAGCACCTACAGGGAGGATCTGCGTCTCCACACTCAGCGTGCGATCGCCATCCTGCGCCGACGCCGGGGCAGCTATCGGCATGATGGCTGCCATGGCGGCGAGCGCGGTGAAGGCGCGGGCCAGGCGGGTGCGTCTGATGCGATGTGACCTCAAAAGTCCCCCAAGTCGATCTGTTAACCGCAGGCATCACCTGCGTCGTATGAGATCAACCTGTACTGCGGGGCGTTGAACTGTGGCCATATGAGCCGGAACTGTCCGAAAACGCAGATAAACTCGACTTATGAACGACTGTGCGAACGCCTTTCGGGGCTTGGAGCGGACTGGGTCGTTGTAGCCCGACTCGAACCAGCCTGCACAACCGGCCTACACCCAAGGGGCCCGGACGATTGCGTCGGCTGAGGTCACAACAACGCTTGACGTGCCGCTTCTTCCATGACGACTCGGTGCCTCTCGTCGCTTATGCACAATCCGCAGGACGGCCTGGCCGAGGCCGCCGCCGCTTCCCTAGGGGCTGTAGGTTCCCCATGATCATTGACACGGGCTCCTGCAGAGATGCCGGAAAATCCGGGCCAGACGAGCAACGCCCTGTCGGTCGGTGATTGTCAATCCAGGCGTGGAGCACCGCGTCGGCGGTCACCATGAGTAGTTGACCCTCTGGTCGGGAGGCAGCAGGACGCGCCTGTCGCCGGCGACGTCGGCGAGTTCACCGTCTTGGCGACCAACGCAGGCAGGCTGCACGCCCGCCCCCGGCAGGCGCGACTCGGTCGAGTCCGGGTTGCAGACGTAGGCGGCGGTCGCGTAACGGACTTGTCGACCAGGACAACAGCAGGGCTCGAAAGGGTGCGAATCGGGGCGCGCGACAGATGTGTCAGGCGTGGGGCCCACTTGGATGTACCGAGGTAACGATCACTCCGCTGATCTGAGGGTTTTGCGCTGGTTGGCATGGAAGCGCGCTTTCTTCTGACGATTCCCGCACGTGTTCATGTCACACCATTTGCGGGTGCGACTTTGGCTGGTGTCAAAGAAGGCGGCTTGGCAGGTTGGTGATGCGCACAAGGCCAATTTTCCGTCTCGTTCGCCTGCGATGATGCTGATCGCGTCGGCGGCGATCACGCTGAGGGCATCTTCCACACAGGAAGGCGAGCTGAGCCGCCATTGCCGCTTGCCCTCGGGTGTCAGGATCGCCGCGGCCCGACCCTGAGCGCTGCAGTCATTGATGACTTGGACAGCAGATGCAGGGAGAGCGTCCTGGATCGCGGCCGCTGTCGCGGCGGCGTGAAGCGACTCCCTCAGCTCCCGAGCAAGGTCGAGCTGCGCATTGGTGCAGGAGTCCACGGCGAGGCCGTTCACTGCCAGCCAGTCGACGAGTCGGTGCGGCGTGGGAATGCGCTCCACAGCGTCGCCATGACGCTCCGACAGGGTCCCCGTGAAGCTGGTCGCCAGCACCTTACCGAGGCGGAAGTCAGGGAACGCAGCACGCATAGAACCACCTTAGCCGGTTGCAGCGTGGCTCGGAGCACTGCTAGAACCGTCTTATCCGGTTCGCGATAGGTCGTAGCCGGTTCCACGATGGTCAGGAGGTCTCATGCCCCGTCTCGCCAGCGACGTGCAAGCATTTGAAGCCCACGCAACTGACGCTGACCTCGACGATCTGCGCGCGCGACTAGCCGCGGCGCGACTGCCGGAGGCTGAGACGGTCTATCGCGCCGCGCCCGACCCTCGCCGATGGGAGCAGGGCGTTCCGCTCGCCGACCTCATCGATGTCGTGAACTACTGGCGGACCGGGTACAACTGGCGGTCGTTCGAAGAGCGCCTTAACCGTATCGGCCAGTTCCGCACGACCATTGATGATCTGGGAATCCACTTCCTGCACCGCCGATCCGTGCGCGCAGATGCCACTCCTCTGATCTTGACGCACGGCTGGCCAGACAGCATTGCTCGGTTCATCGATGTAGTAGACGAGCTGGCAGATCCGAAAGATGCAGACGTGCCAGCGTTCCACGTCGTGGTCCCGTCGCTGCCAGGCTTTGGCTACAGCGACAAGCCGGCCACCACCGGGTGGGGAACCGAAAAGATCGCGGCCGCATGGGTGGAACTGATGGGAAGGCTCGGCTACAGCAAGTTCGCAGCCCACGGAGGCGACTGGGGAGGCAATATCACCACGGTTCTCGGCGGCAGGTTCCCAGCGCACGTTCTCGGCATCCACACAACGTTCGCGGAGGCGCCGCCCGGGTTGACAACGGACGGGCTGACGGCGGTCGAGCGTAAGTGGACCGAGGAAACCCGCGATTTCTGGCGCCACCGCGCGGCGTACGCGAAGCAGCAGGCGACCCGACCGCAGACCATCGGCTACTCGCTCGTCGACTCACCGGTCGGGCTTCTTGCCTGGATCCTCGACAAGTTCGCCGAGTGGACAGACACCGAAGATAGCCCGTTCGAGACGATTTCCAGAGACCGCGTTCTTGACAATATCACCCTGTATTGGCTGACGCGGACCGGCGCATCGTCGGCCCGCATTTACTACGAAAGCCACAACTCGCTGGACCCCGAACTTCGGGTCGACGTCCCGTCAGCAATCACTATGTATCCCCGCGACGTCGAGAAGTGTCCGCGCCCCTGGGCACAGGAGCGGTACCGACAAATCGTCCGATGGAGGTCGCCCGAAATCGGGGGGCATTTCCCATCGCTGGAGGTTCCCGAGTATTTCGTCAAAGATCTGCAAGAGGGCCTCGTGGCAGTGCTGGCCGCTAATCGGTGAACGCGGCTCGGCGACCTGGCACTCGAAGCCGGGCCTGAGCGTGATGAATCGTGCCGCTGGCGACGTGCAGGATCTCCTGTGCTTCTTCGGATCGACGCCGTAGGAACCTTGCGCCGCCCAAACTCTGTACTGCCATGACGGAGACGGTACGAAGCACGGGCGGCGCACCCTTGGCGAAGACCGAAAGAGACCTGCCGGAGATCGCTACTGAACGTAGCCAATGTCAACAGGATCGCGGATTTGCTCATCCACTGCTAACGAACTGCCTTCATTGCTAACGAAGTTGTGGATCCTAGAGGGGCCCAGAAAGCTATGCGTTCGCCGATGGCGGGCTGGTTGACCTTGGCGAAGGTGTTGTCCATCGGCATCAGGTCCCACAGCCGGCAGGCTTCAGCAAGCGATCACGGCGATCGACCAAGCCATCGACATCAACCGCAGACTGGCCCACCTGAGGCTCCACGCCCACGGAGCCAATATGGCCAGGAGCCTCACCAACCTAGGCAACCGGCTGAGCGCCCTCGGACGGCGTGAACAGGCGCTGCGGGCCATCACCGAGGCCGTTCAGCTGTACCACCGACTATCTACGGATCGGCTGACGCCCGTCGTCTGGGCAGACCTCGCCGTAAGCCTGAACAACCACGCTGTCCTACTCGGCGAAATGGGTCGCCACCAAGAGGCCATGAATTCGCTCGAAGAGAGCTTGGCGGTCCAACGCCAGCACCTGCAACTGCCATCGGGAGCTTCCAACGAGATCCGTGAGCAGTCTATGAGAATCGAATTCTGGCTCCACGACTTGCTGGCACAGTCCCCCGGGCAGTAGCCGGGCCCGCCTGGACGGCAAGCCACCGGTTGTGTCAGTGGGTAGCGCGCAGCTGCGTCCGACGGGTGATGACCAGGGCGTGCCACCGGTCGCGGGTGGCCTGCTGGCCATCGAGCCATCGCGCGGGTGAGGGGACATCGAGGGGGAGGCCAGCCATGAAGTGGGCGATGTCGGTGTAATAGGCGTAGTAGTCCTCACGGGTCAGCTCACGCAGCCGGCTGATGTCGGCGGTGAGCTGTTTGTGGTCGTCGCGGATGGCGTGGTGGAAGGCGAGGGCCAGGTCAAGCTTGGCGTGGGCGAAGGCGAGCCCAGAGGTGCGGATTTCTGCCGCCAGGAGCTGGGCCCGTTCTTCGATGCCGGTGTTGGATCCGGCGTCGCGCAGGAGGGTGGCGATGCGGACGTCGAGGGTGGCGGCGCGGAGGTCGACGGGGCCCAGGAGGTGTTCGGCGAGGTCGATCTCGTCGTCGGCTTGCTGAGGATCGGTGAAGGCGAGGGTGAAGGCGCGCATGGCCTGGGACATGGCCGCCTCGCCCATTTTCCCGTGCTCTTCGCCCTCCAGACGCGCGGCGTGGAAGGCCTGCGCACCGCGGGTGATCTCACCCTGGACCCATCTCACGTCACCGATGACGCGGTGGTGGCGGCCTTTCCAGCCCAGGTTTTCGGCGGCTTCGAGGGCGGTGGGGAAGTCGCCAGCGAGGCGGGAGAGGTGCGCGAGTCCGCGGCGGGCGTTGGGTGCGAGGCGGCCGGCACCGGCGATGACATGCTGCATGCCCCGGCGGGAGTCCGCGGTGCGCCCGAGGTCTCGCTGGGCTTTGGCCAGGTAGTAGACGGCCATGTCGTGCAGGGCGCGGGGCAGTAGGCTGGCTTCGGTGACGACGGTCAGGCGCTTGGCCGTGTGTGCGCGGTTCTCGTGCTGGCGGCGGGCGAGCGCACTGAGGGTTTCCACCAGCGCATCAGCGGCCGTCTGCAGCCCCGCGCCGGCTGTCTCGTCGTCGCGGGCGGGAGGCGCGAGGGGCTCCCAGATGGAGTCGCTGATGTAGTGGAAGGCGGCCTCGGTCAGCCAGTCCAGCTCGAGCCGGAAGTCCCGGGCGAGGACCAGGGCCTGGCGCAGACAGCCGACGAGCCGCATCCGGTTCTGCGCCGGCGCGGCGCTCCATAGTTCCCCCAGAGCGTGGAAGGCCCGCTGGGCGGCCTGGTCCCAGTCGCGTGGTGACCAGCGGTCGTCGGTGTGGTCGTCGGCGTTGCGGATGGTGGAGCGGATCAGCGCGTGGAGGTGGAAGGGCCACAGGCCGAAGGGGTTTTCGCGGACGAAGGGGCGCTCGGTCAGCCGCATCGCGGCAGCCTGATGGGGCAGGCCGGCAGTTCGCGTCGCCAGCGCAAGGTCGAAGGCATCGAGGAGGCTGACCGAGCGCAGGACGTGCCGCTCGTCGGGGGTGAGGTCGGACAGGGTGCGGGCGATCAGGGCCGGGAAGTCGTGGTCGAAGTCAGCCGGCTGTGGTGTCCGCCCGGTGCGCCGGATCTCCAGGAACCGCATCACCGAAAGGTCGAGATAGAGGGGCAGGCCGTGCGAGCGGCTGGTGATGACTTGCCGCAGGGGTGCGCCGATGAGGGGCTGGGCGCCGGTGTTGAGCCGGCGGGTGAGGTAGTCGTCGCAGTCCTCGGGGGAGAAGTCGCCG
>NZ_JBNHIN010000115.1:0-6748 GCF_050054615.1 Streptomyces sp. YGL11-2
GGTGCGGGCGGTTTCGTGGGCGGTGATGGCCTCGTCGAAGCGCCGCACTCCCCTGAGGGCTGCGCCAAGGTTGTTCCAGACTCCAGCTTCGCCGCGGGTGTCGCCTTGTTCATGGAACAGGGTGCGGGCGGTTTCGTGGGCGGTGATGGCCTCGTCGAAGCGCCGCACTCCCCTGAGGGCTAGGCCCAGGTTGTTCCAGGCAGTGGCTTCGCCGTGAGTGTCGCCTTGTTCATGGAACAGAGTGCGGGCGGTTTCGTGGGCGGTGATGGCCTCGTCGAAGCGCCGCACTCCACTGAGGGCTAGGCCCAGGTTGTTCCAGGCAGAGGCTTCGCCGTGAGTGTCGCCTTGTTCATGGAACAGGGTGCGGGCGGTTTCGAAAGCGGTGATGGCCTCGTCGAAGCGCCGCACTTCACTGAGGGCTGCGCCAAGGTTGTTCCAGGCTCCAGCTTCGCCGCGGGTGTCGCCTTGTTCATGGAACAGGGTGCGGGCGGTTTCGTGGGCGGTGATGGCCTCGTCGAAGCGCCGCACTCCACTGAGGGCTGCGCCGAGGTTGTTCCAGGCTCCAGCTTCGCCGCGGGTGTTGCCCATGGTTCGGCAGGCGTCCAGGGCAAGAGCGCGGACGGCTACCAGGTCCTGGAGCCGCCTACGCCACTGCAGGTATGCGCCGAGAGCGAATGCCAAACCAATAGCTATACGAGTGACGCCCTCGGCGTGCGCGGTGGCGATGAGGTTGGCCCGTTCGGTATCCAGCCACTCCAGTGCCTGGAGCCGATTCTCGAAAAGGCGTGACGTCTTTACCTTTCTAGGGGCTTGGAAGTGGGCGTCGGCGGCTTCGGTGGTACGCAGGTAGTAGGTGGCAAGACGGGCGTGGGCTTGGTCGTAGCGGCGGCGTGCGGGACGGGAGTCCCTAGTGCGTGCTGCGGCTTGTCCTGTGGCGTAGTCGCGTAGGAGGTCGTGCATCTGCCACCGGCCTCGGGTGGCGCTGCGCTGGATGAGGTGTGCGGTGGCAAGCTGGCTGAGGAGGCGTTCAGTGGCCGACTCGGACTGGCCGGCCAGGGCGGCGGCAGCAGCTGTGGAGATATCGGGGCCAGCGTTCAGGGACAGCAGACAGAACAGGTCGGCTTGTAGCAGTGGCAATCGGTCCAGGGACTGGTCAAACGCGGCCTTCAGGCTGCGTTCACCGTCGTCCAGGTCCTCCAGTCTTCCCTCTCTGCGGTTAAGCATGTCGGCGCGCTCGGCCAGCGGTTGGCCGGGATCGGCAGCCAGCAGAGCGGCGGTGATGTGTAGAGCCAAGGGCAGGTACCCGCAGGACAGCGCCACTTGTTCGGCCGCGTCTGGGTCGCCTTCGACCCGGGTGTCCTCGGGGTCGGCGTTCTTGAGAGCGGCGTCCAGGAGTGCGACGGCGTCCTCGGGCTGTAGCAGGTTGAGGGTGCGCATGCGTCCCAGTCCTGGCAGGGATCGGCGGGAGGTGACCAGCAGTCCATGCTGTCCAGGCGGTAGAAGCGGGCGAACCTGCTCGACGCTGGAGGCGTTGTCCGCGATCACCAGCAGCCGCTCCCCCGTCTGAGCCCGCGCATCGAGCTGGGATCGATAGAGAGCCGCCCGTTCCGATGCTGTCGGCGGGATGTGCTCGGGCTGTACTCCCAGGGAGCGCAGGAGGGCGTCGAGGATGTCCTCGGGCTGGGCCGGGATCGGGTCGTAACCGCGCAGCCCGACCAACAGCACTCCGGAGAACCAGCCCTGCTCCTGTGCGGCATGGCCGGCTGCATGGACCAGCGTGGTCTTGCCCACCCCGGGCAGGCCCGCTAGGACCGCCACGGCAGGGCGACCATCAGGGGCCGGGTCGATAACATCAAGGAGGAAGTCGAGGTCGTCTTCGCGGCCGGTGAACTCGGGCGGCAGCGGCGGCAGTGAGGCCAGGGCAGTGGGGACCGGAGCGTACTGCTGCACAAACGTGTTGTTCTGGGTCCCGCTGCCCTGAGTCGGCCCGCCGAAGTGACCGGCACGGAAGTCGTTGTGCGGTACCACCCCTGCCCGACCACCGGGGCCCTTCAGCTGTGCAGTGTTCTTTCTGCTCTTGGCCTGAGCGTTCTTGCCCGCGCCGCACTTGGTCTTCTTCTTGCCGCCCACTTTGGCCTGTCCTAGAAGTGGTTGTTCTGCGTACCACTGCCCTGTACCGGCCCGTGGAAGGTCGCTTGCCGGAAATCGTTGTGCACCCTCTCGGCTTCCGGCGCGGTACCAGCCTGTGCGATCAATGCCTCCAGCGCGGCAGCGATCCGTTCACGTTCCGGTTCGGCGGCCTCCTCCAGCAGCGTCTCGAACCGCGTTTGCCACATTGCCGCCTGGGCCACGTGGACTCGTTCCCGGTCCTCCCCGTCACCCGCGGCCTCCACCGTTGCCCGGGTGCGATCGAGCCGCTCCAGCACTACCTGTTCCCGCTCGGCATTCCCTCGGCCCACCAGCCGTGCCACGCCGTTGCGCAGCCCATTCCACGCGTCCGTACCGGCCGCCTGAACGACGGCACCGCCCCCGGCGGTCGCCAGTGCCACGAGCGCTTCCACCAACATCCCATCCCCCAACTACAGGTCACACGTACGCAGTTCAGCGTAGACCCTCTCCGGCCGCGTCAAACACCGAACGCGGGTGGAGCGGTGAAGAGGGCTTGGGGCCGCCTTACGGACTTCTGGGCCGTCCTGTGGCCCGTCGGGGTCTCGTTCCGGCCCAGTCTTGATTCACTTGTCCCCTCATTCCGAGCGGACTGCCCTCGGTACTGTCGTTGTCGTGTCTGGCGTCGTCGGGTTGGTCACCCGTGGGCGTGTGCCGGTTGATCGCGCGCGACCAGCTACTTTGAGTGCTGTATCTGTGACGAGAGGCAATCCGGCATGACGGCGTCAGCTGCTGACCGGGGGGTGTCCGTGCTCCAAGTACTGAGGGTGAGACCGGGACCGTGCTGTGATCGCCGCCCTTACGCGGCGGGCGAGTCGAGGGATCAGCAGTTCTTCAAGATGGTCTGCGGGCTGAAACTTGGCTGCCAGCAGTTCGTCAGGGGCGAGCTTGATCTCGGTGAACTGCTCCGGGCGCAGCTGCCCGCCATCGAACACGTACAAGACCTTGTCGCCCTCGGCCTCGCTCGGGGCCCAGTCGACGACCAGTAGCGGGCCGATGCCGGGAGTGATGCCCAGCTCTTCCTTGACCTCCCGCCGGCACGCAGCGAGAGGCGATTCCCCGCGTTCGATGTACCCGCCCGGGATCTCCCACTTCGGCTTGTAGGACGGCTTGACCAACAGGACCTGGTCCTGGTCGTCGAAGAACAGCGCGCCCGCTGCCATCCGGGGAGTTGCCATGCGCTGTTCCTGCTCGTTCTCGGCCATGCCGCCGACCCTAGCGGCCGTCGTCTGGCGGGCGAGAGATGCCTCATCCCCTGTCATTCGTTGTGCACGTCGTGTGACACTCGGTCGGGCAGAGTGAGGGGAGCGCGGCCATGCGCGGCATGACTGACCATCTTGAGTTCGGCAAGCGCGTGAGGTTCTACCGCAAGCGCCGGGGGATGCATCAGCGGCAACTCGGCGAGCTGCTGGGGCGGTCCGAGGACTGGGTCTATCGGGTCGAGTCCGGCCGGATTCCCGTGAACAACGTCAAGATGCTGGCGGATCTGGCTGATGCGCTGCGGGTGCACCTTGAGGACCTGCAAGGGACGCCGGTGCTGCTGGAGGACAACGACGGGTTCGCGGCCAGCGTGCCCGCCATCCGAGCCGCGCTCATGCAGTCCCGGCGGCTGGCCGGCTCCCTGGTCGCTAGCCGGGAACCGCTGAGGCTCGAACTCCTGGAGATGGAGGTCGGAGCCGCGTGGGAGCTGTATCAGGCCGGCAAATTCGCCGCCCTGGCGGGCCAGTTACCCGGCTTGCTGGCTGACGCGCGGTCCGCGGTGAACGAGTGCACGTCGGGAGACGAACACCGTGATGCGCTGCGGCTGTTCGCCCTGGCATGTCATGTGGCGGCGGCGTTGCTGAGGAAGCTGGGCGAAACGAACTTGGCCTGGACGGCAGCAGACCAAGGTGAGATAGCGGCGCTTGAGTCGGGCGACACCGCCGCCATCCTGTCGCTGAGGCGGGGGATCGCACACGTACAGCTCGGGGCCAACCTGGCGGCGGAAGCGGTGAAGAGCACTCTGGAGAGTGCCGATGACCTCGAACGGGGCTGGTGGGAGTCCTCCCCTGTAGCGCTCTCCTTGTACGGAACGCTGTTCCTCAACGGCTCCATTGCAGCCGCCCGGATGAGGAATCGCGAGATGACCAAATACATGATCGGCAAAGCCAACGAGGCCGCCGAGCGACTGGGCACTGACGCCAACGAGATGTGGACCGCCTTCGGCCCGGCGAACGTGGGGATCCACCGGCTTGCGACCGCCCTGGAGTTCGAGGATTATCAGCGGGCTGTCGACATAGCACCCACGGTGCGGGCGGTGGGGCTTCCCAAGGAGCGCAAGGCTCGGCTACGACTGGATGTAGCTAGGGCCTACGGCGAAGCCGGCCGGACCGACGACGCGGTGGACAATCTGAAGCGGGCCTACACGACCGCGCCGGAGCAGATGAGGGCCCATGAGTTCGCGCGGGACCTGGCGCGACGGCTGCACAAGCGCACGCGACGACGGGACGCACAGCAACTCGCCGTGGCCCTCGGGGCGATCGGGTAGCGCGACCCGGCAGAAAAAACGACGGACCCGGAATTTTCTTCCGGGTCCGCTCGTGTTTGGGGGCTTACCTTCAACGCCGTTCGACGTCCCGTAGGCGTCTGGAAGGCGGTGAGCGACCGTGAGTCGCAGGGCAACAGTCGCCCGAAAAGCACAACCGGGACCGGGAGCCGACCGGTGTGAGCCGCTGGGCTCGGCATCCGCGCTGCGTCGCACTGGCACGCGCTGAGTTGCGCAAGCTGCTGGACCGTTGGGACCTAGCCGTGGTCGCTGATGACGCTCTGTTGGTGCTGTCCGAGCTGCTGACTAATGCCGTGCGCCACGCCCATGTCTCCCGCGGTCGGGAGATCGAGACGCGGTATTCGCGGGAGCCGAAAGGCGTTCGTATCGAGGTGCATGACGCGGCCCAGAACTGGCCGCAGCCTCGTCAGCCCGACGGCGACGGCGGCCGGGGGCTGGTGATCGTCGCCGAACTGGCTGCTCGCTGGGGCGTGGAAGCAAGGGACGGTATCGGCAAGTCGGTGTGGGCCGTCATCGAGGCCCCCGACGGAGGTGAGGCGTGATGGCGAGAATGACAGCGCTGCGGGTGCGGCGTGGGGACTTGGTGAGCGTGCGCGGCCGGTGGCAGGAGGTCAAGGCCGTGCGGAACGACCGGATCGCGTCAGGTGGTCCGGTGGTGATGATCGTCTTCAAGACGGGGCAGCCGCTGCGGGTGCATCCTGCCCAAGCTCTGGACGTGGTGCGCTGATGGCAGCCAAGGCGGTGTGGCGGTTCGCGGACTGGGCCCTGAAGGTCGATACCTCCGGCAGCGGCCCGATCTATGAGCAGCAGTGCATGACATGCGGCGACGAGTCGGGCGCGGCAGAGACGGCTGAAGGGCCGGACGTGTGGTGCCTGCGGCACGCGGGGCGTACCGGGCACACCGGCTTCCGGTGCGTGGTCACCACGTTCTTCCAGGCTTCGCTCGTAGAAGGGCCTCGTCGATGACCGCCGACAAGTTCGAGGACCAAGCGGAGGAGATCATCGCGCTGTACGCAGAAGGTCTTTCTGTGGAGCGGTTGCGGGAGCGGTTCGGGATCTCTGCGTGGGCGCTCTACGGTCTGTTGAGGCGCCACCGTGTTCTGCTGCGGGGTACAACGCGCCTTAACTCGGCGTCGGGCAGGGCGGTGGCGCAGTACGAACGGCTGTGTGCCGGCGGCATGACGCATGACGAGATCGCGGAGAAGTTCGGGATCAAGCCCGCGACCTTGAACCGGGCACTGCGGCAGAAAGCCGCGACAAGCCGCTGACGGAAGCGCACCAACCTTTCGGGGCTGGGACGCACTTCGCGCACAAACCGCAGACGTCACACCGGACCACCCCCAAACCCTGGCAGGCACGGGGTGGTCCGGCTGGGGGACGATCGAGACGATCACTTACCCCGGTACCGATGGTACCGGGGCCGTCGTCGTGCGTTCACGCGGCGGACTCGGCGAATGTGCTGCTCAGCAACTGGGCCGGGAAGGGGACGTGGCGATATGTGCGAGATCGGGGGAGATGGCTTCGAGGCGGATGGCCTGGACCCTGACGCGCTGCTGTGGATGCGCGGAGTGAACTACATGGCCGGCTGGCGTGAGGCGACGCGGGCGGCGGCGGAGCTGGGCGACGCGCTGACGGCGGCTGGTGTGGAGATGGCAGGGGCGAAGCTCCAGGCGGTCTCGGGCGGAGACGGATCGGGTGTGGTGCGGCTGGAGTTGTCGACGGCGACGGCGCGGGAGGTGGCCATGCTGGCGCGGGTGGCGGCGGCCAAGTGGCGCAAGGCGGGGTGACGGGCAGTCGGCGTCGGGACGGGCGGTGCCTGGGTGGCGCGGTGTGGGAGTGCCGGTGGGTGTGGGGACTTTGGGCGGGAGCTGCCACGGGGCGAGAGAACAGGGGGCCTTACGCTGGCCGCGATCGGGCTGGCTTCTTGCCTGCCCGCATGAGCCCGATCGGCCCCCTGTTCTTAGTGGGCGGTTCGTGAGCCTTTGAGTCGTTCTGTGGTCGCCTGATGGTGTGGGGTGGGGGCGAATTCCGCGGGTT
>NZ_JBNHIN010000116.1:0-6647 GCF_050054615.1 Streptomyces sp. YGL11-2
GTGCAGCCATGGTCACTGGTCCTCTCATGAGTCCCATCTGACCCGCTGTCAACTCCTTCCGCATCTCGGGGGAAGCTCAAATGACCACTTCCATCGTGTCCGTGCCGCCCACTGCTGTCCATGACAATCACGAAGTCGTCCTGGGCGTTGACACCCACAAGGACATGCACGTTGCTGCCGTGACCACCACTGTTGGTCTGGTGCTGGACAGCGCGGGGTTCCCCGCGACCGCTGTGGGCTACCGGCAGCTACTGGCCTGGGCCCGGGAACACGGCGAGGTGCGCCGAGCCGGGGTGGAAGGCACCGGATCCTACGGAGCCGCGCTCGCCCGGTTCCTGCGGACAAAGAACGTTGACGTCATCGAGGTCAACCGTCCCGATCGCGCCATGCGCCGTCGCCATGGCAAGAACGACACGGTAGACGCTGAGGCGGCTGCCCAGGCCGTGGTCAGTCGACGGGCCACCGCGGTCCCCAAGGACGGTGACGGGCCGGTGGAAGACATGCGTCTGTACAAGCTGGCCAAGGACTCGGCGGTCAAGGCCCGCACCCAGGCAACCAACCAGCTCAAGGCAATTCTCGTCAACGCCGACCCGGCACTTCGCGAGGCACTTGCAGGACTCGGCACCCTCGCCCTGATCACAGCCTGCTCCCAGCTGGAGGAGGCGAAATGGCCCGGCTCAGCCGCGGCGGTCTACACCCTGCGCACGCTCGCACGCCGAATCCACGCCCTCGCCGCCGAGATACGCGACCTCACGAACCAGCTCGTCACCAAGGTCAAAACAGTCGCTCCCGCCCTGCTGGATCAGTACGGAGTCGGGCCGGACAGCGCTGCCACGTTGCTCATCGCGGCAGGAGACAACCCCGGCCGGCTCACGAGCGAGGGTGCCTTCGCAGCCCTGTGCGGGGTGAGCCCAGTGGAGAGGTCTTCGGGACGAACGCACCGCCACCGCCTCAACCGAGGTGGAGACAGGCAGGCCAACGCCGCCCTGTGGAGGATCGTGCTGACCCGATTGCGAGACGAGCCGCGCAGCCGCTCCTACCTTCAGCGACGCACCACAGAAGGCCGTAGCCGACGAGACGTCGTCCGCTGCCTCAAGCGGTATGTGGCCCGAGACCTCTTCGGCATCATCCGATTTGCGATGTCCCCACCCACCGCTCCCACCGCTTGACACAACATAGGGGCTTCTTTGAGCGTGAGGTCGGCTTGCTGCGGCGACCGGTGCGAGGGCGGTCGTGGCTGCCTGGTTCAGCCCGTCCTGAACCGTGCGGTCAGACTGCGGGTGCCGGTCGCGGCCAGGGCAGCCGCCAGGAGGGCGATGATGCCCGTCTGCACGGTGAAGGCGGCGATGAGAGAGCCAGGAGTGTTCTGGGCCCAGGACGCGAGGACCAGGATCCGCCGTACGAGGACGGCGAGGCCGAGCGTGGCCAGTGCGAGGGGCAGTGCGGGGTCTGCCACGTGTTTCGGTGACCGGCGCCGGGCGACCAGCCAGACAACGGCCGCGGCAATGAATGCCGAACCTTCGCCCCATCCCGCGTCTGCAATCCGCGGCCACAAAACCACGGTCGACGCGCCCACGAGGACGCAGGTGCCCATGAGGGCCGGCCCGGTTGACACCAGCGGGAGCCTGGCAGGCGGGGCATCGCAGTGGAAGCCACAGCACAGGGCAAGGACGGTCAGCGAGGAGAACAGCGCAGTCGCAAGCGAGAGGGCGACCGCCGCGGTGCCCCATCCGGCGTCCATGTCACGCATGGCTGACGCCAGGTCGGGAAGGGCCGCGAGGACGGCGGATACGAAGGCGGTGCGCCTGTGGTCGCGCAGCAGCGCCACGTAGGCCACCGTCCAGGCCAGCGGGAGCAGCCACAACGCCGCCTCGTACGACCCCGGCAGAGCGCCGTGGTCGGTGAAGCCGCCCCGGAACAGCTCTTGGTCCGGCGCGGGGGCGCCTTCGAACCAGGCGAGGAGGAGCGCCCGTTCGGTCAGTGCGGAGGCCGCATGCAGCAACACGCTCAGCAGCGCGAAGAGGCGCACCGTCGCGCCGAGCGTGGCGTAGCGGGTCGGGGCGCCGGAGGCGCCCATCCGGGTGCGGAGGGCGAGGGCGGCGATACTGGCCATCTCGCCCCAGGCGGGGCGCATCTCGTCCTGGTCCTGCTCGTCGATCCCGTGCAGGTAGGTCTCCACCATCTCCTCCTCCCCCTCCATGCGGTAGTAGGAGGGCAGCAGGCGCAGGACGGTGCGGTAGCGCTGTTCGAGCACGGTCGTCATGCGGTGCCTCCGGCGATTCCCGGGTGACGCACCGATCGGCCGGCGGCAGCCGGCCCGGCGGTCGTGGGGCGGTGGGCGGCCATCCGCTGCGTCGCAGCGCGTGCCCCGGCCGCCATCCGCTCCGCCTCGGCGGACAGAGCCGCCCCACCGGCGTCGGTGAGGCGGTAGTACCTGCGCAGCCGGCCCTGCTGCGCCTCCTCGCGGTCCAGCTCGATGAGCCCATCGGCCGCCAGACGGTCCAGCACGCCGTACAACGTGCCGATCCGCAGCTGCACATACCCCTCGGACAGCTCGTCCACCACCTGCACGATCCCGTAACCATGCCGCGGTTCGTCGACCAGTGCGGTGAGGACGAAGAACGCAGCTTGCGTCATACCTCTGGAAGCCATGCTCGCACTATATCCTGCCTTCCGATATATAGGGGGCGCAAGGGTGTCGCCCTCACCCCGCCATGCCCAGCGAGCTCGGCAACCAGGCGTCGGACCTCACTTCCGCATCATCGGGTGGCGCTTGCAACAGCAACCCCACGTTGCATCGGGGCGCTGCTGGCGGCCCACTAGGGTCTGTCCGGTGAGTCGAGCCGGGATCATGCCCGACCCGCTGCGAGCCACCGATTCAGCCAGTGGTGATCAGCTACCAACTGTGACCGCTGGGCGTCTGAGACGTCCAATTCGAAGGCCCTCAGAGCGCGGTTTGTGGACCAGGACCGGATCAACAGCACCGTGACCGGGTCGAGTTCCCTTTCGGCGCGCCAGCGTACGTGGGCTTCCTCCCCAAGGACGCACCCAGAGGCGAAGAACTCGTTGATAAGGCGCTCGATGCGGGGGTCCGGCTCGTTCATGGCGGTCTTCTTTCGCCGTCCTGCCAGACTCCGCCGACTCGATTCCGATCCGTAGGGCCGGACGGCCTTCCCCTGCGGGCCATACGGCGCCTCGGATGAGACGCCAGGCTCAGCATGCCGCACGCATCGCAGCCAGGCACGGCTCGGCCAGGGGGCGACCGTGCAGCCAAGATCGCAGAGACGCCCCGGCCACTCTGTTGAACCACCGGATGCGCGTTTGCTTCATACGAGCGACGTAAAAGGTTAAAATCATGCCATAGGTAACCGCTCCCTGGACAGGGCAGAGTCGAAGGGAGCCTACGAGCGGCGGAACCGTGATGGGGACCATGGTTCCGCCGCTCTGGTCTGGGCCGCCCCAACGCCGTAACGAAGTAGGACCCCACCTCTGTGATGCCGCGAAAGGCACCTTGCCAGTGCCGAGATGGTCACTCAGGTGGGTGCTACGTAGCAGGCGTTGTGGTGGCTGCTCGCCCACACGGTGGGGGTTCGCTGCGCCCAGGGAGCGGCCTGTTCCAGCTGTCCGGCGAGACGGAAGAGGACGTCCTCGCGTCCGAATCCCGCGGCAAACTGGATGCCGATCGGGAGTCCGGTGGCGAGGTCGGTCTCCAGGGGGACGGACATGGCGGGGGTGCCCGCGACATTGAACGCGGCGGTGAAGGGCGAGCGGTGGAGGAGTTGCTTGAGCCAGCCGAGACCGTCGGCGCCCTCGGCACTCCCGGCGTACGTGCCCAAGGGGACGGGCAGTTCGGGCAGGGTCGGGGTGAGCAGCACGTCGTGGTCGGTGAAGTACTGGCCGATCGCGCGCGCGACGCTGTTGCGCATCGCGAGCGCGTGGACGAACTCGGCCCCGCTGACCTGTTGTCCGTAGGCGTAACTGGCCAGCATCTCGGGTTCGACAGTGGTGGAGTCGACGGGTCGTTCGAAAGCCGCGGCGAAGCCGTCGATCCACGTCACCAGATTGGTGCTCCAGAGGCGGGCATTGGCCAGGATGAATTCCTCCCAGCTGACTGCGAGGTCGACCTGGACTTCTTCCACCCGGTGCCCCAGAGACTCGACGAGTCGTGCGGAGCGGAGTGTGGCATCGACGACGGTGCCATCGACTGCCCGACCGCCCCAGGGCCGCGTAAGGAGGCCGATCCGCAGGCTCCCCGGGGAGCGAGTGATCTCCTGTGCGTAGGGCCGCTCCGGCCGCGGGGCGAAATAGGGGTCGCCGACCTCGGGGCCCTGGACGAGGTCCAGCAGCGCGGCGCTGTCGCGTACCGAGCGGCTGAGCACGCCGTGGACGGCGAGCCCGTTGAAGACCTCGTCCGCGTCGGGGCCCATGGAGATCCGACCGCGGGTTGGCTTCAGCCCGAACAGACCGTTGCTGGCCGCGGGAACACGGATGGAGCCCGCTGCATCGGTGGCGTGCGCGATCGGGACGATGCCTGCGGCGACGGCGGCTCCCGAGCCGCCGCTGGAGCCGCCAGGGCTACGGGTCGGGTCCCAGGGGTTACGGGTGGCGCCGTACAGGACGCCTTCCGTGGTGGTGCTGTATGCGAACTCCGGAGTTGCCGTGCGTCCGAGCGTCACCAGCCCTGCGCGACGGAAGCGTGCCATGAGCGATGAGTCGGCCCCGGCGACGTTTCCGGTGGCGATACGGCTGCCCAGCTCCACCCGCTTGCCGGCCATCGCGACGGCAAGGTCCTTGATCAGGAAGGGCACCCCCGCCAGTGGCGTACTGCCCGGAGCCGGCGTGTCCTGTGCGGGCCAGGTCTCGACGACGGCGTTGATCTGTGGATTCACCACGTCGGACGCCAGCTGGGCGGTCGAGGCGAGCTCGGCGGGAGTCACTTGGCCGCGAGCCACCAGGTCTGCCAGGCCGACGCCGTCGTAGCTCACGTACTCGGAGAGCTTCATTTTCGTCCGTTCAGGAGCATCGATATCGGTTGGCGATACCGATCGGTACCTCATGAGACCGATCGGTATCGTGTGGGACTGAGCGGTACCGTAGCATTGCGGCCAGGGCGGTGGACCGCCCCACGGGACCGATGAGGGGCCGTATGGCGAACATGGACAGAGCCAGCAGGCAGAGCAGGGTGGCCAAGTTGCCGCCCCGGGAGCGGATCCTCGACGCGGCGGAGCACCTCTTCTCGCGTGAGGGGATCAAGGCGGTGGGTGTCCAGGCGATCGCCAGCCGGGCCGAGACCACCAAGATGGCGCTGTACCGCCATTTCGCGACCAAGGACGCGCTGGTCGAGGAATGGCTGCGCATCGTCGCAGCCGACTACACCGCTGTGTTCGACCAGTTGGAGACCGCACACCCCGACGAGCCCCGGGCGCAGATCCTGGGGATGGCCCGGTTCATCGCCGACGGACTTCCCGAGATTTCCCACCGGGGGTGTCCGTTCATCAACACCATCGCGGAACTGCCCGACCGCACCCACCCGGCGCGGCGGCTGATCGAAGCCCATAAGGCCGGCCAGGTGCGCCGACTCACTGACCTGTGCGCCCGAGCCGGGCTGCCCTATCCGGACGAGGCGGCCGCGGAGATCACCTTCGCCCTTGAAGGAGCCCAGGTAAGCGCCCAGAACGGAAGCATCGAGCACGCGGGTGAGCGGCTCATGAGGATCGTCGAGGCTGTCGTAAGCCCGAAGGCCGCCCCGTGAAGGGTCACGCCACGGAGTGAGGACTTTTCATCCTGATTTCGCTGGTGGGATGGGGTGGCCTGGGTCCGGGCGGGTGTGATCGGGCTGGTCGGCGGTCGCGATCGCCGCTGTTGATCGTCTGCTGGGTCGGGTAGACCGTCTCGAGCTGTTGGCGGCTGCGGCGGTGAAGCGGTCGCCTGCCGGCGAGGCTGACGCTGAGCCCGGCCACTTCACCGAGCCGGCCTTCGCGTTCGGCTTCGGCGATCCGGGCGATGAGGTTGACCCAGATCTCTTCGAGGCGGGGCCGCTCGTGCGGGTCGACGTGGAGCATCGAGCATCGGACGCCGTCGTCCTGTGAAACACCCGCTACCTCGGGGCACAGCAGCTCTACATCGGGATCGGCCGCCAGCGGCGTGTCCGGGACGGCCACCTGCCCGGCAGCCCCCTGGATCGCGATCGCCTCGGGCGTACGCCCGGTAGTCGCCGCCAGCTCCCAGATGTAGTCGGCCGTTTGACCACAGGCAGTGACGTGAGCCGTGATGCTACGGCTGCGTCCGGCGGCAGGTCCTGGACGGCTCGCCAGATATGGGACCTCCTCCATAGGGAAGCCCGCTCTACCGTCTGTCCCGGTGTCCCGGTCGGTCGCCCAGCGGCAGAACGGGGCACCGACGTTTTCCGGCGCATGCGCGGCCACCAGCTCAGCGCCGATGGGCGAACTCGCTGTGGACGCCGCCGCGTAAGGATCAGTTGGCCAGGCGGAGTTCGCCCGGCTCGTACTGGAGCTGAAATGTCTGAGCGTGATCCCCGTCCATCCAGTACAGGGTCATGGTCGACAGCTGAGCTTCCCCCGAGATGCGGAAGGAGTTGACAGCGGGTCAGATGGGACTCATGAGAGGACCAGTGACCATGGCTGCAC
>NZ_JBNHIN010000117.1:0-6281 GCF_050054615.1 Streptomyces sp. YGL11-2
CTGACACCCCGCAGACCCTGCCCGATGCCCCCTCAACTATCAACCACCACAGGGAACTCATTCTGAAACGATCAGTAAGCCGGATCGGGGGTCAGTTGGTGGAGCACGATGGTGCGGGTGACGCGGCGGGTTCCGGGTTCGTTTGAGCTGCGAGTTCGGTAGCTCAGGTGGGGACTTTTCATGGTTTTGGGATAGTCTGCTCATGGCATTCACGGATGCGCATGTTGGGTTGTTTGGCCTGGTACCGGCGCCGTCGGCTGCGGCAGTGCGCCGGATCGTGGGATCGCTGCTACCCGGCGGTCTGGAGGGGCTCGTGCGCGTGGCCAGCGGCAGCATGCCTGGTGCGGTGGCGGCGAGCGGCTTGGCGGGGGACGGGGCCGTGCCGTCGCGGTGTTGCCCGCCCGGTCGTCGTCGGGGGATGTCGTCGCGCAGCAGAAGGTCGCAGACCGAGGTGGTGAGGGTCGCCGGCTTCGCACCGCTGCTGTCGGTCCTGGACCTGCGCGGGCCGTGGTGACGGCCGACGCGCTGCACATGCAGCGCGATCGCGCGACAGAGCTGGTCGAGGAGTTCGGCGCGGACTACCTGTTCACGGTCAAGCACAACCAGCCAGCCCTGTTCACCGCCTGCACCGCGATCCCCTGGCGGTCCGTCCGCAAGGGCTACCGCTCCCGTGAACGGGGCCACGGACACGCCCAGACCCTCATTCTCCACACGGTGATCTGGACCGACTGGGACTTCCCCCACCTCGCGCAGGTCGCTCGCATCACCCGACGCCGCTCCACGCACCGCACCGGGAAACGGTTGAAGGAAACCGTCTATGTGATCACGCCTGACCAGCAAGAACCCATCAGTCAAAGACTTTGAAACAGTTCTGAGCGTGCCTGCGGGCGATCGTGGGCACGTACCGGTTGAGCACTGCGGCAAAGTAGTCGTCGGGCGCCTCCGCGAACGAGGGGACCAACCGGCGCAGTTTCTCCGTCGACACCTGGTGGTCGCTGCTGCGCTGGATGTACTCGTAGGACGGCTCGGCTCCGAGCACCCCGGCGATGTGCCGGACGATAGTGGCGACATCGACCGACCGCCCGGAGGCGACGTTCACGATCTCGCCCCTGACACCTGCCGTGAGCAGCGCGTCGACGATCTGCACGAAGTCAACGACGTCCAGCACGTCGCGCCGCGCGCCGCGGAAGATCCGCACCCGGCCCGCGAGCACCCGGCGGGTCAGTTCCGGCACCAACTGGTGCGGCGGCTGGTCGGCGCCGACGAGGTGGCTCAACCGCAACACCAGCCAGCGGCAGCCGCTCCGGGCGACCAGACGTTCCATCGCGAGCTTGTGCGTGCCGTAGGGCGTCGTGGGCGGGTGGTCGCACGACTCGTCACCCGCGCAGCCCGGCCTGCCGTAGACGGCAGCCGACGCAGTGGAGAACAACACCATGGTCCGGTCTCGCCGCGCGCAGTCCTCGGCCACGCGGCGGACGAGGTCTGCCTCACGTGCGAACGCCGCCCGTGGGCTCAGCAGCGACACGTGCGAGACACCGGCCGCGAGAGCGACGACGCCGGGGTGCGCGTCGGCGAGCGTGGTGAGGTTCCTGGCGATGAAGCCGCGCCCGAAGATCTCCACCAGTGAAAGTTCTCCTCGTGTGCGACTGTTCGAACTGGGCTGAAGAAGGTCTGCGCAGTCCAGCACCACACCCCGGCGCCGCCCAGCCCTGGAAGTGCGGCCGGTCCGGTGGGCGGACGGGTATACCCGAAGAGGCCGGTTGTGGCGGGAGGCCGCGTGTTCCTACGGTCCACTCGTGTTTTCGAGTTCCGAGGGGGACGGGTGCTGACCGATCCGAGCTGCTACCACGCTGCGGTCGCCGCGCTCCTGCGCGCCGTGGACCCGGATGCCGACCCGTTCCTGGTGCTGGGCAGCAACGCGGCCACCGCCGTGCGGCTGCTGCCGGACGGGACACCCAGCTTCGCCGATCCGCTCGAACCGCTGACCGAGACGCTGGCCCGGCGCGGCTACCAGCTCGCCCAGCATGAGCTGCGCACCACGACCGACTGGCAGAAGGCGCTCGTCGCGCTGGAGACTGGGCAGACCATCGCGGTGGCCGCCGATCCGTTCTTCCTCAAGTACTACTGGGTTTCCTACCAGCGCAGTCACGTGCTGCACGCGGTCGTGCTGACCGGCTACGACCCCGTCACCGACACCGTCCGGCTGCTCGACCCCGGCGAGGTCGTGTTCTTCGACGACCGGGTGCAACTGTCCGCTTTGGAACCGGCGATGTACTCCGCCGATCACGGGCAGGTGTGGTTCGAGCTGACGCCAGGCGAGCGCATGACCGTGACCGCCGGGGAGTACCGCGCGCTGGCCGAGAACATGGCGGGCGCGGGCTCGACGTGGATCAGCGGCACTGAGTTTCTCCGCACGCTGGCTGGTCAGCTCGATGACCAGCTCGCCTCGGTGCACCGGCAGGTGCAGGGACGCGCCGGCCCCGGCGAGGTGAGCGAGTGGCTGCCGCTCGGCCTGTGGTGGTATCACCACACGTTGCGTTGGCTCGCCAAGTACATCGGCGCACACCACGCACACCACACGGACCGCGCCGGGTTGCTGGAGTCCGTCGACCGCGCGTCCCGTGACGTGCTCGTGGTGCGGAACCTGATCATGCGACTGAGCGTCATGCCCACTGGCACATCACGGGCTCGAACGTTCCGCGGCCAGTTGGACACCCGGCTGGCGTCCGCGCTGCGTGACCTTGAGACCGCCTCCGCGGCAATCGGAGGCAGCGCGTGACCGACCTCATCGCGGCACAAATCCAGCGCCACCGCAACAACACCGCTTGCTCGGTCCCGGGCGTCGTCGAGGCCGAGGGTTTCGACGGGTTCGGCCGCACCTGCCCGTCCTCGATGCTCGACGGCCTGACGGGCACGCTCGGCCTTCCCTCGGTGCTCGGTCACGGCGTCGCTGACAACATCGCGTGTGAGGGCCAGATCATCACCTTCGACCACCCGGTGGCGACGTGCGGGCTGCACGTCGTGGGCGCCGGGTCGGGTGGCGCCGTCAACGAGGTGTTCCGCCTGGGGGAAACCGAGGTCCGGGTCGGGCTGAGCGACTTCCTCTCACCGCGCTCGGTGTTCAACGACACCCTCTACGCGCGGAGCCCGTTCCTGCGCGACATCGGCGGCCGCGACGAGTACGGCGCCCACCCCTCCCTGTGGCTGTCCGTCGTCCGACTGCCGCAGCACGTGACATGCCAGGAGATCGAGCTGCCCGTGAACCCCGACCTGCACGTCTTCGCACTTTGGCTGGCCACCCGATGAGAACCCTGTACCTGACCCAGGAACTGTCCCCCTTCTTCACCGAGGGCGGCCTCGGCCAGGCCTCGCGGGCGCTGCCCGAGCGGCTGGTCCGAGAGCACGGCATCGATCACGACCTGGTGATGCCGTAGTACCCGTGGCTGGTCGACGGCCGGGGCCTGCGGACCGAGCTGGTGGGCGTGCTCCCCGCCGTGAGGACCGGTGGGATCACCGCGACGCCGTCGGTGCACCGGCTGCTCGACCACGGCGGCCCGTACGAGGTGTTCCTGCTCCGCGCCGACGGGTGGTACGACCGCGGCGGCATCTACCGCGACAGCGCCTACGTCGAGTTCACCGACGCCGTGGACCGCGCCGCCTTCTTCGGCCATTGCGTGGCGCAGTGGGTCGTGGGTACCGGTCGACGCTACGACCTCGTGCACGCCAACGACTGGCAGTCCGGCGCGGCCGTCGCCCACCTGCGCGCGGCGCGCGGGGACGCAGAGCTGCCCCGGCTACTGATGAACGTACACAGTGCCGCCTATCGCGGCGAACTGCGGTCGCCGGAGGCCTCCGGGCTGCCGCCGCAGTGGCTGGAGACGTTGCTGGCCAGGGCGGACGGCGAGCCGAACCTGTTGCTGCTCGGCCTACTCGCCGCCGACGCCGCCACCACGGGTAGCCCTGGCTACGCGGGCGAACTGACCGCCGAGCTCGCGCACACTCCGATGGGCGACGCACTCGCGGCGCAGGAGTTCACCGGGATCGTCGCCGGTGTCGACCCGACCGTTTGGGACCCCGCGAAGAACCTGCCGACGACTTTCGACGCCGCATCGGTCACGGCGGGCAAGCGCGCCAACAAGATCGCGCTTCAGGAACGTGCCGGGCTGAAGAGCGACCTGGACGTGCCGGTGGTCGGCGTCTGTGCCCGGCTCGTCGAGGAGAAGGGCATCGACCTGATGCTCAGCGGGCTGGGGCCACTGCTGCGTGACGGTTCCGCCCAGCTCGTGATCGTCGGTCCAGCCGAGGGCCGGTATCGCGCCGCACTCGCCGACCTGATCAGCGAGGCGCCACTCGCGGTGCACCACACCCCCGCGTTCGAGCAGGGACTGGCGTGGCTGGTGTACGCCGGCGCCGATTTCACTGTGATGCCGTCGCGGGTGGAGCCGTGCGGCCTGAACCAGCTGATCGCCATGGCCTACGGCACCATGCCGCTGGTCACTGCGGTCGGCGGGCTCCGCGACACGGTGACCGATCTGGTCGCCTGGCCGGAGTCCGGCACCGGGTTCGTGATCGCGGGGCACTCGGCGGCGGCCGTGCGCACCACCGCGGTAACAGCCGTCACCTGGTGGCGTGAGCAGCCCGACGCCGTGCACGCCGCCCGCGTGCGGGCGATGACGCAGGACTGGTCCTGGGCTCGCACCGCCCGCCACACCGCCACCCTCTATCACGCCCTCACGAGGAACCATGCTCGAGACAACTGAGCGGTTCGGCGTGATGGTCTCCTACCTGGAGAGCCTCACCAGAGCGATCGGCGCGATCTCGGTGCCGGAGCTGCTCTTCGCGGCGGATCTCGTGGAGACCGCCTACCTCGACGGCCGGACGATCTACACCTGCGGCAACGGCGGCAGCGCCGCCACCGCCGCGCACCTCGCCGTCGACCTCGCCAAGAACACCAGGCTGCCCGGTGTCGCGCAGGTGCGGACGATGTCGCTCGTCGACAACGTCCCCCCGCTCACCGCCTGGGCCAACGATGTGAGCTACGAGTCGGTGTTCAGCGGCCAGCTCACGGGTCTCGCCGCCCAGGGCGACGTCCTCATCGCAATCAGCATCAGCGGAAACTCCCCCAACGTGCTGGAGGCGCTGCGCGTTGCCCGCGACCTGGGCGTGCACACCGTCGACCTGCTCGGACCGACCGGCGGCCGCGCCCGCGACCTGTGTGACGCCTGGATCGCGGCGCCTGCGCCGTCGATCGAGGAGCAGGAGGACGTGCACATGGCGTTCGCCCACATCCTTACCCGGCACATGCGGAACTTCGTAGCCGAGCACGCGGCGGTCGGTGCGCGGTGCTGACCCGCCCCGCCGTCTTCCTCGACCGCGACGGCACCCTCACCGAGCCGCGGCGCTACCCCCAGCTGCCATCGGACCTCGTGCTCCAGCCCGGCATCGGCCCCCACCTGCGCCGGTTGCGTGAACACGGCGTCGCGCTCGTCGTGGTGACGAACCAGTCCGCGATCGCACGGGGCCTGATCGACCACGACGACCTCGACCCATCGGCACCTGCGTGCCGGGCTAGCGGCGTACGGCGTGACGCTGGACGGCGTCTACCACTGCCCGCACCACCCCGAAGGCGTGTTGCCCGAGTTCGCGGTGCCGTGCCCGTGCCGCAAACCAGAGCCGGGCATGCTGCTCCGCGCAGCGGACGAGCTCGGTCTCGATCTCGCCCGCTCGTGGCTGGTGGGCGATTTCGTGACCGACGCCGAGGCGGGCATGCGCGCGGGCTGCGGATCCGTCCTGGTGTCCCCCGCACCGCCGGAGAACCCGCCGTACCACTGCGCGCCGACGACCGCCGCCGCACTGGAATTCCTTTGTGGACAGTTCGAGGAGGACCGCCGCATTGTGGATCAGTAGCGCGCCGTTGCTGATATCGCTCGCATGTGGCGGGACCGACGTGCCAAGCTACGCCCGCCGGTCCGGCAACCGATTGCGGATCTGCCTCGACTCGTGCGGGCACAGCGAGTCCTGCGACGGCGTCGCGAAGACGCGGGGGCGGCACCACGACGTACCCGCCTGACCGCGAATTCCCCCGGCAATGTGCCGAGCCACGCCACTAGTGAGCGTCTCAACCTACAACGGCTCAGCCCTCAACACCCGAACGCATACAGGGAAAATGCCTGCTTCGCAGGCTTCTGCAACACGCTTTAGGAGCAATACCGGTGACTTTGTGTGGTGTGGGTCGTTGGGTGTGGTGTGCCAAGGCCGGGTCAGGTGAAGTCGTCGGGTGA
>NZ_JBNHIN010000118.1:0-5901 GCF_050054615.1 Streptomyces sp. YGL11-2
CTGGCGCACCACCCCGACCAACCCGCCAACCAAAGTCCCCAGAAGCTGGGACCGTTAAGTCACTGGTCTTGAGGCTAGAGGCATTATTGACCTTTACCAGGTTATTTCTTGATCAATTCCTTGTGTCTCCTTGAACTTGGTCTGCTGAGCTGCTGCGGCCAGCAACGAGGGGGAGCAGTATGGCGATCGAACTGCCTGGTCAGGTGGTGTCGTTCCTCCAGTTCATCGGGGTGAACTGGCCGGACATCAACGAGGACAAGGTCCGCGAATTCGGATCCCACGTACGCGACTTCGCACAGAAGGTGGATGACACCCACAAGGACTCCACCGCCACGATCAAGCAGCTGGAGGACGTGTATCAGGGCGCGTCGTACGAGGCGCTGCTGGCCAAGTGGGGCCAGATGTCCGACAGCCACATGACCGAGCTGGTCAACGCCTGCCATGTGGTGGCCGACGCGCTGGACATTGCGGCGGACACGATCGTGGCGATGAAGGTGGAAGCCATCGCAGAACTCACCGTGCTGGCCATCACCTTCGTCGCCGACCAGGCCGCCGCCGTCGCCACCCTCGGCCTCGCCGAAGCCGCCGAAGCACTGGTCATCGAGGCCGCCGAGAAGCTCATGGACTACCTCGTCCAGCAGCTGGAGCAGTACATCATCGGCCAGGTCATCGAGGCGGCCATCAACCCCCTCGTCGAGACCGTCGGCAAGGCGGTGAGCGGGCTGGTGTTCCAGGCTGCCGAGTCCGCCCTCGGCGTCTCCGGGGGCGGCGGGTCGGGCGGGAGCTTCTCCATCCACCCCGAGGCGCTGCAAGCGCGCGCGGAGAAGCTGCACGCACATGCACGGACGGTGGCGGGCCACGCCGCCGAATTCGAGACGAAGGCTGCGGGGGCGAGCTTCGTATGACCAATCCGGTCGTCAAGGCGCTGGAGCACGGCGCCGGAAAGCTGGGCAAGGCCCTGGGCAAGGACGCGGGCAAGGCAGTCGAGGACCTGTACCACGGGACAGGTCAGCGGATGAAGAAGGTCGCCGCCAACCACGCCGAGAACGACAAGGGTGTGGCCGACCACTTCAAGGGCCTCGGCAAGGACGGTACGAAGGACCCCAAGAGCCCCAAGCCGCAGGGCGGCGGTTCTTCCGGCGCGGGCGGGGGCGGCAAGGGCGGCGGGCAGAACGGTCCGGCCGGCGGCTCGGGAAGAAACCCGTGGTGGCACGGCCACAGCTCCGATGAGATGCGCCATCATCGCCGTCCGCCCGTCGACGTGTCGGGAATGGACCGGGAAGCCCAGCTCAAGGTCCTCGGCGATGAATCCCGGCATGTTGCGGACGACGCGAGAAAAGCCGACCCGAATAACATCGTCCCAGGCAAGGACTACCGGAAGGACGGATGCGCGGGAAGCTTCCTGCATGACGGCACGATCACCGCGCATACCAGTTCGGTCAGGCGCAAGGTGCCGCAATCACAGAAGGATATTGACGCCGGCATTCCGGCGCCCGTCGCACAGGAACACCCCAAGGCGCACCCGGCGTTGCAGAATCTGCTCGACGACGTCAAAGCGAAACAGCTGGCCGAAGGGAATAGGCCAGGAGTGGGGCACGGTAACTGCGCCGAAGTCTCACTCGTCTCCGACCGGCTCCACCAGCTGGATCCCACTGGCACTAGAATCAAGACTCCCGAGGATGCCCGTAGGGAGCTTGAAGGAGGTGTCATGCACAGCCGCCAGATAGGTGAACTCAAGGAGAAGGATCCGGAGACGGGAAAGAAGGTCGTTGCACTGGAGCACGGGGCTTTCAAACCACCGTGCCGGTCGTGCGAACACATGCTGCCAGCTCTTGGGATATCTGTTCACAGTGAATGATGAGGTCTGCCATGATCCCCGAAATGTCGAGGGAAGAAATTCTGCAATGGCTGTCCGCGAACGGATGGAGTCCGGAACGGGATATTGTCGACAAGGCCCGTGAATTCATCGACGACGCTGTAGCGGATTCGGTGGCGGAGGGTTTCCCGGTAGTCCCCTCGGAAGCGGCGGAGCAGTTTGTCCGCACGTACGGACTGCTTCAACTCAGACACCCCGGCAATCCGGATGACAAGCTCGTCACCAATCCGACCGGCGGCTACGAGGGAGACTTCGAGGAAATCGCCGAGCTTGCGCAGGAAATCGGAAAGAGCCTGTTTCGGGTCGGCTATGATCTGCCGGAAGGGGGCATCTTCGCCCTGGCCGAAGACGGCTGCTTCTACTACATCCATCACACCGGCACATCGTATATCGGGGCCGATGAATACGAAGCCTTCGGCAACTGGTTGAGAGGGAATTTTCAAAGTGTCTGAGCATCCGGAAGATGGAGTGGTTCCCGGGACGGCTTCATCCCTCCTCGTTCAGGGAACCGTTGTCAGCCACACCAATCTGAGTGGTGATGGCGAGCCGAACCTTCATCCGACGGTGCGCGCCTACTTCGACGAGATCCCCATCGAGCTGCGGGAACCGTTTCTCGGTTACTGCGCCGAATCGACCCTCGTATCCGACCAGCTCTGGGCGCTGGACGCCAGACGGCCGGGGCTACCTCCGATCTCCTTGGCGGAAGCCGCACCGCACTTCGCCGGAGCCGCCATGACGTCGAAGATGATCCGCGAGCACGGAGACCCGGACCACGGCCGGCCCACGGAGCCGTGTCGTGCATGCCAAGGTCTGCTGGATCGGCTCGGCATCGAGTTCATCAGGTTCTGATGAGGGGCGTTGAGGATGGACATGGCGAAAGCAACCAGCATGAGTGGCAAAGCCAGTGCGGCCGTCGGCGATGACGTGGGACCGGGGGTGCGCGACGTCCTGGAGAAGGCAGGCTGGTCGCCGGGACGGGATGTCGGCCCTTCAGCGCCGCTGGCCATGCTGCAAACGGTCAGTACGGTCAGCCCGCAAGGCGGCGGCACCTGGGAACTGTTCGCGGCCGCGGAGCGCGCCTTGCGCGAATTTCACGGCGTGGAATTCCTGTTGGACGGTCCGGGCGCAGAAGTGGCCCTGCACGGGCTGGTGATCGATCCGCGCGAGGGGCGCCACTCGCTCCGGACGTTTCAGCGGTTTGCGGTCAAGATCGGCCATCGGCTCTTCCCGTTCGGTTCCCACGGCGAGGATTCACTGCTGGCCATTGACGAGGAAAGCAGGCTCTTCCTCGTCAACCACGGCGGCTGGTGGTTCGCCGGCGATACCGTTCTCGCCGGCCTCACGACCCTCATCGAAGGCCGCCGTCCGCAGCGCGTCCGAGCGGATGGCACATGGGGGGAGGAAGCGGCCAGGGAGGAAACGGCCACGGTGGAGGCGACCACGGTGGACGCGGTCCCGCCTGCTGTCGACTGTTTCGACGAGGCGGAGGGTACGGGGTTGGACGTCGAGATCCGGCGAGCCTTTGGCTGAAGCCTGCCTCGTAAACCGGTAGCGGGGTGTTGCGTTGGGCTGATTGTGCAGGTCATCACTGCTCAGCGCCATGAGCTCATCAAGGTGTTCACCGGGCTCCGCCCGGGCCAGTTCCAGCGTCTGGTGTGGGCTGTCATCCGTGAGGGCGGCCGGCCCCTGGCTTCTGACTGACTGGGTCGCCGGTGGGCGCTGTCGCTGGAGGACCGGGTGCTGCTGGTGGCCGCGTACTGCCGCACGAACCTCACGATGCGGCAGCTGGCGCCGTTGTTCGGGACCTCCCCGGCGGCCGTCGGCCGGGTCATCAATCGGCACGGCCCCCTGGTGGCTCTGCTCCCGGCAGAGGGTCGAGAGCCTGGCCAACCTTGCTGTCGTCGCCCTCGACCGCCTGGAAACGCTCGTCCGTAGCCGACTCAAACGCCTACAGTACCGGCCTGACACCCTCAATGGCTTCATAGCGGGCACCGGTCTGACCCTTGACAGTCCGACATCACCTTGACGAGTCGAGGTCAGTAGACTGGTCAACTGCCAGCGGGCCCCCGCCAATTGGGAGTTGGGGGAAGTGAACGCGTGGGCTGATGAGGACCGGGGTGGGAGGGGAAGCGTGCAGGAAGATCTTGGCTATCTGGTGGGGCTCTCGGAACGCGATCTGGATCTGGTGATCGCCGAGCATCTCGTCGCGCATGATCTGGGGAGTCAGGAGGACGACGACGAAGAGCGCGTCTTCATCGCGGGTCGGTGGTTCGCCTCGCTGCGGGGGAGGCTGCGCAGCGCCATCTGTGGGCAGGAGGCGATCGAGCGCGCGCTGGAGAATCCGGGGGATAACAATCAGCTGCTGGCTGCGGCGATTGTGGATGCGTTGCTGAATGTGAACTTCAAGGTCGATGTCCCGGTCACCGTGCTTGCGGTTAAGGTCGCTTATGTGGGTGTCCGCAAGATATGCAGTGGTGACGAGTGAGGGCCAGAGTCACGTGCTTGCGGATGAGTTCATAGCAGCAACCGGAGGAGCCGTCACGAGCGAGGACTATCCTCCCTTCCTCCGGGACCGCCTGTCCCAGATGTGCACGGGCGTCTTACTTTTCTCGCGCTGGTGGTTGAGCGAGGGCGACAGCAAGACGGGGGTTCACACGCGACTGGAGTTGGTGAACTCGCCCTTCTTCACCTGCAGGACGAAGGAGGTGAGTGAGGGGGAGTATGTAGTGGTGGTCCCCCTCGGTTTGGTGTGCCGCCTTTACGTACTGGCTCACCTGCTGCTCGGCTATTGGGACTCCGTCAAATTCTATATTCCTGTTCGGCAGAGCGGGAAATGGCAGGTTTCCCCAGGTCTGTTCCCTCTCTTCGGGAAGGTTCGAAACAAGGGTGACGGACCATGGTGGGCGGAGTTGGAAGACCTGTTCGCACAGGTCGAGATCTCCCATTACGACGCGGTGCGCCTGACCGAAGTTGCGCTCATGTATGTCATCGGCCATGAAGCGGCGCATGCCTACCGCCGTCACGCGAAGGCGCTGGAAGTATTCAGGCATCGAGGTCTGGTGCGCGACGAGGCCGAGGAGGCGGTCTTCCGGCGCTTCGCGGAGACGGATGCCGATCTCATGGGCACCCATTGGGCGTTGGACGCCCAATGGATTGGCCTCAGAGGCTCGGGCCAGTTGGACGAGGCGGGAGTGGCTTACCTGCGAATGTCCTATGCCGTAACGATGGTGCATGCCCTGTATGACGTGAAGCGCAAGGAGATCGGCGCTTACCACACGGGTGCCTACTGCCATCCCATCGTGAGGCGTCATCTCTTCACCGAGGCGAGCCACCAGATGGCGCATGCCTACCCGTTGCAGTCGACGGGGTGGATCGAGGCGGAGTTGGAGGGGTGGGGGAAATGCGTGCAGGCGCTCTACGGACTCAACAAGGACGTCCTGGTCGGGCGGTTCGGTGAGGCGCCGGAGGGATGTACGCACCTCCCGGTTTCAGCCTTGCAATACAACATGAGTGAAGCTCTGCGGTGGAAGAACGATTTCGGGCGGGAGACCGTGCTGTATCGTGCTGTCCGAAGAATCTACTGGGACACCGTTGATTTCGTCATCGCTGAAACACCACCGGTGGTCGATTTCCCCCCCACCGGCAGGGATGTGTGGCGGCGGGCCATGTCCTCCGGCGACCCTGTCATACGTACCGCCATGTCCATGGTGGGCAGGCATTTTGAGGCATCGAAAAACGATCCGGCCTGACCCCGGCGGCGCATCAAACGCAGTCTGGCCAAACTGGATTGTCGAGGTCGTGCGGGTGCCTGCTATGAAGCCGTCGAGGGCGACGACGGCGAGTTTGTCACGCTGACGAGCCGATGTCAGTAGCGTGCTCGACACAGATCCGGCGGGAGGACTGGCGGCGTCTCATCTCGCGCCAGCCGTACCGCTCAGAAGCGGACCCGTCGTTCGGGGCCTTCATGTCCTTCGGCGTCTTGGGCGGGGCACTGACTTGGTCGGGGAACTCGTTGGCCAGGTCGC
>NZ_JBNHIN010000119.1:2500-5898 GCF_050054615.1 Streptomyces sp. YGL11-2
GGGTGGCTGGTCGTTGCTTGAGAACTGCACAGTGGACGCGAGCATCTGTGGCCAAGTTTTTAAGGGCGCACGGTGGATGCCTTGGCACCAGGAACCGATGAAGGACGTGGGAGGCCGCGATAGGCCCCGGGGAGCTGTCAACCGAGCTTTGATCCGGGGGTGTCCGAATGGGGAAACCCGGCAGTCGTCATGGGCTGTCACCCGCTGCTGAACACATAGGCAGTGTGGAGGGAACGCGGGGAAGTGAAACATCTCAGTACCCGCAGGAAGAGAAAACAACCGTGATTCCGGGAGTAGTGGCGAGCGAAACTGGATGAGGCCAAACCAGTCACGTGTGATACCCGGCAGGGGTTGCGTGGTTGGGGTTGTGGGAGTTCTCTTGATCGGTCTGCCGGCCGGTCGGCGAGTCAGAAACCGTTGATGTAGGCGAAGGGCATGCGAAAGGCCCGGCGTAGAGGGTAAGACCCCCGTAGCTGAAACATTGACGGCTTGCTTGAGAACCACCCAAGTAGCACGGGGCCCGAGAAATCCCGTGTGAATCTGGCGGGACCACCCGTTAAGCCTAAATATTCCCTGGTGACCGATAGCGGATAGTACCGTGAGGGAATGGTGAAAAGTACCGCGGGAGCGGAGTGAAATAGTACCTGAAACCGTGTGCCTACAAGCCGTGGGAGCGTCGCGCAGAGACTTGTTCTTTGCGTCGTGACTGCGTGCCTTTTGAAGAATGAGCCTGCGAGTTTGCGGTATGTTGCGAGGTTAACCCGTGTGGGGAAGCCGTAGCGAAAGCGAGTCCGAATAGGGCGGTTGAGTAGCATGCTCAAGACCCGAAGCGGAGTGATCTAGCCATGGGCAGGTTGAAGCGGAGGTAAGACTTCGTGGAGGACCGAACCCACCAGGGTTGAAAACCTGGGGGATGACCTGTGGTTAGGGGTGAAAGGCCAATCAAACTCCGTGATAGCTGGTTCTCCCCGAAATGCATTTAGGTGCAGCGTCGTGTGTTTCTTGCCGGAGGTAGAGCACTGGATAGGCGATGGGCCCTACCGGGTTACTGACCTTAGCCAAACTCCGAATGCCGGTAAGTGAGAGCGCGGCAGTGAGACTGTGGGGGATAAGCTCCATGGTCGAGAGGGAAACAGCCCAGAGCATCGACTAAGGCCCCTAAGCGTGTGCTAAGTGGGAAAGGATGTGGAGTCGCAGAGACAACCAGGAGGTTGGCTTAGAAGCAGCCATCCTTGAAAGAGTGCGTAATAGCTCACTGGTCAAGTGATTCCGCGCCGACAATGTAGCGGGGCTCAAGCACACCGCCGAAGTCATGTCATTGCAGCATGAGGGCTAACGCCTGCTGTGATGGGTAGGGGAGCGTCGTGTGCCGGGTGAAGCAGCCGCGGAAGCGAGTTGTGGACGGTTCACGAGTGAGAATGCAGNGATATTACCCCCAACGGGGATCGTGATGGGTAGGGGAGCGTCGTGTGCCGGGTGAAGCAGCCGCGGAAGCGAGTTGTGGACGGTTCACGAGTGAGAATGCAGGCATGAGTAGCGATACAAGAGTGGGAAACTCTTGCGCCGATTGACTAAGGGTTCCTGGGTCAAGCTGATCTGCCCAGGGTAAGTCGGGACCTAAGGCGAGGCCGACAGGCGTAGTCGATGGACAACCGGTTGATATTCCGGTACCCGCTTTGGAGCGCCCAATACTGAATCAGGCGATGCTAAGTCCGTGAAGCCGTCCTGGATCCTTCGGGTGAAGGGGAGTGGTGGAGCCGACGGACCAGACTTGTAGTAGGTAAGCGATGGGGTGACGCAGGAAGGTAGTCCAGCCCGGGCGGTGGTTGTCCCGGGGTAAGGGTGTAGCCCGAGAGATAGGCAAATCCGTCTCTCATTTGAGGGTGAGACCTGATGCCGAGCCGATTGTGGTGAAGTGGATGATCCTATGCTGTCGAGAAAAGCCTCTAGCGAGCTTCATGGCGGCCCGTACCCTAAACCGACTCAGGTGGTCAGGTAGAGAATACCGAGGCGTTCGGGTGAACTATGGTTAAGGAACTCGGCAAAATGCCCCCGTAACTTCGGGAGAAGGGGGGCCATTTCCGGTGATGACATTTACTGTCTGAGCTGGGGGTGGCCGCAGAGACCAGCGAGAAGCGACTGTTTACTAAAAACACAGGTCCGTGCGAAGCCGTAAGGCGATGTATACGGACTGACGCCTGCCCGGTGCTGGAACGTTAAGGGGACCGGTTAGTCAATCTTCGGGTTGGCGAAGCTGAGAACTTAAGCGCCAGTAAACGGCNATGTATACGGACTGACGCCTGCCCGGTGCTGGAACGTTAAGGGGACCGGTTAGTCAATCTTCGGGTTGGCGAAGCTGAGAACTTAAGCGCCAGTAAACGGCGGTGGTAACTATAACCATCCTAAGGTAGCGAAATTCCTTGTCGGGTAAGTTCCGACCTGCACGAATGGCGTAACGACTTCTCGACTGTCTCAACCATAGGCCCGGTGAAATTGCATTACGAGTAAAGATGCTCGTTTCGCGCAGCAGGACGGAAAGACCCCGGGACCTTTACTATAGCTTGATATTGGTGTTCGGTTCGGCTTGTGTAGGATAGGTGGGAGACTTTGAAGCGCCAACGCCAGTTGGTGTGGAGTCGTTGTTGAAATACCACTCTGGTCGTGCTGGATGTCTAACCTGGGTCCGTGATCCGGATCAGGGACAGTGTCTGGTGGGTAGTTTAACTGGGGCGGTTGCCTCCTAAAGAGTAACGGAGGCGCCCAAAGGTTCCCTCAGCCTGGTTGGCAATCAGGTGTTGAGTGTAAGTGCACAAGGGAGCTTGACTGTGAGACTGACGGGTCGAGCAGGTACGAAAGTAGGGACTAGTGATCCGGCGGTGGCTTGTGGAAGCGCCGTCGCTCAACGGATAAAAGGTACCCCGGGGATAACAGGCTGATCTTCCCCAAGAGTCCATATCGACGGGATGGTTTGGCACCTCGATGTCGGCTCGTCGCATCCTGGGGCTGGAGTCGGTCCCAAGGGTTGGGCTGTTCGCCCATTAAAGCGGTACGCGAGCTGGGTTTAGAACGTCGTGAGACAGTTCGGTCCCTATCCGCTGTGCGCGTAGGAGTCTTGAGAAGGGCTGTCCCTAGTACGAGAGGACCGGGACGGACGAACCTCTGGTGTGCCAGTTGTCCTGCCAAGGGCATGGCTGGTTGGCTACGTTCGGAAAGGATAACCGCTGAAAGCATCTAAGCGGGAAGCCTGCTTCGAGATGAGGGCTCCCTCCCACTTGATGGGGTAAGGCTCCCAGTAGACGACTGGGTTGATAGGCCAGATATGGAAGCACCGTAAGGTGTGGAGTTGACTGGTACTAATAGGCCGAGGGCTTGTCCTCAGTTGCTCGCGTCCACTGTGT
>NZ_JBNHIN010000120.1:0-5768 GCF_050054615.1 Streptomyces sp. YGL11-2
AGCGCCGAAGCCCACGCTGATGATCAGCGCCGCGAAGCCGAGCCCCGCGACCTTACCGGCCGCCTTGTGCCCCGGCGAGTGTGGCATCCGGCGCCGGAGCCAGAAGATGTAGAGGAGCGTGAACGCGGCGCAGGTGCCGAGCGCGGGCCAGTGACCGGCCTCCACGGCGACGAGTCCGCAGGCCGCCACCGCGGCGAGGTCGAAGGCGAGCAGCTGCAACCAGCGCCGCACGACGAGCCGTAGCGGCACCTCCCGCTCCGAGAGCGTGGACCAGTCCACCGGACGCAGCCGTTCACCGCTGTCGGTGAACTCCCCGACCAGCGCGGCCACCCGATCCGGGCCATCCGGCGCGGACGCCATCGCGCGCAGCGCCTCCACCTCGAACCCGGCGTCGCGCAGCGCCTGCCGCTGAGATGCGCTCAGGCGGCCGAGGAGCTCGTCTATCGAAGGGCGGGATTCCTTCGACGGGCCGAGGTCCTTCTCGCTCATATCTCGCTCACGGCAGGGCACCCTAACAACACCTCCCCGGCCGCTCCCGACGGGCCGCCGCCTCAACCTGCCTCAGGGGCATTCGCCGCTCCCGCGCCGCCGACGTCTGGGAGCACCCGCAGGGCGGCAGTTTGTGCGACAGCCGCACCAACTGCTCTGAGCAGCGATTTCGAGGATTTCTTTGATGCCGTACCGCACGAAGAGCAGAGGGAGCGCAGGCGCGGCCGGCCCGCAAGAGGCCACCCGCCGGAGCACTCGACACGGTCGTGGGCAAGGGGGCCCGGTACGCCAGGGAAGCTGTTGATGGCCCCTGGCCCCTGGCCCCTGGCCCCTGGCCCCTGGCCCCTGGCCCCTGGCCCCTGGCCCCTGGCCCCTGGCCCCTGGCCCCTGGCCCCTGGCCCCTGGCCGCTGCGCCGGGATGCCGAAGTGGCCATGAGGACGGAGCACGCGCGGCTGTCGCGGCTGCTGTCGGGAGAGGGCCTGCCGCCCAAGGAGTGGCTGGAGGCCCTCCACGAAGCCCGCGAAGCCGCGGGGCGCCCGGTGGGGCAGGATGAACACGACACGGCCTACGGCTCTACATCGCCGCGCTGAAGGAGACCGAGGAGACCGAGGAGGCCACGGAGCGCGGCGACCGGGAACGGGCCAGGGCCATCGGGTGGAAGCCGCGGCCGGCCTCGGTGCAGTACGAACTGGAGAGGCAGCTGCACAAGGTCCGTCAACAGGAAGGGGAGGCGGTCACCGGCTCCGGCAGGACGAGCAGCAACTGGCGGCCCAGGAAGCCCAAGTGGAGGAGATCCTGGACCGGATCACCGCGGCAGTCTCCACTCCTCACCCGCCGCGTGCAGCAGCCGCCGCCGAACTCCGCGGCCAGTAGCAGCAGCTGACACACCGGCGGCACCAACGCTCCTCCACCGTGGCCCGACTGCGCGGGTTGGAAGACGAGGTGACGGAACTACGCAACCAGACGCAGCACTTCCAGACAAGGCGCCAGAGAATCCTGGACCCGCCCGGCTACGGGGGCATCCGGCGCGTACCCACCAAACGGGCCGAGGTCATCACAGGTGCAGACAGACCAAGTACCACGAAGCGCGACTGAAGTAGCGGTGTGCAGCATGTCGTCGGTGATGACGGGTAGTCGGCCGCCGTGCTTGCCCTTGCGGGCCGCCGCGTCGAGTCCTTCGAGGGTCGACTCCCGGATGTTCTCCCGCTCGGTCTCGCCGAGTTCATCCGCGAGCTCATCGTCCAGGGCACCAGCCAGGGCCTGGACGCCACCCGTGCCCGGGGCGCCCGCCTCGGCCGACCGCCGGCCATGACTGACGAGCAGGTCCGCCACGCCCGCGATCTGCTCACCTGCCCGCAGAACACCGTCACCTCGATGGCCAAGCGGCTCGGCGTGTCCCGCAACACCATTTACAAGTACGTACCGGAGCTGAAGGGCGGCCGCGTCGTACTCGCCGAGGCGACGAGCACTCCCGAACTGCCTCGCCCAACCCAGCCCGTGGAGTGACCGGCGCATCGCCCCAGGTCGGCCCTATCCGTTGTTTTTGCGGCCGATGATGCGACTACTCCTGGGGTGCGAACTGCTCGGTGCCGGCGACGCGGAGAAGTTCCAGATGGCTGCTGTCTGGAGTACCCGGCGGTGGGGTGAAGATGAGAAGGCGCTGATCCTCCGTCGGGGTCAGCAAGGCCTCGCAGTCCAGGTCGATGGGTCCGACGGTCGGGTGGATCACGCGCATCCGGCTGGTGCGTCGGACGGCGACCTCATGGAGTTCCCACAGGCAGGTGAACTCCTCGCTGGCGGAGCGGATCCTCTCGACCAGGGCAACCGGGGCCGCACCACCGCCCCGCCGGGCGACGGCGGCCCGTAGGTCGGCGACGTGGACCCGGCTCCAGTGGTCGTGCTCCTCGGTGGGGTACGCCTGCCGGACCGTCGAGTCGGTGAACCAGCGCCACACCACGTTGCGCTCGTGCTCGCGGAGGGAGCAGACGCTGCCGAACAGGGCGGTGGCCATGGCGTTCTGCGCGAGCAGGTCGCCGAGGTCGCTGAGGATCTGAGCCGGGGTGTCCTTGAGCTGGTCGAGGAGGTGGAGCAGCCCGGGCCGGATGTGGTCGCCGGCGTGGCGGTCGGCGGGTGGGCGGTGGCCGGCCAGCAGGTAGAGGTGGTCGCGCGCGTCGTCGGTCAGCCGCAGCGCGCGGGCGAGCGAGGCGAGCATCTGGGTGGACGGTTGCGGGCCGCGTGCCTGCTCCAGGCGGATGTAGTAGTCGGCGGACATCCCGGCGAGCTGTACGACCTCTTCGCGCCGCAGCCCGGGTGTGCGTCGGCGAGGTCCGGCGGGCAGGCCGACGTCATGCGGGCGGAGCCGCTCGCGGGAGCGGCGCAGGAAGTCGGCGAGTTCTCGGCGGTCCGTGTTCATGATCACCATCATCCAGCCATCGTCCGCCGCTCATCCAGGGACTGCCGATCCCAGGCAGAACCATCCTCTCCTGGCCCTGCCCGAGCCGTGGAACTGTCGTGGTGTCAGCAAAGCAACCGAGGAGTGACTATGCCCATCGCTACCACCCCCACCGCTCGTATCCCCTACCGCGTGGCCGGTGAGGGCCCCGGCCTGCTGCTGGTGCACGGCACCGGCCCGGGCGCCGAGATCAACTGGGGCCATCTGGTTGATCAGTTCACCGACCGCCACTCGGTGCTGCTGCCGAACTACTCCGGCAGCGACAGCGCCGAGGACGACGGCGGCGAGCTGAGCGTCGAAAAGCTCGCCGAGCAGATCGCCGCGGTGATCGAGCACGCTGGCGGTGAGCCGGTCGACCTGGTTGGCTTCTCGCTCGGCTCGGTGGTCGCCGCCGCAGTCGCGGCGACCCGCCCCGTGATGGTGCGCAGCCTGGTCCTGGTCGCGCCGTGGCTGCACCGCGACGAGTACATGCGCAACCTGTTCACCGTCTGGCGCCGGATCGGGGACTTCGGCGACGCCGAGGCCTTCGGCCGGTTCGCCGCGGTCACCGGCTTCAGCCGGCCCTTCTTGGACGGTTTCGGCACCGCGGGCGTCGACCAGCTGGCAACCAACATGAGCCTGACCAAGGGCATCCTGCGCCACCTGGACCTGGACCTGCGGGTGGACATCCGCGAGCTGGCCACGCAGATCCAGGCCCGGACGTTGGTTATCGGCGGCACCCAGGACGTCACCGTGCCGGTGGAGCACGCCCGGGCGGTGCACGCGGCCGTTCCCGGCAGCAGCTACGCCGAGGTGGACGCCGGGCATGTCATGGTGATCGAGCGACAGGAGGAGTTCGTGAAGCTGGTCAGGGACTTCACCGACGGGGGCTGAGAACCAGGTAGTTGCGTACACCTCGCCCCGGCGGCCGGATTGGTTCGCCGCAGGTCGCGGTGATCACGGTAGGGGCTCTGGCGCAGTAAATCCGGTATTTACTGCGGTAGTTGTGAATGCGTCTCCGCGATCGAGTAACCGCCCGAATGTGTTTCTGCTGTGCGGACTTGAGGGGAGTGGACTGTCAGTGCCTGGGGCCAACATGCTTACCTGGGTCATGCCCCAGATCCTCCGTCACGGGCAGGCACTCGGCGAGCAGGTCGACGACGTCGCGCCAGGCTCGCTGCGCGTGCTGTGGGTGGTAGCCGACGCCGGGGACCACGGGGTGGCCGACCGGCGGGTGGTGGAAGGCGTGCAAGGCGCCGCCGTAGACCGCGAGGCGCCAGTCGACGCCTGCGGCCTGCATCTCAGCGGTGAACGCGTTCCGTTGCGCGGGCGGCATGATCGGGTCTTCCGACCCGACCCCGGCCCACACCGGGCAGCGAATGCGCGCCGCCTCGCCCGGTCGGCCCGTGGTCAGTGCGTTGACTGTCCCGATCGCGCGCAGGCTGACGCCGCCGCGCCCGAGTTCCAGCCCGACGGCACCCCCCGTGCCATAGCCGACGGCGGCGATCCGGTCGGGGTCGGTCCGCGGTTCGGTGCGCAACACATCGAGCGCCGCATGGCCGATGCCTCGCATCCGCTCGGGATCAGCGAGCAGCGGCAGGCAACGGGCCAGCATCTCCTCGGGGTCGCCCAAATAGCGCCCGCCATGAAGGTCGAAGGCCAGCGCTATATATCCCAGCTCGGCGAGAGCATCGGCCCGGCGGCGCTCGACGTCGCTGAGCCCCATGCCCTCTGGTCCGAGCAGCACCGCGGGCCGGCGGTCGACACCGGCCGGGAGCGCGAGGTGCCCGATCATCGTCAAACCGTCGGCCGGATACTCGACCGTACGCGTCGTAATCGTCGTCATGAGACCGGACTGTAGTGATCGTCGAGCCCGGTCCGGCCGGTGTTCTGCCGCTGGCAGAACAGCGTGGGTATCCCTCTGAAATACGGCGAGGGCCCACAAGAACCGTCATAAACCCCGCTCCCACGGCAGCGCTATCGGATCACCTGCCCGGGCCACGGTGTTGGAGGCTGACCCTCGCAGCAGGATTCTGGGGTATACCGGCCCGCTCCCGTGAAGGGCGTCACCAGCTAGTTCCCTCACGGCTCAGGCAGCCTGGCCGAGACCGGCGGCGGTCAGGTCCTGCTCGCGCAGCGGGGTGAAGTCGACGTCGAGTTTCGGGTCGTACGCCTCGGGCCGGCAGCTCACTGTCCAGGAGTCACGGCATAAGCTCGCCCGCGACATCTGCCACGGCAAGCGCGGACAGATCATGCAGGCATACAGGACGGGGCAGGAGGACCAACTCGGCGCGCTCGGCATGGTCCTCAATGCCGCCGTGCTCTGGACAACCCGCTACCTCGACGCCGCCGTCGACCACCTGCGGGCCCTGCCGCCTGAGGGGCGGGAGCATGACGTCCTGGACGAGGACGTGGCCCGGATCTCCCCGCTGAAGCACGCTAACCTCAACTGCCTGGGCCGCTACAGCTTCGCCGCCCGCCGCGCGAGGGCCTGCGCCCACTGCGTGACCCGGCGACCTTCCATCTCGACGAGGACGACGAGGGCATCGGCGAATGATGCGGCGTTAGGGCGCGTATCGGGTCGTGATCAATGAGCACCGCAGCTTGCGGGGCGGGTGCCCCGTCTGGGGTACGGGGCCCGGCGATCTGCGGCTGCGCGTGTGGACGCGAGTGCCCGGTTGCGTTGCCGTAGGCAGGCAGCGGCGGGGCCTGAGGGCCCCGGCTGCGTGCCCGCCGGGATGGTGTGTCAGAGCTTGGCGAGCCGGTCTACCAGCAGCTCCACCCTCGGCTGGGCGTACTCGGGCAGCAGGCGGCCCGCGCGGGTCAGGGTGGCGAGCCCGTGCAGGG
>NZ_JBNHIN010000121.1:0-5673 GCF_050054615.1 Streptomyces sp. YGL11-2
GCGCGGCGGAGGGTCTGGATGAGACCGGGTTCACGCAGCCGGCGTTGTTCGCGGTGGAGGTGGCGTTGTTCCGGTTGGTGGAATCCTGGGGGATTCGGCCGGACTTCGTGGCGGGGCATTCGATCGGTGAGGTTGCGGCGGCGTATGTGGCGGGGGTGTTCTCGCTGGCGGATGCGTGTGTGCTGGTGGCGGCGCGGGCGCGGCTGATGCAGGCGTTGCCTGTGGGCGGTGCGATGGTGGCTGTCGAGGGCACTGAGGTGGAGGTGGCCGCGCGGCTGTCGGATGGTGTGTCCATCGCTGCGGTCAACGGCCCCGAGGCGGTGGTGATCGCCGGTGATGAGGCCGAAGTTCTCTGCAATGCTGAGGAGTTGGCGGCTGAGGGGCGCAGGACGCAGCGGCTGTCGGTGAGCCATGCGTTCCATTCGGCGTCGATGGATCCGATGCTGGAGGACTTCCGGCGGGTGGTGGCCGGGCTGTCGTTCAGGGCGCCGCAGATTCCCCTGGTCTCCAACGTGACCGGTGAGCTGGCTGCCGAGGAGCTGGTGTGCTCGGCGGACTACTGGGTTCGTCACGTACGGGAGACCGTCCGCTTCGCCGACGGTGTGCGGACGCTTGAGGCCGAAGGTACCTCGGCCTTCCTGGAGTTGGGTCCGGACGGTGTGCTGACGGCGATGGCCCAGCACCGCGCGGACGGGGCAGCGGTGTTCGTCAGTGCTCTGCGCAAGGACCGGTCCGAGGAGTCTGCCCTGCTGACCGCGCTGGCGCGGCTGCACGTCTCGGGCGTCGAGGTGGACTGGCCCAGGATCTTCGACGGAACCGGTGCCCGCCCCGTCGACCTGCCCACCTATCCCTTCCAGCACGAGCGGTACTGGCCCCGGCCGGCCGCGCAGTCCGGCGATGTGGCCGGTGCGGGCCTGTCGGCCGCGGAGCACCCGCTGTTGGGTGCGACGATCACCGTCGCGGACTCCGGCGCGATGGTGCTGACGGGCCGGCTGTCGCTGCAGACGCATCCCTGGCTGCTCGACCACGTCATGGGCGGCAGCGTGCTCTTCCCTGGAACCGGTTTCCTGGAGTTGGCGATGCGTGCCGCCGACCAGGTCGGCGGCGACCGGGTCGAGGACCTGGTGCTGATGACCCCGCTGGTGCTCCAGGAGGAGCATGCCACGCGGATCCAGGTGCTGGCCGGGGCCGCCGATGAGGCGGGCACCCGTACCGTCTCGGTGTATTCGCGCCCGGATGACGGTGACCCGGATGGGCCGTGGATCCAGCACGCGGGTGGCACGCTGACCAGCGGCGAGCGGATCGTCGACTTCGGTTCCCGGGTCTGGCCGCCGCCGGACGCGGTGGCCGTCGACCTGGCGGGCTTCTACGACGGGACCGGCTACGGCCCCGCGTTCCAGGGGCTGCGTTCGGTGTGGAAGAGCGAGGACGGTGTCTTCGCCGAGGTGGCCCTGCCGGACCACGTCGCAGCGGAGGCCGGAGCGTTCGGGATCCACCCGGCGCTGTTGGACGCGGTGTTGCAGTCCCACCGGATGGCCGGGGTCGGCACCGAGGATGACCAGTTCCTGCCGTTCGCCTGGCGGGGCGTGTCGCTGCACGCGGGCGGCGCCTCGGTCCTCCGGGTGCGGGTCGTCAAGACCGCTGACGACTCGATGTCCATCGCGGCCGTCGACGTCGAGGGCGCGCCCGTCCTCTCCGCCGAGGCGATGGTGATGCGGGCCTACCGGGACCCCGGCACCGGCCGGTCCGCGGCGCGGCGCGGCGCGGTGCGCGACGGGCTGCTGTCGTGGGAGTGGGTGGCGCCTCCTGAGGTGGAGCCAACCGAGGTCCGGTCGGTGTCCCTGGGCGCGGACGAATTCGGCCTGGGTGCGTCCGTCGCTTCTCTGGCGGACCTCGCGGGCGACGAGGACTTGGTGGTGGTCCCCGTGTCAGGCGTCGGCGACGACGTGCCTGCCCATACGCACGAGTTGGCGGCTCGGGTTCTGGGTGTGTTGCAGGAGTGGTTGGGTCGGGAGAGGGCGGACGCTTCGCGTCTGGTGTTTGTCACTCGTGGTGCTGTTTGTGCGGATGCGGGTGAGTCCGTGGTGGATGTGGCTGGTGCTGCGGTGTGGGGGTTGGTGCGTTCGGCGCAGTCGGAGCATCCGGGGCGGGTTGCGTTGTTGGATGTTCAGGTTGGTTCTGTGGCGGGTGGGTTGGGGTCGGTGCTTGGGGTGGTTCCCGGGTTGGTGGCTGCCGGGGAGGGGCAGTTCGTTGTGCGGGATGGTGTGTTGCGGGTGGGTCGGTTGGCTGAGTTGGGTGGTGGTGTGGAGTCGGTGTCGCGTGCCTGGGATCCGGACGGGACGGTGCTGATCACGGGTGGTACCGGGGGGCTGGGTCGTCAGGTGGCTCGGCATCTGGTGGGTGAGCGTGGGGTGCGGCATCTGTTGTTGGTCAGTCGGAGTGGGTCTGCGGCGCCTGGTGTGGAGGAGTTGCGGGAGGAGCTGTCCGCGGGTGGTGCTGAGGTGACGGTGCGGGCGTGTGATGTGGCGGATCGGGAGGCGGTGGATGCGGTCGTTGGGTCGGTGTCCGTCGCGCATCCGTTGACGGCTGTGGTGCATGCGGCGGGTGTTCTCGATGATGGTGTGGTCACGTCGTTGTCGTCGGAGCGGTTGTCGGCTGTGTTGCGTCCGAAGGTGGATGCTGCCTGGCATCTGCATGAGGCGACGATGGGGTTGGATCTGGCTGCGTTCGTGTTGTTCTCGTCGATCGCGGGTGTGTTGGGTGGTCCGGGTCAGGGGAATTATGCGGCGGGCAATGTGTTTTTGGATGCGCTTGCCTGGCATCGTGTGGGGCTGGGGTTGCCTGCGCAGTCGTTGGCGTGGGGTGCCTGGGAGCAGGGTGGTGGGATGACTGCGTCGCTCTCGGATGCGGACATGCAGCGGATGGCTTCGTATGGGACGGTGCCGTTGAGTCCGGAGCGGGGTTTGGCGTTGTTCGACGCCGCCACCGCGACGGATGCGCCCCACCTCGTCCCGGTCGGCCGGGTATCCGGACCGGTACGGATGCAGGGCTCGGTGCCGTCGGTGCTGCGGGGGCTCGTCAAGGGTGCCCGGCGGACGGCCGCGAGCTCGACGGGCGGTTCCGCCGCGGGCGCGGTCGCCATGCTCGTCGATCGGTTGCGGGCGGCCCGCCCGGAGGAGCGTACGCGGCTGATGACCGACGTCGTCTGCACCGAGGCCGCCGCCGTGCTCGGACACGTCTCGGCCAAGAGCATCGACGCACGCCGGGAGTTCAACGAGCTCGGCTTCGACTCGCTGACCTCCGTCGAACTGCGCAACCGCCTCTCCACGATCACCGGACAGCGGCTGAGCGCCACCCTCGTCTTCGACTACCCCAACCCCGCCGCACTTGCCGACCATTTCGTCACGGAGCTCGTGGGACATGCCGACTCGGGCTCGACCCTCCTGGCGGAAGTCGAGCGGCTCGGCTCCGCACTCGCCGCCAGCGAGCCCGACATCCGTACCAGGGACGCGGTCGCCGACCGGCTGGCGCGGATCCTGGACAACTGGCGGGGCGCCCACGAGGAGGATCACGGCGCCGAGGTCGCCGAGCGGCTCGAAGCCGCCAGCACCGACGAGATCTTCGCCTTCATCGACAACGAGCTCGGCCGTCTCAGCGAGCGCTGAGACCGGCCCCCTTATTCACACGGAAGGGTCCACGGCATGCCGAACGACAAGAAGCTCGTTGACTACCTCAAGTGGGTCACGAACGACCTGCACCAGACCCGCCAACGGCTTCGTGAGGTCGAGTCCGCCAAGCAGGAGCCCATAGCCATCGTCGGGATGTCCTGCCGGCTGCCGGGCGGCGTGCGAACGCCGGAAGACTTCTGGCAGTTGCTGGACGACGGCCGGGACGGCATCTCCGCATTCCCCACGGACCGCGGCTGGGACCTCGACGTTCTCACCGGCGACGGCAGCGGCAGCAGTGCGACCACCGAGGGCGGCTTCGTCGACGCCGCCTCGTTCGACGCGGACTTCTTCGGTATCTCGCCCCGCGAGGCCGTGACGATGGACCCGCAGCAGCGCATCCTGCTGGAGGCGTCCTGGGAAGCGCTGGAGCGCGCCACCATCGACCCCGTGTCCCTGCGGGGCACCGAGACCGGTGTCTTCGTCGGCACCAGCGGTATCGACTACGTCAACACCGTGATGAACTCCCGAGAGGACATCGAAGGGCACGGCAGCACCGGCCTCATCGCCAGCATCCTGTCCGGTCGGGTCTCGTACAGCTTCGGCCTGGAGGGCCCGGCCGTCACCGTCGACACTGCATGCTCCTCCTCGCTCGTCTCGCTGCACCTGGCGATCCAGGCGCTGCATTCCGGTGAGTGCTCGCTGGCCCTGGTCGGCGGGGTGACGGTGATATCGACGCCAATGAGCTTCGTCGGATTCAGCCGGCAGGGCGGTCTGGCGACGGACGGCCGGTGCAAGGCGTTCGCCGATGCGGCCGACGGCACCGGTTGGTCCGAGGGCGTGGGCGTCCTCGTCGTCGAGCGGCTGTCCGACGCCCGCCGCAACGGGCATCCCGTGCTCGCGGTGGTGCGGGGCTCGGCCGTCAACCAGGACGGTGCCTCCAACGGCCTGACCGCGCCGAGCGGTCCGTCGCAGCAGCGGGTGATCCGGCAGGCGTTGAACGGTGCCGGTTTGACAGGCTCGGATGTGGACGTGGTCGAGGCGCATGGTACGGGTACGCCGCTGGGCGACCCGATCGAGGCGCAGGCGCTGCTGGCCACCTACGGTCAGGGGCGGGAGGCCGAGCGTCCGCTGCTGCTGGGTTCGGTGAAGTCGAACCTGGGTCACACCCAGGCGGCGGCCGGGGCGGCGGGGATCATCAAGATGATCCTGGCGATGCGGCACGGCGTGCTGCCGAAGACGCTGCACGTGGACGCGCCGACCTCGCACGTGGACTGGTCGTCGGGTGCGATGGAGCTGCTGACGGAACCGCAGAAGTGGCCCGAGGCCGACCGGCCGCGGCGGGCCGGCGTGTCGTCCTTCGCCATCAGCGGCACCAACGCCCACGTCATCCTCGAACAGGCACCGGTCGTCGAGGAGACCGACGACGAGGAAGGGCCGCGGACCTCGCCGACGGCAGTGCCGTGGCTGCTCTCGGCGAGGTCCGAGGAGGCACTGGCCGCGCAGCGTGACCGGATCTCCGCACTGACCGACGACCAGTCTCCCCTCGACCTGGGATTCTCGCTGGCCACCACCCGGGCACATCTGGAGTACCGGTCGGTGCTGCTGTCCGAGGGTGGCGAAACCGTCGAGGTGGCGCGCGGTCACGCCGGANACGACCAGTCTCCCCTCGACCTGGGATTCTCGCTGGCCACCACCCGGGCACATCTGGAGTACCGGTCGGTGCTGCTGTCCGAGGGTGGCGAAACCGTCGAGGTGGCGCGCGGTCACGCCGGACACACGGCCGGGAAGCTGGCGGTGTTGTTCTCCGGGCAGGGTGCGCAGCGGGTGGGGATGGGTCGGGAGTTGTATGGCCGGTTCCCGGTGTTCGCCCAGGCGTTGGACGAGGTGCTGGCGCAGTTCGACGGTGAGTTGCGGGATCTGCGTGCGGTGATGTTCGGCGCGGCGGAGGGTCTGGATGAGACCGGGTTCACGCAGCCGGCGTTGTTCGCGGTGGAGGTGGCGTTGT
>NZ_JBNHIN010000122.1:0-4911 GCF_050054615.1 Streptomyces sp. YGL11-2
GGATTGAGCGCCTCCACCAACCGCTCGAACGGCACATCCTGATGCGCAAACGCCGCCAGATCGAACTCCCGCACACGGTCGAGCAGTTCACGGAAGGTGGGATCCCCCGACAGATCCGTCCGCAACACGAGCGTGTTGACGAAGAACCCCACCAAGTCATCCAGAGCCTCATCGCTCCGACCCGCCACCGCCGTACCGAGCGGGACATCATCACCCGCACCATGCCGCGACAACAACACCGACACCGCCGCCTGCATCACCATGAACAACGTGCACCCGCACGACCGCGCCAACTCCACAAGCCCCCGGTGCGCGTCCTGGCCGATCACGAAGGTGAGGGCGTCGCCCTCGTGGTTCAGCAGTGCGGGGCGCGGCCGGTCCCACGGGAGTTCGACCAACTCGGGTATCCCCGCGAGTTCTTGCCGCCAGAAGTCCAGCTGGCGTGACGTCAGGCTCTCGGCGTCGGACTCCTCCCCGAGCATGCGCCGCTGCCACAGGGTGTAGTCCGCGTACTGCACCGGCAACGGCGACCAGTCAGGAGCCATGCCCACGACCCGCGCACGATAGGCAACACCCAGATCCCGTCCCAACGGCGCCAACGACCAACCATCCGCGGCGATGTGATGCACCACCAGCACCAGCACATGCGCCTCGGCACTCAACCGCAGCAACCGCACCCGCACCGGAACGTCGGTCGCCACGTCGAACGCGCAGGAGACGCTGTCGGTGAGCACCCGGTCCAGCTCGGCGGGCACCACGTCCTGCGGCCGGGGCGCGAGGTCGACGGCGCACGCGTCCAGCACCAGTTGACGCGCGACACCGTCGGTCACCGGATAGACGGTACGCAGGGTCTCGTGGCGCTCGACGAGGTCGCCCAGCGCGGCACCCAGCGCGTCGACGTCCAGGGGGCCGTCGAGCCGCAGCACCAGAGGGATGTTGTAGGTGGCGCCGGGCCCTTCGAGCCGGTTGAGGAACCACAGGCGCTGCTGCGCAAAGGAGAGCGGCATGCTTTCGGGCCGTTGCTCGGGCTGCACCGACGGCCGTGCCACGTCGGCGGCGTCGAGGACCGCGGCGAGTCCGGCGACCGTCGGGTGCTCGAAGAGCGCACGGACCTCGACCTCGACGCCCAGGGTCGAACGCACCCGGCTCATCAGTCGCGTCGCCAGCAGCGAATGCCCACCGGCCTCGAAGAAGTTGTCCGCCACGCCGACCCGGTCGACGCCCAGGACCCCGGCGAACAGGCCGCACAGGATCTCCTCGCGGGCCGTCCGCGGACCGCGGACCTCGCCCCCGTCGGGCGCCTCGGGCACCGGCAGCGCACGGTGGTCGATCTTCCCGTTCGGCGTCAGCGGCAGCGCGTCCAGCATCACGAACGCGGAGGGAACCATGTACGCCGGGAGTACCCGTCCCACCCCCGCCGCCAGCTCCGCACGGTCCAGCACCGCCCCGCCGGAGGGCACCACATACCCGACCAGCCGCCGATCGCCCGGCAGGTCCTCCCGTACCCGCACATGCGCGGTGGCGACGCCCGGCAGACCGGCGAGAACGCCCTCCACTTCACCGGGTTCGATGCGGTGGCCGCGGAGTTTGACCTGGTCGTCGGCGCGGGAGAGGTAGACGAGCCGACCGTCCGCGTCCCACCGGACGAGATCGCCGGTACGGTACATCCGCCCACCCGACGGATCGTACGGATCGGCCACGAAACGCGTGGCCGTCAGAGCGGGACGGCCCAGATAGCCGCGGGCCACCCCCGGTCCGGCGAGATACAGCTCGCCGGTCACGCCCGGTGCCACCATTCCCAGACCCGCGTCGAGCACATAGGCGTGCATACCGTCCAGGGCCTGTCCGATGGGTGGCGGGCCGATCGGTGTGTCGGGGGTGACGTGGTGACGGGTGGCGAAGGTGGTCGTCTCCGTCGGGCCGTACACATGGTGGACCCGCGTACCGGTGAGGTGGCCGGCGACCTGTTGCATCGCTCCGGGCGAGGCCGTTTCGCCGCCCGCGCAGACCATCCGGACGCCGGCCAGGGCCTGCGGGTCCACCTCCGCCACGACGTTGAACAGGGCGGTGGTCAGGAACAGGGCGGTGACACCCTCGGCGGTGACGATGTCGCGCAGGACATGGGGCTCAAGGGCACCCTCCGGGGCGACCACCACACGTCCACCGTTGAGAAGCGGCACCCAGATCTCAAAGGTGGAGGCGTCGAAGACATAAGCCGAGTGCAGGAGGACCGCATCCGCGACACCGCCCGACCAGGCACTGTCAGCCGCCAGCGCCGCCACATCCGCGTGCGAGACCCCGACGCCCTTGGGCACACCCGTCGAACCCGACGTGAACATCACATACGCCAGCTGCCCACCGCCCAGCACCACAGGCAACGAAGCAACCTGCGCAGGCACACCGTCAACGACACGACCCACCGCATCGACCACCACGACCGGGACACGCCGCCGCATCTCAGCGATCCACCCGTGACCGGCGAACTCCTCGCCGACCACCAGCACCCGGATGCCACCGACGTCCACGACCTGACGCAGCCGCTCCACGGGCCAGCGGATGTCCAGCGGCACATACGCACCACCCGCCCGCACCGCGGCCAACGACGCCACCACCACGGCAGCAGAACGCCCCAGGAGCACCCCCACTCCGCCCTCAGCCGCTACACCACACCCGACCAAACACGACGCCAGAACACCCGAAACCTCCTCCAACTCCCCATACGACAACACCACTCCCCCACCCGACACCGCCACCGCACACCGATCCACCGCCACCCGCGCCGCGAACAACCCAGGCAGGCTCGCCCTGGCGGTACCGGCCGGGAGGCGCTCTCCCTCGCCCCAGCGGACGACCTCGGTGCGTTCGCCGGCGGACAGCAGGTCGTAGTTGTGCAGCNGCTCGCCCTGGCGGTACCGGCCGGGAGGCGCTCTCCCTCGCCCCAGCGGACGACCTCGGTGCGTTCGCCGGCGGACAGCAGGTCGTAGTTGTGCAGCGGCCGATCCGGATCGGCGGCGACGGCCTCCAGGAGCCGGACCAGGCGATCGGTCAGGGCCTCGACGGTGGCGGCGTCGAAGAGCGCGGTCGCGTACTCGACTCCGGCCGTCAGCCCGCCTTGCGCGCGGTCCTCACCGAAGGCGAAGGTCAGGTCGAACTTGCTGACCCCGTTGTGCACCAGGCGGCTGCCGACCGTCAGTCCCGGCAGCTCGGTGTCGGCGGTGTCCTGGTTCTGCAGCACCAGCATCGTCTGGAACAGCGGGTGATGGTTGCGCGCACGGACCGGGTTGAGACTCTCCACCAGCCATTCGAACGGCACATCCTGATGGGCGTACGCCGCGAGATCGAACTCTCGGACGCAGCCGAGGAGTTCACGGAAGGTCGGGTCGCCCGACACATCCGTGCGCAGGACGAGGGTGTTGACGAAGAAGCCGATCAGATCGTCCAGCGCCTCGTCGGTACGGCCTGCGACAGGGGTCCCGAGGGGAATGTCCGCCCCGGCGCCGTGTCGGGAGAGCACCGTCGCCACGGCAGCCTGCAGCACCATGAACAGCGTGCTGCCGGATGACCTGGCCAGGTCGAGCAACCGGTGGTGCAGTGTGGCGTCCAGCGTGCGGACGTACACGCCACCGGCAGGGTCCGTGACGGCCGGGCGGGGACGGTCGAAGGGCAGTTCCAGCAGCTCCGGGGCGTCGCTCAACGCATCGCGCCAGAAGGCCAGTTGATGCGACGCCAGGCTGTCGGGGTCACTCTCCGCGCCGAGGATGTCCCGCTGCCACAGGGTGTAGTCGGCATACTGCACGGCCGGCGCCGCCCAGTCGGGCGCCTTGCCTGCGCCACGTGCCCGGTAGGCGGCACCCAGGTCGCGGGCCAGCGGTGCCAGGGACCATCCGTCACCGGCGATGTGATGCAGCACCAGCACCAGCACATGGCGTTCGACGCCGGTCCTGAACAGCCGGCAACGCAGCGGCAGATCGGTCGCCACGTCGAAGGGACTCGTCACCGCGTCGCTCACGGCCGCGTCGAGCGCGTCGGCGTCGATCTCGCGCACCCGCAGGTCCAGGTCCACGGCCGAGGGATCCAGCACGCATTGACGCGGTACCCCGTCCCGCTCGGGGAAGACCGTGCGCAGCACCTCGTGCCGCCCGACCACGTCACCGAGCGCGGAGCGCAGGGCATGGGCATCGAGCGCCCCGTCGAGTTCCAGCACGAGCGGGATGTTGTAGGTGGCACCGGGCCCGTCGAGCCGATTGAGGAACCACAGCCGTTGCTGGGCGAAGGACAGCGGCAGGGTTGTGGGCCGCTCTGCCCGCACGACCGGGGTCCTGGCCCGCCCCGCTCCGTCCAGTGCGGCGGCGAGACCGGCGGGCGTGGGGTGCTGGAACAGCGTGCGGACGGCCAGTTCGACTCCGAGGACGGAGCGCACCCGGCTGACGAGCCGGGTGGCGAGCAGCGAATGCCCGCCCAGGTCGAAGAAGCCGTCGTCGACGCCGACCCGGGGTCGGCCCAGCACGTCGGCGAAGAGACCGCACAGGATCTCTTCCTGGGCCGTGTGCGGTCCGCGCCCCTCACTGCCGGTCGCCGACGCCTCGGGTGCGGGCAGGGCGCGGCGGTCGACCTTGCCGTTGGGCTGCAGCGGCAATGCATCGAGGACGACGTACGTGGCCGGAACCATGTAGTCGGGCAGTGTGCCGGCCAGTTCCGTCCGCATCGCGGCCTGGTGCACGATGCTGCCGTCCGCGGGAACGACGTATGCCACCAGGCGTCTGTCGCCTGGCCGGTCCTCGCGGATCAGCGCACACGCCGCGGTAACGCCCGGGAGTACCGTCAGCGCACTCTCGACCTCACCCAGCTCGATGCGATAACCCCGCAACTTGACCTGGTCGTCAGACCTCCCCAAAAACTCGATCCGCCCCT
>NZ_JBNHIN010000123.1:0-1485 GCF_050054615.1 Streptomyces sp. YGL11-2
TCGGCATCAAGCACTCCCTGCACCGCGGCATCAAGGGCGCCAAGGGCTTCTACGCCATCTACGCCGGAGTGGTGGCCGTCGCCGCCGTGATCGTGCTGATCCCCGGCTCTCCGCTCGGCCTGCTCACCGAAGGCGTCCAAACCCTCGCCGGCGTCCTCCTCCCCTCCGCCAGCGTCTTCCTCCTCCTGCTCTGCAACGACCGCGCCGTCCTGGGCCCCTGGGTCAACGGCCCGAAGACCAACGCCTTCACCGCCGCGGTGGTCGGAGTCCTGGTCACCCTCTCCATCATCCTGACCGCCTCCGTTCTCTTCCCCGACATCGGTGCGACCACCATCCTCGACATCATGGTCGGCTGCGGCATCGCCGGAGTCGTCGCGATCGGCTACGCGGAGGTCCGCCGCCGCAGCAAGGGCTGGGCGCTCAGCGGCCGGCCGATCAACCGCAGCGGCAAGGACGACTGGCGGATGCCCCCGCTGGAGACCTTGCCGAAGCCGATCTTCTCCACCGGCCGCAAGATCGGGATGGGTGCCCTGCGCACGTACCTGCTCATCGCGATGGTCCTGGTCGTCATCAAGATCGTTGAGGTCGCGCTCGCGCAGTAGCACGGCACTCAACACCAGGAGGGCGCGCAACACCCTCTGCCCCGCTCCCCCGCCCGGGAGCAACCACCCTGTCCCGCAATCGTGGTCCCGGCCACCGAAGGAGGTGCACCATGCACACCCTCACCATCATCGACTTCCTGATCCGGCTCGCCACCGGCGTCGCCTGTGGAGCGCTGATCGGCGTCGAGCGCCAATGGCGCGCCCGGATGGCGGGGCTGCGCACCAACGCCCTGGTGGCCGCGGGCGCGACCCTCTTCGTCCTCTACAGCACGGCCGTCGGCGACTCGGGCAGCCCGACCCGGGTGGCGTCCTACGTCGTGTCCGGTATCGGCTTCCTCGGCGGCGGGGTGATCCTGCGCGACGGGGCCGGGGTGCGCGGGCTCAACACCGCGGCCACGCTGTGGTGTTCCGCGGCGGTAGGCGTGCTGGCCGCCTCCGGCCGGCTGGAGCTCGCCGTCCTGGGCACCGTCGCGGTCCTGGCCGTACACCTCGTACTGCGCCCGGCCGGGCGGCTGTTGGACCGGGCACCGGCCTCCGGGTCCGACCCTGACGCGGCCGTCCACGCCACCGTCCACGTGGTCTGCGAGCGCCGCGCCGAGACGCACATCCGCGCCCTCCTGCTCCAGGCACTGACCGCCTCCGGGCTGACCCCCACCGGCCTCCGGGCCAGTCGCGAGTCCGAGGACACCACCGGCTTCCGCGCCGCGGTCACCGTCTCCGGCGACATCGCCCAGGCCCTGGAGCAGGTCATCACCCGCCTCTCGCTGGAGCCCGGCGTACGGGACCTGCACTGGCACCTCAGCGACGGTGAAGTCACCGCGGAGCAGCGGGTACTGGCCTGAGCGATCCGGGGATCCGCCGCGGCCGCCTTCCTCGGGAAGGC
>NZ_JBNHIN010000123.1:1598-4907 GCF_050054615.1 Streptomyces sp. YGL11-2
CGGCCGCCTTCCTCGGGAAGGCGGCCGCGGCGGATTGTCTCTCGGAGCAGACACGGAACCGGTGGCGGCAGCGCCCTCGTACGCGTCGTGAGCGTCGCCGCCCGGCCGTCCCTACTTCCCCGACCGCCCGGCGATCTGCGCGACGTCGAAGTGCACGAACTCGGCGGGCCGCACCGGCGCGACCCCGATATCGCAGTGCACCTCCCCCTCATCCCGCTTCTCCCGCGGATTGTTCGACTCATCGCAGACGACCTGGAACGCCTCCTCCGGCGTACGCCCCACCAGCGCCCCCTGCCGCCACTGATCCATCAGAAACGTCGACACCGCGTGCCGCAACGCCCCCCACAACCGCTCGTCGTTCGGCTCGAACACCGCCCATTTCGACGACAGCTCAATCGAGTCGCGCAGGAAGCAGACCAGCCGCCGCACGCTCAGGTACTTCCAGTCCCGGGTCGTCGACCGCGTCCGCGCACCCCACACCAGCAGTCCCCGCCCGGGAAAGGCCCGAAGGCAGTTGACGCCCACGGCGTTGAGCGCCCCCTGTTCCTCGTCGGTCAGCAGCACCGGGATCTCCAGTACGCCGCGCGGCGCCTCGTTGGCGGGCGCCTTGAACACCCCGCGCTCGGCATCCGTACGGGCCCACACCCCCGCCATGTGACCGCACGGCGGCACGGTCCGCCGCCGCCCGTCGATACCGGGCACGGCGACCCAGGGGTAGTACAGCGCGGTGAACGCCGCGTCGTCGGTGGTGGGCGCCGCCAACTGCCCGTTCGCGAAGGTCTCCACCGCGCCGGGAAGCAGGCCCGGCGGCGGATCCACCAGCGCGAGCCGGTTGCGCATCTCGGTGCAGTGCTTCAGTACGGCCTCGATCAGGACCTTGCCGTCCGCCGGACTCACGACGACGGGGCCTTCGGTCGCGGGAACGGCCCGGGTCATCTCCCAGAGGCTGGGCACCGCGACCATGCTGACCCCGGGCTCGGTCACCAGCCCGCCGAGTCCGGTGCGGTCCTCCGCGCTGCCGGCGAGCGCCGCGGCGGTCACCGGCTGCGTCGGATCGGTGAACCCCACGACGTAGCAGGACCGCCCGCCGTTGGCGAAGAAGCCGTAGACCGCCTCGGCGAGAGTGAAGCACCGCTCCAGGGCATTGCGGTCCTTCGGTGTGGTGGCCTCCGCCCGCTCCTGTGTCAGCCCCTCCATGCTGTAGCGGACGACGAACTCCCGCCAGCCGCGGACCAGTTGCGGAGTCCGGCGTTCCGCGTCCGTGTACGGCTCGACCGCCGCACGGGGATCGTCCTTCGGGGACACGCGCGTATAGCCAAGAAAGGCCGGAACGGACGTGCTCGCGCCGGTGATCGTACGCACGCCACCGGGCTTCTCCGTGACGTGGGCCCCGGGCGGATCGGGCGGTGTCATACGTGGTGCTCCTTCCCGTGGCGGCGGGCCCCCGGCTGTTCGCGTACCAGGAGTTCACCGGTGGCCGGGACCTGGCAGATCTCCACCACGTCCTGTTCCAGGGTGAGTCCCGATGCCTGCCGCACGGTCTCGGCCTGGAACGTGCCGAGTTCGCCGGCGGTCCGGACTCCGCCGGGGAGTTGTTCGACGAAGACTCCAGGTGCCGGCAGACCTTCGGACATCGCGGCGGGCCCTCTCTGTCGAGGCGTCGGGTGCACCAGCCGGAAGCCGTACCCCCGCCCGGCGCCGGACCCGCCTCCCGGCCGCCCTACCTCCCCGTAACCACCCTTGGGAGTGAGGGCGTTTCGCATATGTACGCGATTTCGGTGCGCCCGTATGACCGGCGGCGATCGGACGTGATCGCACCGCATCACAACAGGGGCCGGAACGATCCTCGCGGCACCGCGGTGAGCGGTGCGCGACGACCGTCCCGGCCCCTTCCCACCCGATTCGGGCGATCCCAGGACATTGCGTGAACGCGTTGAACGTATATGCCCTTGTGAACGGTCCCGGACCTTGCCAGAAGGAGGCGGCCACCGACTCCGAGGCTGGTCTCACTTGCCGTCGTTGGCCGACTCGTCCACCGGTGGGCTCTGGGACGCGGTACGCGGGCCCGGTACGGCGCGGCGCTGAGCCCACCAGTAGGGACCCCGAATACCGCAGCCTTCGGATATAAGTGCTCTCCACCAGTCAAACGGGCCCTTCGATGCGGTAGGGCAGGCGGCGGACCGCGCCGCACCGTGCGCAGCGGGCGCGCTGCAACGTGGGGTCCGAGTGGCGCCATGTACTCAAGCAGAGACTTCGCGGAAAGTTTGCGACAGTCCCTGCTCGACGCGTTCATGCCCGGTAGCTGTCCATCAGCCTGGCTGCGGCAGTGCCCCGGCCGTCCGCGGCCCACGCTACGTACGGACTGTAGGCAGCAGCGAGGTCCAGGCCCATGTCCTTGGCGGCCCGCTCGGGCAGCTCGGCCAGATTCCACATCGCGAAGTCGTGGCTGACCTGTCCGTCGCCGGTGAAGGTGAGCAGGCTCGTTCCAGGGAAGTCGACCCGCTGACCGGAATGAAGAGTGCCGGTGAACCGCCACAGGAAAGCGGCCCGGTCCGGAGCATGGATGCTGTCCAGCCGATGACTGGTCATGGCGGAGGTGGCAGCGAAGATCATGCCGAACTGGTCGCGGAGTTCGTCACGGCTGTGCAGGTCCCACCGGAGCGTCTTCTCCTCGTAGTGGACGTTGGCGGTGTAGATGGACACCACGGCGTCGAGGTCGTGCCGGGCGAAGCCGTCGCAGTGCCGCTGGAACACAGCCAGCTGCGCTGCGCGGTATGCCTGTTCAGATCCACTCGTCCGCGCGTCGTTCACGCCCCGTCCCCTTCCAGCCCAGCACCGGTGACAACCGACAGGAAACGACGCCTCACTGCCATCACTTCTGGCATCGAGGCCCTGTCTGCCTCGCAGGGCTTCCCCTCCGAGGCGCCTGCAAACACACATGGCTCAGCGGACCGTTTCTCCACCACAGGCTCCGTACAGCTCTCAGTCCGCCAAGGATGAGGACGCCGGTTCAACGGCTCCGCGTGCATCACTCCGCCGCATGGCAGCAGGCTCCGTTTTGGTGAAATCGCCAACGCCGCCACGTGCAGCCCGAATGGCCACCGCCACAGGGTGAGTTGTGCCAATATCGCAGCCTCCGAATAAGTGCTCTGCACCAGTCCCAGTTGCTTTTCGGGACGTAAGTGTGGCAAGGCCAACACCGGTGCCAAAGTGTCGGATGTGTGCCGAGATATCCCCTGGACGGCGATCCTTGTCACCTGTGATGATCCGTACGCATTGTTCCTGTGCGGTTCCTGTGAACCGGCGGGG
>NZ_JBNHIN010000124.1:0-4594 GCF_050054615.1 Streptomyces sp. YGL11-2
CCGCGGAATTCGCCCCCACCCCACACCATCAGGCGACCACAGAACGACTCAAAGGCTCACGAACCGCCCACTTAGAGCCCGCGCGGATAGGCGTCGGCTTACGGGCGTCGCCTCGGGCGGTTGTCCCAGCGGTGGGTGGGCCAGGATCGTCGGATCAGGCTGCGGACGGTGATGATCGTGTCCGCGAGGTCGAAGAAGGCGTCGATCACGACGGCGCGGCGTTCGTAGCAGCGGGAGAGGCGACTGAAAGCGTTCTGCCAGGCGTGGGTGCGCTCGACGTGCCACCGCTGGCTTGCCTGGATCGGTGCTTTCTGGCCCTTGTGTGCTATCCGACCGTGCAGCCCGCGTTCGTCGAGCAGGGCGCGGGTCTTGTTCGAGTCGTAGCCAGCGTCCAGGTGCACCGTGATGTCGTCGGGCAGCGGCCCGAGTTCCACGAGGCGGTCCAGGGTCGGGGCCGGCAGCGGAGAGTCGTGACAGTTCGCCCCGGCCAGAACACGGCCGAGCGGGATTCCGTAGCCGTCTGTCATGCCGGAGCGTTTGAGGCCCTGTTTTCCCCGGTCGACCGGGGAACGCCCGGCGACCTCGCCGCCGCCGGGTGCCTTGGTGAGGGAGCCATCGATGGCGATCTGATCCAGCATCAGGCCGACGATGTGGTCGTAGGAGTCGAGCGCGATCTGCTTCAACTGGCTGAAGATGTCCAGGCGGATCCACTCATCGCGACGGCTGCGGATGGTGCTGACCGAGCAGGTCGTGTCAGCGATCGCCTCGTAGGGGCAGCCGAACCGCAGCAACTGCAGAAGCTTGTCGAACACGATCCGGTCACTGATGCGCGGACGGTGGCAGCGCAGAGGATGGTCCGGGTGGTAGAGCGGCCGCTGGGGCAGCAGCGCCGAGAACTGGTCCCACAGCGGTTCGGTCAGCCATGACGGAAGGACAGGCACAGGTCTCCCTGGTGATCGCAGAGCATCGCGCTGGGGCTGGCGGCAGCGATCACCTCGACTGCCTACGTCCGACTGATAAGCCCTTCCCGAACGTCGCCGCATTCATGGTGGCACTTCAGAGTTGACCATCCCACCTCAACATTGTCATCATCGATGACAGCACTAATGATTTCGAGAGTGAGGGACGGACATGGCTGTGGGCAAGGGCCGGACGGTGCGGCTGTCGCCGGAGCTGATCGTGGAGGCGGCCGTGCGGATCGCGGCGCGGGCGGAGGCGGACGGGCTGACCGGACGGGCTCTGGGAGAGGAACTGGGCGTGGACCGGTCGGCGGTGTGGCGGCATTTCGCGGACCGGGACGCGCTGCTGCTGGCGGTGGGTGACCGGCTGCTGGCAATGGCCGTGGAGCGTGTGCCCGACGGCCCGGGGCCGCGGGAGGTGCTGCAGGAACTGGCCCGCTCCCTGGTGGAGGTCTTTGAGGCCCACCCGTACGTCGGTGCGGCCGTCGCATGCCGGACCACCCGCGGCCCAGGGGAGTTCGCCGCGATGGAGACGATGCTCGCGGCGCTGGAGGAGATCGGTCTGGACGAGGGCAGTGTGGCCCGCTACCAGCGGATGCTCGCCGATACCGTGCTGGCGTACGCGGGCATGCGTGCCGGGTATGCCGCGCTCCCGCAGGAGGTGCGCGCCGCCGACGAGCATGCCTGGGCCGGGGCGTACGCCACCATCTCCCCCGAGCGTTATCCGGCCATCACCACGCACCTGCCCCACCTGGCAGCGCAGGACGACGAGGCCGTCTTCCAGACGCTGATGGAGGCGTTCTGGCTGGCGGTCGACGCAACCGCCCGCACCACCCCCAAGGACGACGCCGATGTCTGACCATCGCCCTGCTGTGGAAGCCGCCGACGAGGCTGAGGAGGCTGTCGACACGGACGGGGAAGCCCCCCAGGACAGTGGTCCCGAACCGGCAGCCAGCTCCCGGTCCGCTTCCGCTGCCGGTCCCACCACCCGGGCCGTGGAGCCGACCGACCGCACGGTGGCCGCCTCGCGTTCTGCAAAGCCGCGGACACGGCGCGTATTACGGCGCACCCTCATCGCGCTGCCGGTGGCGCTTGGCGTGCTGGTGGCCGGCTCCTACACGGCCACCGCGCTGCTCGACATCCCCTCCCCACCCACGCTGGTCCAACTGCTGACCACCGAGCCCTCGCGGCAGGGCGACCTGTTCGACACCCGCACAGTCCCCGCCTCCGCCACGCCGGCACCCCTGCCCGTCCACGACGAGTCGCTTCCTGCGACCGTGCCATGGAAGGGCGAGCGGGTGCCGGTCGAGCAGTTCTTGACGACCACCCACACCAATGCCTTCCTCGTCCTCCGGGATGGCCAGCTGACGCACGAGTGGTACCGCGACGGGGTGGGTCGCACCACCCGCCTGTCCTCCTGGTCGGCTGCCAAGTCGGTGGTGTCCCTGCTCGCCGGGCAAGCCATCGAACAGGGCAGACTCCGTGAAGGCGACCGGCTGGTCGACATCCTGCCCCGGCTGAAGACCGGTGGGGCCTACGACGCCATCACGGTGCGCGACCTGCTGGACATGACCTCGGGCGTGGACGTCCCGGAGAACTACAACGAGTACTACCCGCTGACCGGCACCGCCCGGATGTACCTCACCCGGGACCTGCCCGCCTTCGCACACGACCATCGCGACCTGCAGTTCCCGCCGGGCAGCCAAGGCGCCTACCGCAGCATCGACACCGAACTCCTCGGCCAGGTCCTGGCCAAGGTCCACGGACGGCCGCTGGCCGACCTCCTGGCGGACAACATCTGGGCACCGATGGGAGCACAGGACAGCGCCACCTGGAACCTCGACCACGACAACGGCCACGAGAAGGCGTACTGCTGCATCAACGCCACCCCCCGCGACTACGCCAAGCTCGGCCAACTCGTCCTCAACAACGGCCACGCCCAGGGCAAACAGATCATCCCCCCGGCATGGATCAAGCGCATCGCCACCCCAGCACCCCACAAAGTCGACGGCTGGGGCTACTCCGCGCAGTGGTGGCATCCCCCCGGCGGCAACGGCAAGGACTACTCCGCCCTCGGCGTGTACGGGCAGTACATCTACGTCGACCCCGTAAGCAGGACCGTCGTGGTGAAACTCAGCGACTACGGGGACCAGCAAGACGAACAGGAGACCTTCGACGCCCTGCGCGCCATCGCTCACAGCGGCTGACCCGTGCCTGCCGTGCTGTCACGGGTACCCCCGCGCCTATCTGCGCGAGTTCTTAGCGGTGGTTTGTTAATCAGGGCGGTAGAGGTTGATGGGTCTGCCTGTGGTGACTGCGTCGATCAATGCCTGTAGTTGGTTGGGGGGTGGTTTGTTGGACCATGCCTGCCACCAGCGCCGTATGGTGATCGACGGAGTCAGCCAGCTGCGGACGTTGCGGAGCGCCTTGGGCCAACAGGGTTGTTGGGGCTGGTGGGAAGCGGGTGGTCCCCCTCTCTGTCCGCTCGTTGCGGCGGTTGGTTGCGTCGGTTGGAGACTCCGGTGGGGGTTCGGGTGGGTCTGGTTGGTCGAACCAGGTGTCCCAGCAGAAGGAGAAAGCGCAGTTGACCAGGGTCTGGTGGCGGCGGATCGCGATGTCGGAGCGTACTTGGAAGTCGGCCCAGCCGAGTTCGTCCTTGACTTGTTTGTAGCTTTGCTCGATCCAGTTGCGGACGGCGTAGATGCGGACGACTTCGGCGAGGTCGGCAGGCGGGCGGTGGGGGCTGTCAGCCGCCCGCGGGCCCTGTGGCCGGGGCAGGTCGGTGGCCAGGTACCAGGTGCCCTTGTCCGGCAGTGTGGCTGGGTCGGTGGTGGCCACTACCAGCCGTGTTGTTCCGTCCCAGCCCCACCATCCCAACGTGGCGTCGGCGGCCCACCAGGTAGCGGTGTGTCCGTCGCGGAAAGTGCGGGTGACCGGGCTCCAGTCGCGGGGGTCGTCTGGACCGTTCCACGCCAGGCTCCGGGCAGCGTCGAGGGGGGTGTATGCCTGGTCGCCGTAGGCCCACACCCCGTGACGCCGTTTGAGGGCCATGACGAACGGCACCCCTGCCTGGCTCAGTTCGCCGCGGAAGGCGTCCACGTCGCCGTAGGCGCAGTCCGCGACCGCTGCGCGGAACGCGATGCCCGCGGCCTGCGCCTGGCCTGCCAGGGCGGCGGCGATCCGCCATTTGGTGCGGAAGGCGGGGTCGTTCTTGCCCTTGGGGAAGTGGTGGGCCGGGGTGTAGGGCACCGCGTGCAGTAGGGAGTACAGGCGCTCGTCGGCCCACAGGGTGGTCACGGTGACCACACCGTTGTCGGTCTTGCCGTACCGACCCAGCCACTGGCGGCCCACGTGCGCGGTCGCTTTCCCGTCCTTGCGGTCGCCGGAGTCGTCGATGACCAGCACACCCTGTTCGTGCGGCGCGGTCGCGGGGTCGTCCAAGAGAAGTTCCAGGCACCGGTCGTTGACCCGTTCGCAGTCCCATGTCGACTCCGACAGGAAGAATTGCAGACGTTGCACGGCCCGGTGCTGGGCCCCGACGACCGGCTCGGCGCCCGCCTAAGTGGGCGGTTCGCGAGTTGATGTCCGTTTCGGAGTGAGGCTTGGGGCAGGGGTGCTGGCTGCGGTGCCGGCTA
>NZ_JBNHIN010000125.1:0-4297 GCF_050054615.1 Streptomyces sp. YGL11-2
TGAAGGCCCCGAACGACGGTCCGTTTCTGAGCGGTACGGCTGGCGCGAGATGAGACGCCGCCAGTCCTCCCGCCGGATCACCAGAACGGGAAGACATATGACGGCAACGCTGGCCGCACCCCTGGACGACAGCAACTGGTTCAAGAGCAGCTTCAGCGGCAATGCGAACGCGTGCGTTGAAGTCCGGTTTGCGGAGGGTGGCATTCAGCTGCGGGACAACAAGGAGAGCGACAGCCTGGTGCTGACGTTCAGTGCCGCCGAGTGGGACGCGTTCCTTCTGGGAGCGTTCAACGGCGAGTTCACCATCCACTGACCGACACACTCCACGCTCACAACGAGATCAAGGGGTGGGGCTACCCGGTCGGGTAGCCCCACCCGCATGTCCGTCAGCTGCGGCGGGAGCCGTAACAAGCCGAATGTCGAACAGTGCCATGTCCGGGCGTGCCACAGGCCACTACGCTCCGACACCAAAGGAGCGGGCCGAGGCCGTTCACAGATCCGAGGGGGCGGACGTGACACGTGACCAGCCGGACGGCGCTGCGCCGGGGCGGATGGGGGACACGCACTCGCAGTTGTCCGGGCGTGCCGGGAATGTCGTGCAGGCGGGTGCCGTCAGCGGGGGAGTGCACTTCCACCACAGCGAGGTTCCTGAAGCTCAGGTGCCGCGTCAATTACCGCGGGATGTGTGGGGCTTCGTCGGCCGCGCCCAGGACCTAACCGACCTCGACGCGGTGTTGCAGCAAGGCGGCCAAGATCCGGGGCCGCCGGCGATCGTCGCGATCGCCGGCACCGGCGGCGTGGGCAAGACGTCGCTCGCGGTGCATTGGGCCCATCGCATTCGCGGCCGCTTCCCCCATGGCCAGCTCTACGTCAACCTCCGCGGCTACGGACCCGAGGCACCCGTAGGGCCGGCCGATGCCCTCGAACGCTTCCTGCGGGCTCTGAGTGTCCCTGTGGAGTCNCTACGTCAACCTCCGCGGCTACGGACCCGAGGCACCCGTAGGGCCGGCCGATGCCCTCGAACGCTTCCTGCGGGCTCTGAGTGTCCCTGTGGAGTCGATCCCGTCCGATCTGGAGGACCGCTCAGCCCTCTACCGCTCCCTCGTCGCCGAACGCCGCATCCTGGTGGTGCTGGACAACGCCGCCACGGCAGGACAGATCCGCCCGCTGCTTCCCGGCGGGGCCGGCTGCCTTGTCATCGTCACCAGCCGCTCCCGACTGCCCAGCCTCATCGCACGGGACGGAGCCCACCGCCTCAACCTCGAACCCTTCTCACCCCACGAAGCCATCAGACTGGTACAGGCCACCACCGACGGCTACCGCGCAGCCGACAGCCCAGACGAACTCGCCGAACTCACCCGCGCCTGCGCCCACTTGCCCCTGGCTGTTCGTATAGCTGCCGAGCGTGCCGCAAGCCGCCCTCACCTCAGCCTGCGCGACCTCATCGATGATCTCCACAACGAGTCCATGTTGTGGGAGGCCCTCTCCAGCGACGACGGCGACGAAGCCGACTCCGTCCGCGCCGTCTTCACCTGGTCCTACCGCGTCCTGCCTACACAAGCTGCCCGGCTCTTCCGCCTCCTGGGCCTGCACCCCGGCCCGGAATTCAGCGCCGACGCAGCCGCCGCCCTCAGCGGCCAACCCACCAAGACCGTCAAAGCCCTGCTCGACCTACTCGTCGGCGCCCACCTGCTGGAACAGCTCACACCCGACCGCTACCAGTACCACGACCTCCTGCGCGTCTACGCCGCCGACCAAGCCCACCAAGAAGAATCCCCCGAACAGCAATGCCAAGCCATCCACCGGGTCCTTACCTGGTACCTCCACACAGCAGCCGCAGCCGCCGCAGCCTTCACCAACATCCACGCGCCGATCACCTTGGAGACCCTCGAGAACACGGTCACGCCCCTGGCGTTCCCTGACCACACCTCCGCATTGCGCTGGCACCAAGCTGAGCAGGGAAACCTTCTGGCCATCACGCGTACTGCGGCAGAGAGCGGCCATGCCAGCATCGCCTGGCAGTTCCCAGCTGTCCTGCACAACCTCCACAACCACCTCCCTGCCTTTGACGACTGGTTCGCTATGGGCGACCTGGGCCTCTATACAGCGCGGCAGCAAGGGGACAAGGCTGGGGAAGCCTTGATGCTGGCAACCTTGGGAACCGCTTACCGCAAGGCCGGTCGCACGCAGGAGGCTATGGAGCACCTCCGGGCCACCGTGGACCTGTGCCGTGCAAGCGACGATCATCAACGCGGACTTCAGGCCAGCAATCAGCTGGGACTACTCCATCTCCAACAACGCCAGCTCGACCAGGCTCTTGTCCGATTCGAAGAGGTCAGAGAGCTTGCGCGCCACGTCAGCGCGCCCATCTGGCATGCGGTGGCGACAGGCAATCTCGCCACCGTCTACGTCGAACTCGACGAGTTGGGAAAGGCCAACGATTTCGCCCAAGAGGCCCTAGACACCCATCAAGCTCTCGAACACGACCTCAGCAACCACATCCAACCATTGCTCGACCTCAGCAGGGGGCATCTCGGCCTTGGCCAACCCGAGCACGCTCTCGCCCTTGCTCAGGAAGCCCTCGCTCTCGCACATGAACGAGAGGACTCCATCTTCCAGGGCTACATTTTGCTCGATGTCGGGCACGCCCAGTGCGCCAATGGGCAGCACGCTGAAGCACTTGAGTCCTACCAGCACAGCGCAGCGCTGCACCGTCAGCTTCGTGACCGTGCCCGTGAGGCTCAGGCGCTGGATGCGATCGGCGAGACGTACCAGGAACTCGACCGTTTCGAGGAGGCTGCCGACTTCCACCGGACGGCGGCCGCCATGCTCCGGACTCTCGACAACCGATGGCACCTGGCGCTGGCCCTCGAACATCTCGCAGACGCGCTTGCTCCAACGGATGAGGAGCAAAGCCGCCGGCACCGTGAAGAGGCCGCCTCACTCGTCGAGCAGTACAACGATCCGAAGGCTCTTGCGATGCGCGAGCGCCTCGCCAGCGCTTTGCACAACACGTGCAGCTAACGCGGCATGGCGGCCTGTCGGTCACCGTCCAGGGCCGGCTGGCCGCGCAGTCTCTCGCCCACGAGTGCCGCGCCACCGCACTGCGCGCGCTCGCCTCCGGCCCCGAGGCTGCGTCCGAGGCCTGCAGCGCGGACGCGGTGCAGATCCTGCGCCGTCACCTGCACCCCTCCGCCGAGGCGGCCGAACAGGCCGCCCACCAGGCGGCGCAGGAAGCCCGCCACCGCGTCGCCGAGCACCTGCTGACCCAGCGAGCAACGCCTGGCTCGCCTCCCACACCCCGGCGCCAGCGGAATCCGACGACCGGGCCACGGTCTACGAGGCCGGCGCCGCCCAGGTCCGCGCCGCCGCTGCCGCCCACGCCGAGCAGGACGGCCCCGTCGAGCAGAACGCGGGCGTCCGTCCGGGCAGGAACCTGCTGGTGCGCCCGGAGCCCGACGAGTTGAAGGCTGCCGCGGAGGCGGAGGAGACCGCGCGGCTGCGGGCACAGATCGCTGCGCAAATGCCGGGCCTGGCTGCGTGGACCGCCGCCCACCACGGAGTCACCTACGACATGCCCGCCCGCCCCCTGGCCGGGTCGGACTCGTGTTTGTTTTAGGGAGTTCCGTCGCCTGTCCCACGAGCCGCTGGTTGGGTACCAATATCGGGCAAGGGCAGCGGCCGTTGGACAGTTGCCGGTACTGCCGGCGCAGGGGCGGAGGGGTGACATCCGGTAGATGTGACGCCTCTGGTCCGTTCAGCGATTCCCGGGAACAGGCCGTGGAGGCGCTCATGGCCGGCGTGGAGGCGTGCTACATCTGCAGCCCGGAGACCGAACTCGGCCTCTGGCATTGTGCCAGCCTCGGTGGTGTAGCCAAGGTCGGCCGGGCGGCGCAGCGCCGCGTATACGCGGGTCCGGACGCCCGGCTCTCCGGGCACGCGCGGCACGCGGGCGACTTTGGAGGTCATCCACAGCGCATCCAGGTCCGTTATCGCGGCCTGGGCTGTTGCCTCATCAGCGGCGGTGATGTCGATCACCAGCAGGCCAGGTTCGCCAAGGTGCTGCTCGTCGATTCGTTCGTCCATGTCTCCACCCACGACGCGGTGGCCGGCCGCAGTTCGCCGTCGCCTGCAGCACCACCCCTGTGGGTGACCGGGGGCAGCAGATCCTGACATGTGAGTGTGCGGGCGCATAGCGGCCGCGATGAGCACCGATCCCGGGGGCGGGTGAGGTAGCTGAGGAGGAGCGCGGACGGCTCGCTTCCCGTCCATCCTCGCGGGGCCGGTGCCTTGACAC
>NZ_JBNHIN010000126.1:0-4276 GCF_050054615.1 Streptomyces sp. YGL11-2
CTACGCTCACGGGCCGCCGAGCCGTCGGCCGCTGCATTACGGGCAGCTCGCCGACGGGTGGGAGTAGAACCGTTCGCGCGACCGCGGTGCGCTTGAGGTCGCGCACGCTGAGACCGCCCGCCCGCAGCACCGTGGGCCCGCCCTCGTCCCAGTCCTTCAGCAGCTCCTCCACCGTCGCCAGCGCGGTGTACGCCTGCCCCGCCGCGGTCGCGTCCACAACCTGTGGACGGTGCGTGGCCGCCGCTTCCAGGGCGGGCGGCAGCGGCTCGGTGGTGCGATGCGCACTGCCGCCGCGCAGATGCAGGGCCACCTCACGGGGGAGTACGACCGTCCCGGGCGCCGTAGGCAGCAGCAGCCCGCGGTCCAGGAGCCAGCGCAGCCGGGGCGCCGGATCGGCCGTGACCTGCCCGTACGGCGGCCCCCACACCAGCCGGTCCAGCACCTCCCGGGACTCCTGCGGCGCCCCCGCCAGCAGTTCCGTCATGCGTCCGCGGTCTCCGTACAGGGCGGTGAGCGAGGCCACGGCGGACACGGAGTCGTGCGTCGAGGACAGCCCGACCGCGGTCACGATCTCCTGGATCCGGCCCGGCGACATGCCCGCCGTCGCCTCCTGCGCCGTAGGCCCGAGCCCGGTCGGCGACGGGTGCTGCGGCGACGGCGCGAGCAGCTCACGGGCCGTCCGCACCAGCCGCAGCCGGTCGTCGCCGCCCCACACCAGGGCCTGCTCACGCAGGGTGCCGAGGGCACGCGGGAGCGCCACGGCGACCGCGGGATCGCCCCCGTCGCCGCTCATCAGCCCGAGCAGTTCGTCGTGCCCGGCCGGATCCGCGGCCACGGCCAGCGCCTCGGCCGTCTGCAGCGCGAAACGGTCCAGCCGCTCCAGCGCCCGTACGACGGACGCGCGGGTGCCGGCCCGGGTCGCCAGCTGGGTGAGGTCGGTGGGGACGGGCGTGATGAGGTCGGGGCGGGCGCGGAGCAGCTCCGCCAGGGAAGCGTCGTCCCTGAGCCGGAGTGCCTCTGCGAGAGAACGCGGGGCCGGGGTGCTCATCTGACTCACGGTAGCGGGTGGGCGCGCGTCCCTGGGGGCTCTGCCCCCAGACCCCCGTCGGCCCTGAAGGGGCCTCGTCCTCAAACGCCGGACGGGCCGGGGGTGGCTGGTTTGGCTAACGGAACGTTTCCCAGATGGCCCGCGGATGAACTTCAGCAGGAGGATTGCGAAAACCCTGGCCCCACTCGGTACGCACTGGTCACCCTTGGCTCCCTGTCAACTAGGCCATTCAACAAGGCAATTCGACAACGGGGGGCCGTGGTGGGGATCTTCGGCGTGGAGTTCGACTTCAACAACATCGTCGCGATGGTCAGTATCGCGATCCCCCTCCTGGCGTTCTTCTGGGAGTTCGTGGTCATCCGCCGCAAGCGGCTCGGCTACCGCTTCCAGATGGACACGCTCGCCACGGACACCGCCCACGCGCCCAGCGCCGACGTCCTGGCCCGTATGCACGACAACGGCAGGCCGCTGTCCGAGCCGTCGTTCGTCCTGCTGCGCATCGAGAACGCCGGCTGGCGGGAGATAGCGCCCTCGGACTACCTGGCTCCCCCCGCCGCGGAGACCGGCGCCCACGTCCTGTTCCCGGACCGCCGCGTCGTCGGCATGGCGGTCACCGAACTCAGCCATCCCGCACTGCGCCACTTCTTCGTCACCACGCGCGAAGGCCGCACCCAGGAGACCGACGGCTTCGGGATCGGCGAGGAAGACGGATCCGGCGTCATCCGGCTGCCCCGGGTGACGCTCAACCCCGGCGCCCACTACAAGGTGCTGGCACTGCTGGAACGCAGCTCCGGCAGCCCGGGGGCGGTCTTCCCCGACCCGGAGCTCCAGGCCGACCTGACCGGCCAGAACCGCCGTTCCTTCGCCTGGGCCCGCTGGCTCGCCCGGCTCAAGCCCGCCCAGACCGAGAGCCACACCTTCGCCTCCCGGGCGGCGAAGGTCCTCATGAGCCTGCTCGCGATGGCCGTCCTCCTCCAGGCGGGTCTGACCCTGTTCTGGCCCACCAGACCCGCCCCGCTGGACTGCGTCGGCGGCACCCTGCACCTGGAGGGCTCCACGGCCTTCGCACCCGCGGTGCAGGCGGCGGCCAAGGAGTACGCGCAGCTCTGCGAGGCCAAGGGCGCGAAGATCGCCGCCGACGACGGCGCGTTCCAGGGCAGCGGGGAAGGCATCGCCGCGCTGGAGCGGACCGGCACGGACGCCGGCCTCAAGGGCACCGAGGGCCTCGCCGACCGCATCGCCTTCACCGACGGGCCGGCGGACAAAGGCCACCCCGAGATCCTGCCCCGCCCCGTCTCCTACGCCCTGTTCACCCTCGTCGTGAACAAGGACGCGAAGGTCCGCAACCTCTCCGTCCAGCAGATCCGCGACCTCTACGCCAAGAAGATCACCAACTGGTCCGTGGTGGGCGGTGCCGACCTCCCCGTCCACCTCGTCGACCGCCACCGCGACTCCGGCACCCGCAACGCGCTCGAAAAGCGCGTCCTCAACGGGAAGTCCGTCCCGGAGGCCGACGTCAACGACTGCGCCCAACTCGCCCACGACAAGCCCGGAGTCTGCGAGGCCGACAGCACCGACACCCTGCTGGACCGGACGGCCACCCTACCCGGCGCCCTCGGCTACAGCGAGGCGAGCAGCGTGACCTCCGGCGACGTCGTCAAGCTCCGTATCGGCGACATGCCGCCCACCCTCGACGGCGTCGAGAACGGCACCTATCCGTACTGGCAGACCGAGTACGCCTACACCTACGGAGAACCGCCCGCCGACTCCATCGCCGCGGCCTTCCTGCGCTACCTCACCGACCAGGGCGGCAAGGACATCCTGCGCGAGTACGGCAACCGCCCCTGCCCGGAGACCCGCTACCCGCTGGTGTGCCGACCGACGTGACCTGCGGCCTGCGATACCGTCGTCACCACGGGGAAATCCGAGGAATCCGGGGAATCCAACACACCCACCCCAAAGGGGACTTCGTGGGTATCGAGAGCGACAAGGTCGTCTACGAGTATCTGAGCCGCGTCGGTGACGTCAAGCCCGGGAAGTTAGGGGCCGGTGTCGTTCGTCAAGCTGGCCCTCGGCGTGATGGTGAAACGCGTGGTGATGCGGCGTTTGCCCAACTGGCCCCGCCCTTGGGCTTGTTGTAGGGGTAGGGCGAGAGCGTGCGTTTGACGGTGCGTGGGCTGGTCCTGTCCCGTCGCCGTGCGGGGTGGAGGTGGCGGGGGTCGAGCAGGGCCGCGGTGACGCTGTCCGTGTGGCAGGAGGTGCTGATCACGCTGTTGCGGAGGGTGCGCAGGGCGAGGGTGAAGGAGAGCCGGTCGGGGTCGAGGCCGGCGGTGTCAGCGGCCTGGCCGGTGGTGATGCGCAGGGCCTGGTAGGTGATCAGGTAGGCGTAGATCTCCTGGTTCACTCCGACCGGGTGGTGGGAGCGCAGGACCTGGCTGGGCCCGCGCAGCGTGGCCTTGAGTGCGAAGAACGCGGTCTCGGCCTCCCAGTGCTGGTGGTAGAGCCGGGCGAGGTCGGCGGCCGGTAGCGGTGGGCGTCGAGCAGTGTGGTGAGCAGCCGCATCGAGGAGGTGCGGGTGGCGCCGTCGCTGGTGGTGACAGTGATGGTGACCTCGATGACCCGGGCGAGCAGACCGTGGACCTGGGGCGGGATACCACCGCGCCTGACCCACTGGTGATAGCGGATGGAGTGTGGGGGCAGCGGCAGGAAGCAGATGCCCGAGCCGTCCGCCAGCGCCTGCAAGACGGGCACCGGATGCCGGGTCTTGGACCGGAACAGCAGGTGGGCGCCAGTGTCGGCGACCTGGCGCATCAGTGCGTAGCTGTCGTAGCCGCGATCGGCCAGCAGCAGCATGCCCGGGGTGAGGCTGCGCAGCAGACCGCGCACCTGTCCCACCTCGCCGCCGGTCCGGGGGCCGAAGACGGCATCGATCAAGGCGCGGGTGCCGCATTCCACCAGCGCCGACAGGTGAACCTGCGGATAGCCGGCAGGGCCGTGGCCGGAGCGGTGCCGTTTGAAGAGGGCCACGTTGTCGGCGGTGTCGGCTGCTTCCACGGTGGTGGCATCCCAGGCCACCAGCCGCAGCCCCTGCCAGAACGCACCGGCTGTTGCCGTGGTGGCCACCGGGCCTCGCAGCCGGGCGAACAGCAGCGCGAACGGTTCTACTCCCACCCGTCGGCGAGCTGCCCGTAATGCAGCGGCCGACGGCTCGGCGGCCCGTGAGCGTAG
>NZ_JBNHIN010000127.1:0-3690 GCF_050054615.1 Streptomyces sp. YGL11-2
ATCTGCACGAGGCGACCAGGCATCTGGATTTGGATGCGTTTGTGGTGTTCTCGTCGGTGGCGGGCACGATCGGTAGTCCCGGTCAGGCCAACTACGCTGCGGGTAACGCCTTCTTGGACGGGTTGGCGCGTCATCGTCGTGCGGCGGGTCTTGCGGCGACGTCGTTGGCGTGGGGCCCGTGGTCGCAGGACAGTGGTATGACCGGCACTCTCACCGATGCCGACCTGCAGCGCATCGCCCGCCAGGGCATGCCGCCGCTGTCCGCAGAGCAGGGCGTGGCACTCTTCGACGCCGCACTGGCGGCCGATGGCGCCCAACTGCTCCCCGTACGCTTCGACTTGGCGGGGCTGCGCGAGCAGGGAGAGGTGCCCCCCTTGCTGCGCGGTCTGATCCGGACCCGCGCCCGGCGCTCGGCGGTGGCCGACCCGGCCGCGGCCGCCGGCCTGGTGGGGCGTCTGTCCGGACTGGGCACGGCGGAACGGCGCGAGGCGCTGCTGGACTTGGTGCGCGCCCAGATAGCCGTGGTCCTGGGGCACGCCAGCCCGGAGACCGTCGATCCGGACCGGGCCTTCCAGGACCTCGGTTTCGACTCGCTGACCGCGGTCGAACTCCGCAACCGGCTCAACACGGCGAGCGGCATGCGCCTTTCGGCCACAGCCGTCTTCGACTACCCCACGGCCGGCACGCTCGTCGACTTCCTGCTGGCCGAGCTGTTCGGCGCGCAGGCGGAGGCCGAGGCGTCGGCGCGGGTGCCGTCGCTGGTGGCGCCGGCCGACGACCCGGTGGTGATCGTCGGCATGAGCTGCCGCTACCCGGGCGGCGTCGCCTCTCCCGAGGACCTCTGGCGGCTGGTGTCCGAGGGCGTGGACGCGGTGTCCGACTTCCCCACCGACCGCGGTTGGGACGTGGAAAGCCTCTACAACCCGGACCCCGAGGCGCTTGGCACCTCGTACTCCCGCTCCGGAGGATTCCTCCACGAGGCACCGGAGTTCGACCCGGAGTTCTTCGGGATGAGCCCCCGGGAGGCGCTGGCGACGGACTCGCAGCAGCGGCTGCTGCTGGAGACGACCTGGGAGGCCATCGAGCGGACGGGCATCGACCCGACGTCGCTGCGCGGCAGCCGGACCGGTGTCTTCGCCGGCGTGATGTACACCGATTACGAAGACCTCCTCGTAGGTGACCAGTTCGAGGGTTTCCGCAGCAACGGCAGCGCGGCCAGTATCGCCTCCGGTCGGGTGTCCTACACCTTCGGTTTCGAGGGTCCGGCGGTCACGGTGGACACGGCGTGCTCGTCGTCGTTGGTGGCGTTGCATCTGGCGGCGCAGGCGCTGCGGGCGGGCGAGTGCTCGTTGGCGCTCGCCGGCGGCGTGACGGTGATGTCCACCCCGACGACGTTCGTGGAGTTCTCGCGGCAGCGTGGACTGGCGGCCGACGGGCGCTGCAAGGCGTTCGCGGATGCCGCCGATGGTGTCGGTTGGGGCGAGGGCGCGGGCATGCTCGTGCTGGAGCGTCTGTCGGATGCGCGTCGTCTTGGGCACCGGGTGTTGGCGGTGGTGCGTGGTTCGGCGGTGAATCAGGATGGTGCGTCGAATGGTCTGACGGCGCCGAACGGTCCGTCGCAGCAGCGGGTGATCCGCCAGGCCCTGGCCAACGCCCAACTGACCGCTGCCGACGTCGACGCCGTGGAGGCGCATGGCACGGGTACGACGTTGGGTGACCCGATCGAGGCGCAGGCGCTGCTGGCGACCTACGGCCAGGAGCGTCCGGAGGATCGGCCGCTGCTGCTGGGTTCGGTCAAGTCCAACATCGGTCATGCGCAGGCGGCTTCGGGTGTCGCGGGCATCATCAAGATGGTGTTGGCGATGCGGCATGGTGTGCTGCCGCGGACGCTGCATGTTGATGCGCCGTCCCGGCACGTGGACTGGAACGCGGGCGCGGTGGAGTTGTTGACCTCTGCGGCCGAGTGGCCGCAGGGAGAGGGACCGCGCCGCGCGGGCGTCTCCTCCTTCGGCGTCAGCGGCACGAACGCGCACGTGATCCTGGAGCAGCCCGAGCCGGTCGCGGACGACGCCATACCGGAGGAGGCCGAGGACGAGCCCGGCGCGCTGGCCTGGGTGCTCTCCGGCAGGAGCGAGGCCGCGCTGCGCTGCCAGGCGGCACGCCTGCTGTCCCTGGTCGCCGGCCGCGAAACGCTGTCCGCGCGGCACATCGGCCACTCGCTGGTGACGGGACGGACCAGCTTCCCAAACCGTGCGGTGGTGTGGGGCCAGGACCGCGACGCACTGGTGCGCGCCCTGTCCGCGCTCGCGGTGGGCGAGTCCGACGCCGGCCTGGCGGAGGGCCCGTCGGGCACGGGGAAGACCGCGTTCCTCTTCTCCGGCCAGGGTTCGCAACGCCTGGGCATGGGGCGGGAGTTGTATGACCGCTATCCGGTGTTCGCGGAGGCGTTCGACGCGGTGTGTGACGCTTTGGATGAGCATCTGGACCGGCCCCTGCGTGAGGTCGTGTGGGGTGCGGACGCGGAGCTGCTGAACCAGACCGCCTATGCCCAGGCCAGCCTGTTCGCCATCGAGGTGGCGCTGTACCGCCTGGCGGAGTCGTGGGGCGTGCGCGCCGACTTCGTGGCCGGGCACTCCGTCGGGGAGGTCGCTGCGGCTCACGTCGCGGGGGTCTTCTCGCTGGCTGATGCGTGTGTGTTGGTGGTGGCGCGGGGTCGGTTGATGCAGGCGTTGCCGGTTGGTGGTGCGATGGTGGCGGTGCGGGCGTCGGAGGAGGAGGTGCGTGCGTGCCTGGTCGAGGGTGTGGCGATCGCGGCGGTGAACGGTCCGTCGTCGGTTGTCGTCTCCGGGGTGGAGGAGGCGTTGCCGGTTGGTGGTGCGATGGTGGCGGTGCGGGCGTCGGAGGAGGAGGTGCGTGCGTGCCTGGTCGAGGGTGTGGCGATCGCGGCGGTGAACGGTCCGTCGTCGGTTGTCGTCTCCGGGGTGGAGGAGGCGGTGCTTGGGGTTGCTGCGCGTTTCGAGGGTGAGGGTCGCAAGACCAGTCGGCTGCGGGTCTCGCATGCCTTCCACTCGCCGCTCATGGAACCGATGCTGGAGGAGTTCCGGGCCGTGGTGGCCCGACTGTCCTTCGGCACCCCGACGATCTCCGTCGTGTCCAACCTGACGGGCCGACTCGCCGAGCCCGGACAGCTCGCGCAGGCCGACTACTGGGTCCGGCACGTCCGCGAGGCGGTGCGCTTCGCGGACGGGATACGGGCCCTGCGCACGGAAGGCGTGACGCGTTTCCTCGAACTCGGCCCGGACGGTGCGCTCTCGGCGATGGCCCGGGAGTCCGCACCGGACGACGCCGTGCTCGCTCCCGTACTGCGCAAGGACCGTCCCGAGGAGACGGCACTGCTGGGAGCCCTGGCACAGCTGTACGTCCGGGGCGCGAGCGTGGACTGGGCGGCCCTGTTCTCCGGTGTGGGTGGGCGGTGGGTGGATTTGCCGACGTATGCGTTCCAGCGTGGGCGGTTCTGGCCGTCGGGTGGGGTTGTGCGTGTGGGTGATGTGCGGTCGGCGGGTTTGGGTTCGGTTGGGCATCCGTTGTTGGGTGCGGTGGTGGAACTGGCGGGTTCCGGTGGGTTGTTGTTCACGGGGCGGTTGTCGTTGTCGTCGCATCCGTGGTTGGCGGATCATGTGGTGCTGGGGT
>NZ_JBNHIN010000128.1:0-3644 GCF_050054615.1 Streptomyces sp. YGL11-2
CGTGGCATCTGCACGAGGCGACCAGGCATCTGGATTTGGATGCGTTTGTGGTGTTCTCGTCGGTGGCGGGCACGATCGGCAGTCCCGGTCAGGCCAACTACGCATCGGGTAACGCCTTCTTGGACGGGTTGGCGCGTCATCGTCGTGCGGCGGGTCTTGCGGCGACGTCGTTGGCGTGGGGCCCGTGGTCGCAGGACATCGGTATGACCGGCACTCTCACCGATGCCGACCTGCAGCGCATCGCCCGCCAGGGCATGCCACCGCTGTCCGCAGAGCAGGGCGTGGCACTCTTCGACGCCGCACTCAGCACCACCGAACCCATGGCGCTCCCCGTGCGCCTGGATCTGGCGGCGCTACGCGCCCAGGGCGAGCCCCAACCACTGCTGCGCGGCCTGATCCGGACGCGGACCCGCAGGTCTGGCGCCGTCGCGGAAGCCGGCATCGTGCAGCGCCTGACCGGGCTGTCCACGGCGGAGCGCCGCGAGGCGCTGCTCGACGTCGTACGCGGCCAGATCGCGACGGTCCTGGGGCACGCCAGCCCGGAAACGGTCGCTCCGGACCGGGCCTTCCAGGACCTCGGTTTCGACTCCCTGACCGCGGTCGAACTCCGCAACCAGCTGGGCAAGGCCACCGGACTGCGGCTCCCGGCCACGACCGTTTTCGACTATCCGACCGCCGAGGCCCTGGCGGGCCACCTCCTGGACGAGCTGTTCGGCGCGGAGTCGGAGACGGAGACCGAGACGCCCCTACCGGTCTCCGCCCTCCCGTCCCTGGCGGACGACCCGGTGGTGATCGTCGGCATGAGCTGCCGCTTCCCGGGCGGTGTCGGCTCGCCTGAGGACCTGTGGCGGCTGGTGTCCGAAGGGGTGGACGCCATCTCGGACTTCCCGACCGACCGGGGCTGGGAGATCCCGGACACCGACGACCCCGAGCAGGAGGGCGCCGTCGCCACCCGCTCCGGTGGGTTCCTCTACGACGCTGCGGAGTTCGACCCGGAGTTCTTCGGGATGAGTCCCCGGGAGGCGTTGACGACGGACTCGCAGCAGCGGCTGCTGCTGGAGACGACCTGGGAGGCGCTGGAGCGCTCCGGCATGGACCCGGCCGCCCTGCGGGGCAGCCGCACGGGCGTCTTCGCCGGCGTGATGTACCACGACTACTCGACGCTGCTCTCCGGACGCGAGTTCGAGGGCTACCAGGGCAGCGGCAGCGCGGGCAGCGTCGCTTCCGGTCGGGTGTCCTACACCTTCGGTTTCGAGGGTCCGGCGGTCACGGTGGACACGGCGTGCTCGTCGTCGTTGGTGGCGTTGCATCTGGCGGCGCAGGCGCTGCGGGCGGGCGAGTGCTCGTTGGCGCTCGCCGGCGGCGTGACGGTGATGTCGACGCCGCTGACGTTCGTGGAGTTCTCGCGGCAGCGTGGACTGGCGGCCGACGGGCGCTGCAAGGCGTTTGCGGATGCCGCCGACGGTGTCGGTTGGGGCGAGGGTGCGGGCATGCTCGTGCTGGAGCGTTTGTCGGATGCGCGTCGTCTTGGGCACCGGGTGTTGGCGGTGGTGCGTGGTTCGGCGGTGAATCAGGATGGTGCGTCGAATGGTCTGACGGCGCCGAACGGTCCGTCGCAGCAGCGGGTGATCCGCCAGGCCCTGGCCAACGCCCAACTGACCGCTGCCGACGTCGACGCCGTGGAGGCGCATGGCACGGGTACGACGTTGGGTGACCCGATCGAGGCGCAGGCGCTGCTGGCGACCTACGGCCAGGAGCGTCCNTCTGGCCAGTGCGGGGTTGTCCGCGGCGGATGTCGACGCGGTCGAGGCGCATGGCACGGGTACCACGCTCGGTGACCCGATCGAGGCGCAGGCGCTGCTGGCGACCTATGGTCGGGAGCGTCCTGTGGATCGGCCGTTGTTGTTGGGTTCGGTTAAGTCCAATATCGGTCATGCGCAGGCGGCTTCGGGTGTCGCGGGCATTATCAAGATGGTGTTGGCGATGCGGCATGGTGTGCTGCCGCGGACGCTCCATGTTGATGTGCCGTCCAGGCACGTGGACTGGGACGCGGGCGCGGTGGAGTTGTTGACCTCTGCGACCGAGTGGCCGCAGGGGGAGGGACCGCGCCGCGCGGGCGTCTCCTCCTTCGGGATCAGTGGCACGAACGCGCACGTGATCCTGGAGCAGCCCGAGCCGACCATGGACGCAACTGAGCCGGACGAGGCCGACGACGCGGCGGCGGGGGCCGAGGTGCCCGTGCTGTTGTCGGCTCGGAGCGAGCCGGCGTTGCGGGCCCAGGCGGCCCGACTGCTGTCCCGCCTATCCGACGGAGAACCGGCGCCGCGGATCACCGACGTCGCCCACGCACTGGCGAGGGGCCGCTCCGCGTTCACCCACCGCGCGGTGATCCTGGCCGCGAACCGGGAGGAAATGCTGCGCTCGTTGTCCGCCCTCGCCGAGGGCCGCAGCGAGCCCGCCGTCGTGGCCCAGGACCGGACCCACACCGGCAAGCTGGCCTTCCTCTTCTCCGGGCAGGGTTCGCAGCGCCTGGGCATGGGGCGGGAGTTGTATGACCGCTATCCGGTGTTCGCGGAGGCGTTCGACGCGGTGTGTGCCGCCTTGGACGAGCATCTGGACCGGCCCCTGCGGGACGTCGTCTGGGGTGCGGACGCGGAGCTGCTGAACCAGACCGCCTACGCCCAGGCATCCCTGTTCGCGGTCGAGGTGGCACTGTTCCGCCTGTTGGAGTCCTGGCACGTGCGCCCGGACCACCTGCTGGGGCACTCCGTCGGGGAGATTGCTGCCGCTCACGTCGCCGGGGTGTTCTCGCTGGCTGATGCGTGTGTGTTGGTGGCGGCGCGGGGTCGGTTGATGCAGGCGTTGCCGGTCGGTGGTGCGATGGTGGCGGTGCGGGCGTCGGAGGAGGAGGTGCGTGCGTGCCTGGTCGAGGGTGTGGCGATCGCGGCGGTCAACGGTCCGTCGTCGGTTGTCGTCTCCGGTGTGCAGGAGGCGGTGCTTGCGGTTGCTGCGCGTTTCGAGGGTGAGGGTCGCAAGACCAGTCGGCTGCGGGTCTCGCATGCCTTCCACTCGCCGCTGATGGAACCGATGCTGGCCGACTTCCGGGCCGTCGCCGCGGAACTGTCCTACGGCGAGCCGCAGCTGGCCGTGGTCTCGAACGTCACCGGCGAGCCCGCCACCGCGGAACAGCTGTGCTCCGCGGAGTACTGGGTCAGCCACGTCCGCGAGGCCGTGCGGTTCGCCGACGGCATCGGCGCGCTGCGTGAACAGGGGGTCTCGGCGTTCCTGGAGCTCGGTCCCGACGGCTCCCTCTCCGCGCTCGCCGCGGAGTCCGCCGCGGACGAATCGGTACTGGCACCCGTACTGCGCAAGGACCGTCCCGAGGCATCGGCCCTGCTCACGGCCGTGGCACGACTGCATGCCCACGGCGTGCCGGTCGACTGGTCCACCGTCATCCCCGGTGTGGGTGGGCGGTGGGTGGATTTGCCGACGTATGCGTTCCAGCGTGGGCGGTTCTGGCCGTCGGGTGGGGTTGTGCGTGTGGGGGATGTGCGGTCGGCGGGTTTGGGTTCGGTTGGGCATCCGTTGTTGGGTGCGGTGGTGGAACTGGCGGGTTCTGGTGGGTTGTTGTTCACGGGGCGGTT
>NZ_JBNHIN010000129.1:0-3352 GCF_050054615.1 Streptomyces sp. YGL11-2
TCAACCGTCGTCTCGACGAGCTCGCACACGGCCTCGGGGTCGGCGGCGTCGGAAGGGTGGGCCAACGCTCCGGTCTCCTCAGCAACCCGGCGCAGTGGCTCGGGCCGCCGCCCGGAGATCACGACCTGGTGCCCGGCCGCACGCAGCAACCGGGCGGTGGCGGCCCCGATCCCCGTTCCCCCGCCCGTCACCAGGACAACACGCTGTTCCGACATGGTCGTTCGCCTCCGAAGGTGGTCAGCTTCCGGTTCCCCGCACTGCGAGCATACGAAGCGCCGACACCGCCGGGCCGACGGGGTGCGGCTGCCGTCGNCCGTCACCAGGACAACACGCTGTTCCGACATGGTCGTTCGCCTCCGAAGGTGGTCAGCTTCCGGTTCCCCGCACTGCGAGCATACGAAGCGCCGACACCGCCGGGCCGACCGGGTGCGGCTGCCGTCGACACCGCGGCTGGCTGGGGGGAAGGAACGACCACGGCGAAGGGAAGCGGCGAACAAGCGGCGATCTATCGGTGAAACGGTGTGCTGGTGTGCGGCGGAAGCTTGCGGCCCAAGCACGCCGCACCGAGACGGTCCTGCTCCTCAACCCGGCACTCAGCAGCACTGGTAAGCCGGAGGCCGACCAGTCCGTGCCGACCACGTCAGCTCAGCTCGCGGCGGCCCTGTCGCAGCTCGCCGATGAGCAGTCCGGCCCTGTCCACCGCGAGCGGGCTCGTCGAACGCGCCGCCCACCGGATCGCCCGCCAGCCCGGCCACGCCTGCCAGAACATGGCGCACCGCCTGGAACTGCTCGCCCGTCGCCCCCACCACATCCAGCAGGACCACTGCACCACGACCACCCACCTGCACGACGCAGCCCACCCGCCCATGGCCAGCGCACCACTGCCATCCACAGCTCCCTCGACGACCACCGCCTCTTCGCCCCTTGCCGACCGCTTCCTGACCATCCGCCACGACCGGGACCCGGAGGAAGTCCTCGCCCGCGGTGGCGCCCCCGAAGCCCACAGCGGTATCGCCCCGCTCCCGGCTGTGCCTGGGCGTGCGCGCATAGCCGTGTGACGGGCCCGGCTGATGGCTCGTTGGGCTGGTATGGGTTTGGAGGTCGAGAGGCCCCGGTGACGGTGGCGACCGCGCGGGGCCTTTTGCCCATCTCGCGACGGATGTGACCAGCGAGCACGTCGCGGATCTGTGGGACGCGACCATCACCACGGCTACCTCACCACCGGCCCGCTCCCCGGGGTCGTGTAGGCCATCCGCCCGGCACAGGAACGTCGCCCGGCTCCCACCGAGGTTCCCCCGGAAGGGCGGGCACTGGCCCGGCCGCCAGCTCACGTCACCTCCTTGAGCCCGCCATCCGAGGCAGACACCGGCACAGCATCGCAATCCCGCGCGGCAGCCGGGCGCCAGGTGTGCCGCGCGAGCCGGAATCAGGGTGGCTTCCCGCCGCGTTGGGACAACTGGCACTGTCCCAGCCCGCTTCGTCCAGGAGACCTCTCATATGGCAAAGCCAGAGATCGATGCCGTCGTGTTCGACGTACTCGGCACGCTCGTCGACGAACCTGCCGGTATCCGCGCCGGGATCCGTGAACTCGACCCGTCGCTCGACGATCCCAGGATCGAGCAGCTCCTGTCGCTGTGGCAGGAACACATTGACCGCGAACAACGTCGCATCCTCGACGGCGTCCGGCCCTACCTCGCCAGCGACGCCCTCGACCAGGAAGCCGCCCAGCTCGTCGCCGACGCCGCCGGAGTCAACGACCCGGCTGCGGTGACCGCGTTGGCCCTGTCAGGTCGTCGGCTCCCGCCGTGGCCCGACACAGGGGCAGGGCTCGCCCGACTCGGCGAACGGTTCCCGCTGATCGGACTCTCCAACGCGAGCCGGACAGCTCTGCTGGGAATCAACGCCCACGCCAAACTACGCTGGCACCAAGCCCTGTCCGCCGAAGACGCCCGAACCTACAAGCCGGACCCAGCGGTCTACCAGCTGGCTGTCACCATCTCCCAACGCCCGCCAGAGCGACTGCTGATGGTCGCCGCCCACGCCTGGGACCTGCGCGCCGCGCAGGGCGTCGGCCTGCGCACCGCCTACGTCGCCCGCCCCGTCGGCGACCCACCCGCGTCCTCGGACCAATTCGACCTACACACCGAAAGCCTGGCCGACCTGGCCGACCAGCTCGACAATGCCTAGCCTTCCGTCCCGCTCACGCCCCACGGACTCAGGCGTGAGCCCACAGGTTTGTGGGCTCAGGCCTGCGCTCGGAAAGGTTCGCCCCGGCGATAGCCGCCGAGGCGAGGCAGGCGGGCCGAGTCCCACAGTGCGCTTGCACACGTGTGCCGACCAGGCAGTCGACGACGGACGGTACCGGTTCGCGACGGTGCTCCAGCCACGTGCGACTCAAGTCATTCCAAATAGCCTGATACCTACGGAAGATGCTGCCGAGATGGCCATACGTCAGGTCGCCGGCAGCCGTCAATGCCACAAGGTACTCCAGGTCATCAGTGAGACGCTGAAAGCGGTACTGCGATTCTTCCATCAGCACCCACCGGGAGCGCCAGTTGAAGAACGATTCGACAGCTCCCATCACCGTCACCAGGGTCACCAGCGCAAAGGCCAGGTCTGCCCATACACGCAGACCCAGAATGAATGATGGTGGATGCCGCAGACAGCGCCAGTGTCAGCATCTTGATCACCGAAGCGCGCCGACGGAACTGCCTGGGACGACGTCCCGGGCAGTTCCGTTCGCGGAGGCGTGTGCAGCGGCTCAGGCTTTCTTGACCACGCTGGACTTGAGGTGCATCTGGCCGAACCCGTCGACCTTGCAGTCGATGTCATGGCCGTCCGGACCGTCCACGAGGCGGATGTTGCGCACCTTGGTGCCCGCCTTGATGCCGGTCGGGTGGCCTTTGACCTTCAGGCTCTTGACCACCGTGACGGTGTCGCCATCGGCAAGGACATTGCCGACCGCATCCCGGATCACCTTGTCACCGGGCTCTTCCGCGGCCTCGACAAGCGCGGGCGTCCACTCGTGGCCGCAAGTTGGGCAGACCAGGAGCGCGCCCATCTCGTAGGTGTACGCACTAGCGCACTCAGGGCAGGGGGGAAGATTCTCGCTCACAGGGACAGTGTAGATCCGGGGGTGGGACACGTAATTCCGTCCATAGCTGATGAGGGGCAGGCTCATGAGGCGTTGGGCGGGCTGGCATAGAGCTTCGGCGATCCGCCGCCGCTGTGCCGGGGAGCTTCGCTGTCGTGCTCAGCTCGTCGTTCATACAGGGCTTAGAGCTCCTAACGCAACGCTGGTAGCCGTGTCCTCCGGACGGATACGTCGGTTGCTTGGGATATGGGCAAGCGG
>NZ_JBNHIN010000130.1:0-1340 GCF_050054615.1 Streptomyces sp. YGL11-2
GGCGATGAGGACCCGGCGGATCTGGTGCAGGCGTGCCAGTACATGGCGGGTTGGTACCCCTCCGAGGGGCGATGAGGACCGTGACCGGGTGATCCACCAGCATGATGTCCATGGTGTTGGTACCCCCCCGAGGGGCGATGAGGACGGGGTGATGCGTTCTGCCTGATCGACTCTCCCCGCACGTTGGTACCCCTCCGAGGGGCGATGAGGACGGGATGATCCCATTTTCATGGAGCGCACGTTCATCGCGTTGGTACCCCTCCGAGGGGCGATGAGGACCCGACGGCTCCCCGCCCGCGGGATTCACCCTCATATGTTGGTACCCCTCCGAGGGGCGATGAGGACTACTGCTATCCCGAGGGGGCAGTGCTCCATCACCGGTTGGTACCCCTCCGAGGGGCGATGAGGACAGGGGGCCGCATCTCGCAGGCCCTGGCCGCCCCCCGTGAGTTGGTACCCCTCCGAGGGGCGATGAGGACCTGCAGCTGCACTCCCCTCGTCGGATCAGCTCAACAAGTTGGTACCCCTCCGAGGGGAGATGAGGACCAGCGCCAGGAGCGATCGGGCGGGGACGTCCAGGAGTTGGTACCCCTCCGAGGGGAGATGAGGACCCGCGTCGTCGCCCACGGCCGCGTGCAAGGGCTCATGTTGGTACCCCTCCGAGGGGCGATGAGGACCGCCGCATCATCACTGCACCCAGCGCACCTCACGGGTTGGTACCCCTCCGAGGGGAGATGAGGACGGTCGACGGCCTGGCACCGGGCAGCTACACCCTGCAGTTGGTACCCCTCCGAGGGGAGATGAGGACACGACGTCGCCATCGTCACTACCAGCGGCATTACGGCGTTGGTACCCCTCCGAGGGGAGATGAGGACGCACCTCCGCCAGCTGCAACAGCAGGCATCTCTCCAGTTGGTACCCCTCCGAGGGGCGATGAGGACGCTCCTGGCCGCCGCTGTCGCCGAGGCGATCAAGTCGTTGGTGCCCCTCCGAGGGGAGATGAGGAGCGCGTACCGCGACCGCAGCACGGTGTATCCAGCCTTGTTGGTACCCCTCCAAGGGGAGATGAGGACAGGCCACCGCCAGCAACGGCACCCACGTCGTCATATCGTTGGTACCCCTCCGAGGGGAGATGAGGACCTCGGCGCCGGGCGGCGGACCGTCGCCGCGCTCGTGTTGGTACCCCTCCGAGTGGAGATGAGGACCGCACCGATACCGCCGGCAGGAGTCGTACACCTACACGTTGGTACCCCTCCGAGGGGAGATGAGGACAGGCGCTACGCCAACGGGATGCGCCGCCGGTACGTCTAGTTGGTACCCCTCCGAGGGGAGATGAGGAC
>NZ_JBNHIN010000130.1:1439-3295 GCF_050054615.1 Streptomyces sp. YGL11-2
TGAGGACAGGCGCTACGCCAACGGGATGCGCCGCCGGTACGTCTAGTTGGTACCCCTCCGAGGGGAGATGAGGACACTGCCGGCGCTGCGTCGACCGCTGCCACGAGTCCACGTTGGTACCCCTCCGAGGGGAGATGAGGACTGGGTGATCTGCGCGGCGCCCTCGTTGAGCCGGTCGGGTTGGTACCCCTCCGAGGGGAGATGAGGACCGCTCAGGAGCGCGTCGACGCCGGGCTGCCGGACATGTTGGTACCCCTCCGAGGGGAGATGAGGACGTGGCCAAGGCCACCCGCCTCAAGTCCTCGCCCATGGCGTTGGTACCCCTCCCGAGGGGAGATGAGGACCGGGGGCCTGCCCGGAGCCGCCGTGCCCCGCTCCCCGTTGGTACCCCTCCGAGGGGAGATGAGGACCACCTGCGACCGAGACGGTCGCATGGCCATCTACCTGTTGGTACCCCTCCGAGGGGAGATGAGGACGGTGCACCATGATCGGCCGCCGAGCGGCCCCCACCCGTTGGTACCCCTCCGAGGGGAGATGAGGACTCCTGGAGGAGGAGCACGGCCTGGTCCGCGCCCGGTTGGTACCCCTCCGAGGGGAGATGAGGACCCGACGCCGGCATCGAGGCCCTGCTCGCGTACGCGTTGGTACCCCTCCGAGGGAAGATGAGGCCCCCGGGTGCACCGTCGTGGTCCCGTCGAGGCCCGTGTTGGTACCCCTCCGAGGGGAGATGAGGACACGTTCGCACCCCCACCGAAGCGCAGTTCACGGTGACGTTGGTACCCCTCCGAGGGGCGATGAGGGCGTGTGGATGAGGTGCCGGTCCACGGCGACGTTGTGCTGTTGGTACCCCTCCGAGGGGCGATGAGGACTCAGCAGTACCTCACCCTCGCCCTGCGGCAGAACGTGTTGGTACCCCTCCGAGGGGCGATGAGGACGGCACAGATCGCCGGTTTCCGGATCGTGTCCTACACGTTGGTACCCCTCCGAGGGGCGATGAGGACCCGCGGCCCGGCTCAATGCCGCGTACGACCGCGACACGTTGGTACCCCTCCGAGGGGCGATGAGGACCCGTCGCCGAGCAGCAGGCCGCCGCCGAGGCACAGGTGTTGGTACCCCTCCGAGGGGCGATGAGGACTCCAGGGGGGCCTGACGGTTGGTGTCCGTGACGACCTGTTGGTACCCCTCCGAAGGGCGATGAGGACCGGCGGGGTCGCCTCTGCCCGCTCTTCCAGCACGCTGTTGGTACCCCTCCGAGGGGCGATGAGGACTCTACCGTCGCGTCCTCACCAAGATGACCGGCCGCAGTTGGTACCCCTCCGAGGGGAGATGAGGACCCCCGGGACCAGATCGTGCCGCTCGTCACCGAGCTGCTGTTGGTACCCCTCCAAGGGGAGATGAGGACTGCCGCCGGCGTCACCGGGCGGGCGTGGCCGGACCGGTTGGTACCCCTCCGAGGGGAGATGAGGACCCTGCAGCACCAGCCGGCGCCCCGCCTCAACCGCAGGTTGGTACCCCTCCGAGGGGAGATGAGGACCGCACGAGTCGCTGGTTACAGCGGTCTTGGCGTGGGCGTTGGTACCCCTCCGAGGGGAGATGAGGACCGCGCGTACCGGGCCGCGGTCGCGGCTTGCTTGCGTAGTTGGTACCCCTCCGAGGGGAGATGAGGACCGGCGGTCCCCATGGCGGTGCTGACCAGGGAAAACATGTTGGTACCCCTCCGAAGGGAGATGAGGGCCTGGAGCCAACCGACCCTTGACGGGGCCTGGATGACGTTGGTCCCCTCCGAGGGGAGATGAGGGCCGGTGCGGCTGCGGGCGCAGGAACCGTGACCACCAAGTTGGTACTCCTCCGAGGGG
>NZ_JBNHIN010000131.1:0-3295 GCF_050054615.1 Streptomyces sp. YGL11-2
CGGGGGCGGGTGAGGTAGCTGAGGAGGAGCGCGGACGGCTCGCTTCCCGTCCATCCTCGCGGGGCCGGTGCCTTGACACCGCGGCGCCTTTTTGGCCTTTTTGGCCCTCGGTCATAGTCGGCGCCATGGACTATGACGTAGTAGTGGCCGGAGGCGGCCCGGTCGGACTGATGCTGGCCTGCGAGCTCCGGCTCGGAGGCGCGCGGGTGGCCGTCCTGGAGCACCTCACCGAAGTGAACCCGACGATCAAGGGCGGGGCGATCACCACGCCCAGCGCCGAGGCGCTCTACCGCCGGGGCATGCTGCCCGCGCTGGCCGAGGTGCAGCGGCAGGCGATGGAGCGCTTCCAGGCGTTCATGCGCGAGCGGAACGGCGGGGACGGAGGCGTTGCCGCGGGCCAAGGGCTCGGGTTCGTCGGGCACTTCGCCGGGATCATGCTGCGCGCCGACCTGGTCGACCGTACGGAGCCGGGCCTCGGCGACGCCGGACCCGCCGCCGAGATCGCTTTCGTGGCGCAGCAGGACATCGAGCGGCTGCTCGGCGGGCGGGCGGACGAGCTCGGCGTCGACGTGCGTCGGGGAGTGGAGCTGACCGGCTTCGACGCGGACGATGGGGCCGTCACCGTGCGGACCAGCCACGGGGCGATACGCGCCGGCTGGCTCGTGGGCTGCGACGGCGGCCGCAGCACGGTCCGCAAGCTCGCGGGGTTCGAATTTCCCGGTACGGACCCGGAAGTCACCTGTCACCAGGCGGTCGTGGAGATGACCGGCACCGAGGACCTGAAGGTCGGCTGGACCGCCACGGACACCGGGGTGTACGCCCACGGGCCGATGCCGGGCCGCGTCGTCACCGTGGAGTTCGACGGCCCGCCGGCCGACCGGGACGCGCCGGTCACCACCGAGGACCTCCAGGCACGGCTGCGCCGCGTATCCGGCGTGGACGTCACGATCACCGAGGTGCGGACCGCGACCCGCTTCACCGACCACGCCCGCCAGGTCACCGACTACCGCAAGGGCCGGGTGCTGCTGGCGGGCGACGCGGCGCACGTGCACTCCGCGTTCGGCAGCCAGGGGCTGAGCCTGGGTATCGGGGACGCGATGAACCTCGGCTGGAAGCTCGCCGCGGTGATCGCCGGCCGGGCGCCGGAAGGGCTGCTGGACACATACACCTCCGAGCGCCACCCGGTCGGCGCGTGGGTCCTGGACTGGACCCGGTCCCAGGTCGCGGCCATGCGCCCGGACCCGCAGTCCCGGGCCCTGCGCGAGATCGTCAGCGACCTGGCAGAGACGGTGACGGGCACCACGTACCTCACCTCGTGGCTCAACGGTGGCGGGGTGCGGTACGAGCTGCCGGGCGAGCACCCGCTGACCGGCCGCAGCACCCCGGACCTCGAACTCACCGACGGCGGCCGCCTCGCGGACCACCTCCACGGCGGCCGGGCGCTCCTGCTCGACCTCACTGACGACCCGGAGCTCCGGGCTCTCGCTGCGGGGTATGCCGGCCGCGTCGACATCCTGACGGCTGGCTGCCCGTCCCGCCCGAAACTGGCGGCGGTGCTCGTCCGTCCGGACGGCTTCACGGCCTGGGCGGCCGACGCGGGGGCGCAGGCGCCGACGTCGACGGCCGGGCTGGCGGAGGCGCTGGAGGAGTGGTGCGGAATGCCAGAGGGCGCGGTGACGCCGGGCTGATCCGCCGCTCTGCTGACTGACTCGAACCACGAGCCAATCCCACCCACGGCCGCCGCACCCACCCGGTGTGGCGGCCGCCCGCACCCCAGTCCCGGCCCAGCAGCAGCCCGGAGCCCTCACCGGCCGCCACGCATACGCTGGCCAGTTGGCGCTGGCCTGGGTGCAGCACCCGGGCGACGACGTCGTTCTGATTCCGGGCACCCGCCGCTCGGCGAACTACGCAAAGACCCCTGGGTCGAGTACCTCGCAGCAGGGCGCTCTGCTAGCCAAGAGGACCTTTGCCGCTGGAATTGATGCGCTTGATGCAACGGGGACTTGCCTGGTCAACTGGGCGGATGATCAGGGAAACTCTGTGGGAGCGAGATCTCCATCAAAGGGGTTCCGCTTCGTCGTTCCTTGTGACGGAAGACCGCGTCGTCGTGCACGAGCGTCACACCCGCCTCGTCTGCTTGGACCGTGAAGACGGCTTTGTCCGCTGGGATGCACCCATAGGCACATGGCTGCGCGACCTTGTGATAGCCAACGGCCGTTGCCTGGTCCTGCCGCAGAGTCCCAACCAGCTGTCCTGCCTCGATCTCAGGACGGGGGCAGAGTTGTGGCACGTGAAGCTGCCTTGCCTCTCTGGGCATGTCGTCGCTTCCACAGACACTGTTCTCGTCGGTGGCTGGCGCGGCTATACCCCCCTGGCCGCGTTCGATCTCCGGGACGGGCGGCCTTTGTGGCAGACGCCGTTGCCTGCGCATACGGCGCTTCCAGTGTCGTGGGGCGGCGGTGTGCTGATGGGCCATGGTCCGGAGGTGTGGCTGATCGATCCACGCGACGGCAGTGAGATGGCTCGCTGGCAATTGCCCAAGCCATTGGCTGACAGTGAGCTTCGCCCGGTGTTCACTGCCGTCGGCCCTGATCGCTGTCTCGCGCGCCTGGGCCCACGGTCCTTGATGCGCCTTCAGTTATCAGGAGCTGTCGATGAGCTCATCCGCTATGACGTTGACTTGGTTGCTGAGGGTGCAGAGTTGGTCGGCGGCGTTGTGTGGTTGCGGCAGTCGCGCGGCGGCTACCTCGCCGCAGACCCCAACACCGGATCGACACTGTGGCGGGTGGATGTCGGACAGCCGCTGGTGAGCGGTGTGATTCGAGCAGATGACGGGTTCGTCGTGGCTAGCGAAGGCGCACTCTTCCGCCTGCGGCCGGACGGACAGATCATGGAGAGATCACCCCACGCACACAGGATCAGCGCCCTCCGAGATCTTGGCGCTGGAGAGATGATCGTTACGACCAGAGGAACGCTCAAGGCGCTTGCCTTGGAGTCACGCCAGGCGGGTGAGTAGCCAGGAATAGCGGGTTGTCGCGTGTCAGGACGTTCTGGCGTTGGCTGCGGAGCTCGGCGAAGGTGCGGACTTCCCGTTCGGTCCTCCACCGGCCGCTGCCGTCCATCACGGCGTGCGCGTAGCCGGAGGTCTGCAGGATGCCGGGGATGACCTGGGAGGCGTAGATGTCGGCCTGGACAGCGAGGTCTTCGAGTTCGGCGGCCGACGGAGCAGTCATCCCGCTGCGCATGACCGCCCGCAAACCCTGCCGAGCCATTGCCGCCTCCAGAGCAGGCGGCA
>NZ_JBNHIN010000132.1:0-3271 GCF_050054615.1 Streptomyces sp. YGL11-2
GCCAAGGGGCCGCTCTCACCAGCTCTCCCCAGAGGTCAACCCAACGCCGATCCAGACTTCTTCAGGGGCAAGTAGCTATGCACGACACGGGACACGGCGCGGCGGCCACCGGCAGAAGCCACTGCACCGCGTACCCCGGCGAATGATCAAGAGTGACTGTGACCGGCATCTTCACGATCGCCTTGATGGCCGTTTACCGCGACTCCGCCTCAAATGCCTGGGCAACAGCAAGGCTGTCCTCGTAGACATGATGTCGGGTGACAAGACCGTCTTCGACGGTGAGGTGCAGGGCGAACCGCGCGCGATACGCACGGCCGGTCGGCCGGGCGGTCTGCCGGATCTCACCGAGCACGACCGCCTCGTTCCCATCGATGAGGATGCGCTCGACCTCGGTCGCTACCTGTTCCGGGATATGGTGCTCGGCAAGCTCGCGATAGTGGGCGGCTGCGTCGGCCCGGGTGGACCGGTGACGGATCCACGGCGTGGCAGCACGGCCGTGCTCGGCCTCCGGCCAGTCCAGCTTCCAATCACCCCGCTCCGCATACAGTTCAGCGATGCGCTCAGGGTCGCCCTCACCGATCCTGCGTAGCAGTTCCTCAACCACGGCGCGCGTGTTCGCAGTTGCGGCAATGGACATGGCAAACCTCTCCCCTCCTGGTCCACGTCCTGTCGACGTGGAGAGATCGTCATTCTTGCCAGCGCGAGCAAGCCGCGGCGATTCCCTCTGGAGTAAGGCAAGCCCATCACCGAGATCCACTGGGCCAATGACGTGGATGACCCAGGGGCGCCCCGTCTCGCACCCCCGCCGTCGGAAGGCACGTTCTGGCGGCTGCGCGACATCCGCGACTTCGCAGCCCAGGGCACGCTGCCTGGTGACAAGCGCTACACGGGCGGGCGAGGAAAGTACGAATCCATACAGCGATGCGGCGCTCACTGGGTGCCGACGAACTGAGCTGACCGCTGCTGGCCGCTCCCCCTCTGAGTGGGGCAGCGGCCAGCAGCAACAGAGCGAGATAGAAGCTGGAACCACCTGCCGTCGAGGCAACACTTGCGCCAACGCGCGGCGCACAGACCCGAAGACGCCCAGCCCCAGGAGGGGCGGGGCCTACTCACGCACGGAACTTACGCCGCGACAGCATCCTTCCGCGGGAACACCGCCGGGCACCGCCGGCAAATCCACGACNACTTGCGCCAACGCGCGGCGCACAGACCCGAAGACGCCCAGCCCCAGGAGGGGCGGGGCCTACTCACGCACGGAACTTACGCCGCGACAGCATCCTTCCGCGGGAACACCGCCGGGCACCGCCGGCAAATCCACGACCGCGCCCACAACGCATCCGCATCCTCCGCAGCCCGCGCACGCCGCGACAACCAGACCCAGACCGGCGCCACCAGCCAGCAGCACGATCCCGCGGCTCCCGCCACGACATCAGCGTGCCAGCCGACACTCTCCTACCGCAGACGCCTGGTACGCAATGACATCCAAATTGTTGCGCTGCCAAGGACCAAGGCAATAGCGATAAAGACCCAGATCATAGCGTGCTTGACGCTACATCGGATAACGGTGGGGCTGACGTGCTCGATGATGCATTCGTCCGTTACGAATTCATTTTACGTCGATGGCAGCTCGGCACCTGGTCGATGCAGGCGGGACTCGTGTGATAGCGGCGCGATCGGGCGCCGCCTCGCTGGCCGCGAGTGCCTGGCTCTGACGGTGATCGGAGCGGTTCCGGATCGAGGCGAGGCGGCGCTGGTGGAGCCAGGCAGTATTGCCATACTCGGTTGGTCGGCCGGTTACCAGTCCCGCGCGTTCTTCGCCAGAACGCTCCGCAGGACGCGCCAGGAGAGGTCCGAGTACGTCTGGAACTGCTTCTTCTCGTGGGGGGCGTCCTCGTCGATGTAGTCGAAGGCGTCCCGCGATTCCGAGTCGTCGACCGCCACCCGCAATTCGTCGCGGTTGAGGTAGACGTGGAAACTGGCTCCGAAATCGCCTGTGTCGTTGAGCAGTTTGGTGGGGTTGGGTCCGCCGTCCAGGGGACAGAACACCTTGTGCACCGCGTAGTTGTCCTTGGTCAGCCAGGCGCACTGACCTGGCGTGAGCGTGACCAGCCCGCGTTTTTCCGCGTTCCAGTCGAGGGTGGCATAGGACATCACGTCGAGCTGCCCGGCGAGGCAGTAGACGATGCCAGTGGTTTCGCCGTGCGAATGCATCGGCGAGTAGTGCTGGGCCGGCCAGATTTCCAGCACCACCGGCGACCCGTAGTCGCCCTCGTGAGTCACCTCGTACCCGTGCGCCGCGGCGAGGTCGTCGTAGTCGCCCTTGCCCGTGCAGGCCACCCTGATATAGGGCGGGTGACTGGGGTCGAGCTCCGCCTTCTTGATCAGGATTTGCCGTAGCAGCGGCACCGTGCCGCCCGTGCCCGGGGCCAGGAGTTCGCGGATGCCCTCGATCTCCCAGGCCGAGAACCGAATGTCCGCCGCCTTGCGCGCCAGATCCATGACCGCTGGCGGGACCATGAGCTGACGCACATATTCGTCGAACGACGACGCCTGGGCGATGACCAGCGAGGGGGAGATCTTTTCGGCAGCGAGACGCAGCCGCCTTTCCTCGTCCTTCGAGATGTAGAACGGGGGATCAGCTGGGGTCTTCTTCTCCTCAGTCATGCAGGTGACCCTTCCACTGTCACCCGCGTCCGGAAAGGCCGCCCTGTGTGTTCCAGCCTCGCCCAACTCCACCTGCCCCGATGGGGGATGCGCCGATCCCCTCTGTCTCTGCTGGTGTTCGCAGAGGGCACCCCACACCGTTCTCCCCTGTTTTCTCCTGTCACTCAGAAGATCCGGCCGGAAAGATACGAGGAACGCTCTGGCCAGGCGTTTGAAGGCACCTCATGGGTATCCACCGTCGCCCACGACAAGCTGTTCGCCCTCCTCGTTCCACGCCACGATGGGGCGCGTCCGATAGGGCGGCTGCGCCGATGTACCGTCTGCGGCAGGGCGTTCGGCTCTGTGCGATGGACGCAATCCCGGGCAGGCCGCAGCGCCGTCACCCTCATGCCCCCGCTGCCGCCTCACTCGCCAGCAAATCGTCCGCGCTGCCCTGCAGCCCGGCCCCGCACCACTGCGGCCCGAGTAAGCCACCGTGTGACCCGGCCGCCCGGCTCCAGGACCCGCCGCTCCGGGGCCGCCTGCTGAGTCACGCCCCTAGCGAAGGTGCTCGCGCTGGGCCTTCGCCGTCCGTCGGACCGCGTGGACGGTGGCGGTCAGCACCAGC
>NZ_JBNHIN010000133.1:0-3081 GCF_050054615.1 Streptomyces sp. YGL11-2
TCACCCGACGACTTCACCTGACCCGGCCTTGGCACACCACACCCAACGACCCACACCACACAAAGTCACCGGTATTGCTTTTAGGTCATGTCTGGGCGACCACTTGCGGGTTGTGGTAGGCCGTTGATCTCCGAGATAGGCTGAGATGACAGAGTCAATGCCAGTGTGGCAAGGGGGATTTACGTGAACCAGCAGATGATGAGCCAGGGCCGATCCAAGGTGCTCGTTTGGCTCTTGGCACTTGCTGCTGCGACAGCAGCCGTATGCAGTGTGGTCTTCTACCAGCAGACCGCGGTAAGGGCCGTACTCATCGTTGCTTCAGTCGTTCTTTCAGGCGCTGCTACCCGGGCCAGGTCGGCAGCCAGGCCGCGCAGCTGAACGCGAGGCGGGACCGTTCCCTGACCGGCCTCACGTACGGAGCCAGACGGTTACTGTCGCGGCGGTTACGGTGCCGAGATGGACGTAACCGCGCTTGCCCCCCCGCACGTGATCACCAGCCGACCCGGGGCGACCCGCCGGAACAAACAACAAAAGACCACCACAACCAACCAGACACGAAGCACAGCGCAACCAAACAGCAAAACACCACAGACACCCCCACACGAAACCCCAACCAACCCCAGACAACCCACCGACCCAGTCACCCCAAGCAGCGAGAACGCATAGACCGCATGGCTGACTGGGCGTCAGGTTGGCTTGGATCAGAGATCATGGGCTTGTTTCCTTACCCGTGGGGGGCGTAGCCGCTCTACTCCTCCATGGGCGAACAGCCCGGNAGCGAGAACGCATAGACCGCATGGCTGACTGGGCGTCAGGTTGGCTTGGATCAGAGATCATGGGCTTGTTTCCTTACCCGTGGGGGGCGTAGCCGCTCTACTCCTCCATGGGCGAACAGCCCGGAGCAGCAGCCGCGCACAGCCGTCGAACGGACCGCCCGCCGCGACCGGCGCGTCCCGGAGTACGGTCGAACTCAGGCAACCAGCCCGGGAGATGGCGTGGTAGGCCCTCTTGGGCCGATGGCTGAAGCTCCGCCCGCCAGCAGGATGATCGCGCCACGACGGGCACCCCGTGGAGTGCTGAGTGAAGTAGCCCCAACCGCTCCGGCTCCCTTTCCCCATCGGGGCCCCTGGGTTGGCCGCCCCCTCGCCGAGATTGGCGGATACGACCGAGGGGGGCTCGGTAATCTGACACCGCCGTCGACAACAGGTGTCGACGGCTGCCCCGGTGACTCGTGTGAATTACCACCGGGGCTCTTCAAACCCCATCACTGCACCCCCTGTCCGTGAAACGACATCAGGGAGCCACTGAGGAGTGGCTTTTCGCGAGAGCTTGAGTCGGCACCGGGCCCTGCTACGGCCAACCGGACCGTCGGGCCGTACGCCACGGCCGCCCTAGCCGACGTGCCGCAGCAGGAACGCCTCGACGAGGGTGTCGGTGAAGTCCTCGCCGACCGGTTCGGCCGACACCACTGCGCGGTAATAGAGCGGGCCCACCAGCTGGTCAGTCTCGGCGTCCAGGTCGAGGTCGGCGGGCAGTCGACCTGCGGCCACGGCCCGTTCCAACAGCAGGCGGTCGCGGTGGCGCTGCGGGTCCAGGCAGCGGGAGCGGAACTCCTGGGCGAACGCCGGGTCGTGCTCGGCCTGGGCGAGCAGGGCCCGGAAGACGGCGCCTGGGTCGGACTCGCCGAGGAACAGAGCCAGCTGACGCAGATAGGCCCGCAGATCGGTGGCGAGATCCCCGGAGTCGGACGGGGTCAGGTCCTCGTCCGCGTCCTGGAGGAAGGCGTCCATCAGGACGTCGGTCTTCGTGCTCCACCAGCGGTAGATGGTCTGCTTGGCCACCCCCGCCCGCGCGGCGATGCCCTCCATGGTGACGCCCGCGAAACCCTTCTCGACGAGCAGGTCGTCGGCCGCCTCCAGCACGGCCAGCCGGGCTTCTTCGCTGCGGCCGTGCCGGTTGCCGTGATGCCGTCGTCCCGAACCGGAAGTCATGTCGCCTCTTTCCATAAGGAGGTTCACCAAGGAGGTTCGCCGAGTTCGCTGAGGAGGTTCGCCTCTGGAGTGCGCCGAAAAATCTCTAGACCTGACGCAACGTCGCGTCTACTCTAGCGCCCATGACTCACACCGACACACTCGCCGACCCCGCGTCGAGGCCGCCCTCCGCAGGATGTTCGAGCAGGCCGAGCAGGACGACGCTGTCGCGTCCCGGGTCGACTGGGGATCCGGGCCGGCGTCCATGTGACCCCAGGAACACGCCGACGCCGCCGCGGAGATCTACATGCCGATCTCGGCGGCGGGCGGTGAGCTCCTCTACAACCTGGTCCGCGCCGTCCGCCCGGACACGGTGGTCGAGTTCGGGATGTCGTACGGGATCTCCACGCTGTATCTGGCGGCCGCGGTACGGGACAAGGTGCCGGACGGGTCGTCACCACGGAGCTCAGCAAGGAGAAGACCGCCGCCGCGCGCCGCACCTTCGCCGACACCGGCCTCGACGACCTGATCACCGTGCTGGAGGGCGACGCCCTGGACCGCCTCGGCGACCTTCGACACCCCGGCCGGTTTCGTCCTCCTCGACGGCTGGAAGGACCTCTGCCTGCCCGTGCTGAAGCTCCTGGAACCCGAAGAGGCACGGCAAGGCATCGTCGCAGGTCAGAGGGGATTTCAAGGTCAGCAAGTCAGCACAAAATCAGCATCGGCGGCGCTACGCCGGGAAACAGGCCGACTCCCCGGGTGCATGCGGCACGCCGTGATCCAGACCTCCGCAGCGGCCAGCAGCGAGACCCGATGCTAGTTGTCGCACCACAGTACAACCTTCCACACAACTGCAAGTAAAGCCAGCCTGCTTAGAGTTGGGCCGTGCGGAACTTGACACCCCAACTACCGTTACGTCTAGCTACTTGCCCCTGAAAAAGGGTTTGGGCTGGTGACGGGGTCGGAGCTGTTGGAGGGCGCCAGTCCGACGGCCAGCCATTGGCCCTGCCTCACCGGCTGAGGGTGGTCATGCGCTGGAGGTTGTAGGCGAAGACTCCCAGTCCGGCCCAGGTCTGGGCGCCGGTCAGGCGGCGGAGGCGAGTGCGGCGGA
>NZ_JBNHIN010000134.1:0-2929 GCF_050054615.1 Streptomyces sp. YGL11-2
TGGCCACCGAAGGGGGCGAGCGGGTTGTACGCCCCGCCGTTAACCGTCACCTGGCCGCACTCCATCGATCGCGCAAAGGTGATTGCCTGATCCTCCTCGGCTGCCCAGACGGCCCCCGCCAGGCCGTAGTCGGAGTCATTGGCGATGCGCAGAGCTTCCCCCTCGTCCTCGTATCTCATGAACGAGAGCACAGGGCCGAAGATCTCCCCGCGAGCAATGCTCATCTCGGCAGTGACGTCGGCGAAGACCGTAGGGCGGATGTAGTGGCCCTTGTCCCGTCCTTCAGGGGCCTCAGGTCCACCCGCGACGAGACGGGCACCCTCGGCCACGCCACGACGGATATAGTCGCGGACTTTCTCTCGCTGGGCGCTGCTCACCACAGGGCCGAGGCGGCAGTCGGGATCGGCCGGGTCGCCGGGAACATAGGAAGCAATCTCCTCGACGGCGATCAAAACCGCCTCTTCATAGTCATCGGCATGCACCAACGTGCGGGTCAACGCGTTGCAGGACTGTCCTGCGTTGCGCATCACGTCAGCGACATTGGCGCGGACGGCCTGTGCGAGGTCTGCTCCGGGGAGGATGACATTGGCGGACTTGCCGCCAAGTTCCAGGGCTACACGCTTAACATCAGCGCCGGCAAGTGACCCGATCTGCTTGCCGACAGTCGTGGAACCCGTGAACGAGATCATGTCGACCCCAGGGTGGCGTACCAGTGCCTCCCCAGCTTCCGCTCCCCTGCCGGTGACCAGGTTGAAGACCCCCGCAGGCAGACCTGCGGCTGCCACGCACTCGGTGAACATCTGAGCCGAAAGAGGAGTCGACTCCGCAGGTTTGAGGACCACGGTGCAGCCTGCGGCAAGTGCAGGAACAACCTTGCAGACGATCTGGTGCACCGGATAATTCCACGGTGTGATGGCGCCCACGACTCCGACGGGCTCCAGCAGGACAAGCGAGTTGCCAACGCGCTCCTCGAAGGCGAAGTCGGCCGCAAGTTCAGCATGCAGGCGCGTCATGGTGACCGGCAGACCGGCTTGTACCCTGCGGGAGAACCCGATGGTGGTTCCCATCTCGGCTGTGATGAGTGAGGCCATCTGATCCTGGCAGGCAGCGAGTTCGTCGGACAACGCAGCCAGTAACTCGGCACGGCGAGTGGGGGCGGTGGCCGCCCATCCCGGCAGTGCCGAACGAGCCGCGTTGACTGCAGCATCAACATCCGCTGCAGAACCGGCCGGAACAGCTCCGATGACTCGCTCGTCCGATGGGTTAATGACCTCAATGACGCCTGTTCCTGCCGCAGGTCGCCAGTGCCCACCGATGAACACCTCATCGCGTGCATTCACAAACATGCTCCTCCATACGTCGGGCGGTAGCGGAAACACAGCCGTGGAAACTGTATGACACACCAGCCTCGATCATTCATGAGAGGCCGTTGACTCGTTGGTACTGCTCAGCCGGGGCTCGGGAGGGTATACAGCCGGTCGAGCGCACTCGTGATCACTCGGTGCACGGCCACCCCTGCCGTGAGCGCGTCAAGATATACGAGCCCCTGTCTACGATGGTCCGTGAACGGGGGCTCAGTTCCCGCCGACGACGAATGCACGTCTCCCGGAGGGCCTGCCAATCTAACGGCTTGTCGCACATCCGGTGGTAGCGGAGCGTCATATCACGCCCGTGATGGCGATCCGAAAACTCTGCAGGCCAATGGATTCGAGTGGCGTCCAAGGGGCAATGCCAGCCCGACTGTTCGGATGCCTTCTAGCAGGGGTCGCTCACCCGGATGTCCGTAGTACCGACTGGCGCACCATCAGGTTCGAGCGCTTGCCGAGGTCCAAACCGTACCAACCGCGAAGTCGGAGACGCTCCGTGACCACCGGATATGCGACAGAGCCGTTCCATCTAAAGTCCCCCTCGGCATACAGTCCCCCTCGACGACCCGCTGTTGGAGCACCCTTCACCGCCGGCCCCCAGGGCGATCGACGCGCCATCCTCCACATCGACATCCTGCGCCATCCCGACGACCGTGCCCTGACCGGACCGGAATGGGCTGAGGTCGGCCACCGCCTCGCCCACGCCGCCGGCATCGAAATCCCCGGCGACGAGTACGGCTGCCGCTGGCTCGCCGTCCAGACCAGCCTCTTTCCGGGGCCCTGGCCCCACCACGGGTTCCTGGCTCCGTCGTGGGTTCCAGCCCCGCCATGGGTTCCTGGCCCCGCCACGGGCCCTGTGGAACGGGGTTGTCCGGTAGTCCGCTACAGGAGCGGGGTGCGCGCCTCAATCTTGTGGTCGAAGGCGGCACCGCCGACGCCGACCGTGGTCACCCCGCCGTCGACAGTCAGGACGGCCCCGTTGACATAGGACGCGGCGGGCGACAGCAGCCAGTCGATCGCCCCTGCGACCTCCTCCGCATCACCCGGCCGCCCGGCGGGAGTCAGCCGGTTCGCCTCCTCGTATGCCTCCTCGGCACCGCCCGCCAGGCCCGCCTCCGCCGCGAACCGCGCCATCCGCTGGTCGGCCATCTCCGTTCGTACCCAGCCCGGGCACACCGCGTTGGCCCGCAGCCCCTGCGGCCCGTAGTCCACGGCGAGGGAGCGGCAGAGATGGAGCAAAGCCGCCTTGGACGTCGCATAGGCGGCGTTGCCGACGCTGTTGCGGAGCGCGGCGACCGAGGCGACCGCGACCACCGCACCACGGGCCGCCAGCAGATGCGGCAGCGCGGCACGCAGCAGCAGGAACGGGCCAGTGAGGTTGGTCCGTATCAGCTCTTCCCAGTCCTCGACCGCCGTGTCGCCGACCGCACCGCCCCGCCCGATTCCGGCATTGAGCACCACACCGTCGAGTCTCCCGTAGGCCTCAACCGTCGTCTCGACGAGCTCGCACACGGCCTCGGGGTCGGCGGCGTCGGAAGGGTGGGCCAACGCTCCGGTCTCCT
>NZ_JBNHIN010000135.1:0-2312 GCF_050054615.1 Streptomyces sp. YGL11-2
CCCCCCCCCCCAGGCCGGTGGTGGTGTCGTTGCCGCCGGCGACCATGGTGAACGCGAAGCCCAGGATGCGCAGCGGGGCGGTGCCGTCGTCCGCCGGCAGCAGACCGACCAGGTCAGAGACGGTGTCGTCGGCGGGCTCGGCGCGGCGGCGCTCGACCAGCTCGGCGAAGTAGCCGAACAGGCCGGTGGCGGCCTCGGCGGCGGTCAGCGGGTCGCCCAGCGCGTTGGCCTCGACGATGGCGTGGGTCCAGCCGTCGAAGCGGGCCCGGTCCTGCTCGGGGACGCCGAGATAGCGGCCGACGACGAAGCTGGGCAGCGGCCCGAACAGCTCGGCGACGATGTCGCAGCTGCCGCCCAGGTCGGCGACGCGGTCCAGCCGGGCGCGGACGAACGCGCGCACGTCGGGCTCGATGGCCGCGACCCGGCGCGGGGTGTAGCCGCGGGTGATCAGCCGGCGGAATCCGGTGTGTTCGGGCGGGTCCAGCATCACCAACGGGGCGACGTCGGTGATGCCGAGGCGCTCCCGCTCGCCGTAGACGACGCTCAGGCCGCCGGCGGAGGAGTAGCGGCCGGTGTCCCGGGCGGCGGCGAGGACGTCCGCGTAACGGGACAGGACCCAGTAGTCGCCGTCGGCGACATGGTGGAGGGGGTGCTCGTCGCGCAGGGTCGCGTACATGTCCCACGGGGCGCGCCAGCTCTCACCGGCGCACAGCGCGAACGGGGCCTGAGGTGCTTCCTGGGCGGTCATGGCCGGAGGGTGCGGGAGGCGTCCACAAGAGTCAATGGCACCGCGGCGGCCGGCCGTCCACCGCGCACCGCCGCCCGGCCACACCCCCGAAGTGACGAACGCCACGGCCCCGGGCCCTGGCCATCCCCCTGGTCATGAGCATGGATCCCGGCGTTGCACCATTGATGGGTCACCGAAGCGACAGATCAGTGGGAAGCGGGAATCAGTGGTGGACGTCCAGGGCACGGTCGAGGACGGCTACGAGCCGGTCCGGGACGCCTTCGCAGCCAACTTCGGCCGGTACGGCGAGCGGGGGGCGGCGGTCGCCGTCTACCGCGACGGCCGCAAGGTCGTGGACCTCTGGGCCGGCACCAAGGACGGCGACGCCGCACCCGGCGACGCCACCGCCGCCCCGTGGGAGCCCGGCACCGCCCAGATCATCCGGTCCGCCACCAAAGGCATCGCCGCCACCGTCCCGCTCCTGCTCCACCAGCGCGGACAGCTCGACCTGGACGCGCCGGTCGGCACGTACTGGCCCGAGTTCAAGGCCGCAGGCAAGGACCGCGTCCTGGTCCGCCACCTCCTCTCGCACCGGGCCGGGCTGCCGGTCCTGGACACCCCCCTCACCCCCGCCCAGGCCGTCGACGGCAGCAGCGGCCCGGCCGCGGTCGCCGCCCAGGCCCCCGCCTGGACACCCGGCACCGACCACGGCTACCACGCCCAGACCTACAGCTGGCTGATCGGCGAACTGGTCCTGCGGGTCACCGGGCGCACCCTCGGCGAGTGGGTCGCCGAGGAGATATCCGGGCCGCTCGGCCTCGACCTGTGGATCGGGCTTCCGGAGGCGGCCCAGGACCGGGTCGGCCGCCTCGCCCCCGTCGAGCCGCCGACCCGCCCCGCGGCCGCCGGACTCCGGGTCCGGCCCAAGCAGTCGGTCGCCGACGCGTACGCCGACCCCGCCTCCCTCACCAGCCGCGCCTTCGGCGCGATCTCCCCGGCCCCCGACGAGAACGCCCCCGCCTACCGGGCCGCCGAACTCCCCGCCTCCGCCGGTATCGCCACCGCCCCCGCGCTCGCCCGCGCCTACGCCGCGCTCATCGGCCCCGTCGACGGCCACCCCCGCCTCTTCGCCCCCGCGACCCTCACCCTCGCCCGCACCGAGGAGTCCGCCGGCCTCGACCGCACCCTGCTGGTCAACACCCGCTTCGGACTCGGCTTCATGCTGCACGGCCCGGCCTCCCCGCTGCTCGGCCCGGGCTCCTTCGGCCACCCCGGACGCGGCGGCGCCCTGGCCTTCGCCGACCCGGAGCACGGGGTCGCCTTCGGCTACGTCACCAACGGCATGCAGCGCAACGTGACCGCGGACCCGCGGGCGCAGGCCCTCGTCAGGGCGTTGGCCGGGTCCGCCTGACGTTTCGCCGTTTCGCTGCGCTTTGCCGGCTTCCCACGTTGTCGGGTTTCCCGTCGTACGGGGTGCGGTGTTTCCCGCCTTCGGCGGGAGGTGGGTGTGTGGGGCGGGGTCCCAGGTCATCGTCGGTGCCGGGTTCGGGAGCTCCGGGGCGGGTTGCCGGACTGCTTCGCTTTA
>NZ_JBNHIN010000136.1:0-2037 GCF_050054615.1 Streptomyces sp. YGL11-2
CCGTCGGTCACTTCCTCGATCACCCGCACGTCGGGGAACTTCTCGCGCCACAGGGCCAGGCTCATGGAGAGCAACTCCTCGTCGCCGCTCGCCGTGGGGGCCGGCGCGCCCGGCGAGGTGGCGGGGGCGCCGAGGGGGGTGTCGGGCGGCCGGGCCCGTACGGCGCGTAGCGCCGTGTGATGGGCCGTGGCCGTGGTGAAGGCGTAGTCGAGTACGGCGTTGCCCTCGGCGCCCAACTCCTGCACGCCGACGACGATTTCGGGTCCGGGGCCGGTGGACGGTTCCTCCTCGCGGACGGTGACCACCGGGCACTGCGCGCGCCCGAGCACCCGCAGGCTCACGGAGCCCAGGAGGAATCCGGAGATCGTGTCGTGCCCGCGCGATCCGAGTACCAGGAGGGTGGCCGCCTTGCTGCGTTCCGCCAGTGCGTCCGCTGCCTCTTCTGAGGTCTGCTCGGCGGTCACCGCGATTCCCGGATGCGTCTGGCGGACCAGGGTTTCGGCGCGGCTGAGTGCTTCGGCTCCGTAGCGGCGCTTTTCGGCATCGGCTCGGGTCGGGGAGGGGGGCCAGGGTTGGGAGACCCAGGAGTGCAGGAGGTGGAGGGGAAGGTTCCGTACCGCTGCCTCCTCGGCGCCCCAGCGCACCGCGGGCACACTGTTCCCGGTTCCGTCCAGTCCGACGAGGACCGAGCCGCCCATGTCACACCTCGCAGTGGGGTCCGACGATCTCCCCGCCCCGGCGGGCGGCGCCGGCGGTCGGGCTCCGGACCACGCGCTGATCGCCGGCGTGTGCCGTCACCGTCGGCGCCGCCTCCGGACACCCCGGCGCCTTGTGCCGAACGTGCCACAGGGGCAGCCGTGCGCGATAGGGGCGAGCCGCCCGGAGAGAAGGCCGTCCGGCCCATGGGACGGGACCGGACGGAACTCGTGCGCGACACCTCCGCGCGGTTCACTGAAAGCGACAGGGAGGACGGCAGACGCGGAGGAGCGGAGCGAGACCGCGCACCGCGCCATCAGGGCCCGCGAGAAGCGGGTGGTCCTCCTTGCCGTCGGACGCCGGCCCGCCGCTCCGGGCCGGCCCGTTCATGGCCCGCAGACAGGCGAACGGACGCCGCAACCTGACGACTTGGGCCGCGGCGCTGCCGTCGCGGCACGGCCGGTAACCAGGAGATCCGCCATGACCACCACCCCGTTGCTGCAACATCTCCCGCCCAACGGAAGGGACCGGCTGCTGGCGTTCGCCCACGAGGTGTCCTTTGCGGAAGGCACCCGCATCTTCGAGGAGGGCGGTGCCGCCGACCGCTTCTGGATCATCCGCACCGGCTCGGTCAATCTCGACATCCGGATAGCGACCCGACGGCCGGCGGTCGTCGATGTCCTCGGCCCGGGCGACCTGCTGGGCTGGTCGTGGCTGGTGCCGCCGTACCGCTGGCGGATGGGGGCGGAGGCGTTCACCCTCGTGCGGGCCCACGAATTCGACGCGACCCGGGTACGCGCGCTGTGCGAGGCGGACTCGGTCCTGGGGCTGGTGGTGACCCGCCGGGTCCTCGACGTCGTCGCCCGTCGCCTCCTGGCCACCCGGCGCCGAGCGGTCGATCTCGGCGCCGTGAGCGTGAGCACCCCGCCGACGCCGGCGTGAACNTCGGTCCTGGGGCTGGTGGTGACCCGCCGGGTCCTCGACGTCGTCGCCCGTCGCCTCCTGGCCACCCGGCGCCGAGCGGTCGATCTCGGCGCCGTGAGCGTGAGCACCCCGCCGACGCCGGCGTGAACGATCCCGCCGACAGCGGCGTGCGGCCTCAACCGGCACCCGGTCCGCACGCCGATCGCTGCGCGTGGCCTGGGACATGAAGGGCCGGTTCACGCGTCCGCGTCGGTGCTCCCGGCCGGGGACGCCGGCGCCCCGGGGACGCGGATGCGGCGCCCGCTGAGGCGGGTTGGCCGGATGGCGATCCACTGGTACCGGCCGCCGCCTACCCAGGGGGCCGAGTACGCCTGCTCTTCGAACGTGCGGGACTCGTAGAAGCCGGTGACGACTTCG
>NZ_JBNHIN010000137.1:0-2018 GCF_050054615.1 Streptomyces sp. YGL11-2
AGCAGAGGAAGTCGGCCATGGCAACGGCGCCTAGCGTCTCGTATTCGATGACGGTGCGACTGGAAGTTCCCGCGAGCGGCACCGCCGTCAGCCAGCTGACGACGGCTGTGGAGTCCTCCGGTGGGTCGGTCACCGGGTTGGATGTGACCGCGTCGGGGCACGAGAAGCTGCGGATCGACGTGACGATCGCGGCGACCTCGACGGCGCATGCGCAGGAGATCGTCTCCGAGCTGAGCGGGATCGAGGGTGTCTCGCTGGGCAAGGTGTCCGACCGGACGTTCCTGATGCACCTCGGTGGCAAGATCGAGATGTCGTCGAAGCACCCGATCCGTAACCGTGACGATCTGTCGATGGTCTACACCCCGGGCGTGGCGCGGGTCTGTCAGGCGATCGCGGACAATCCCGAGGACGCCCGCCGGCTGACGATCAAGCGCAACAGTGTCGCGGTGGTCACTGACGGCTCGGCGGTGCTGGGGTTGGGGAACATCGGGCCGAAGGCCGCGTTGCCGGTGATGGAGGGCAAGGCGGCGCTCTTCAAGCGTTTCGCCGGGATCGATGCGTGGCCGATCTGTCTGGACACGCAGGACACCGATGCGATCGTGGAGATCGTCAAGGCGATCGCTCCGGGCTTTGCGGGCATCAATCTGGAGGACATCTCCGCGCCGCGGTGCTTCGAGATCGAGGCGCGGTTGCGTGCGGCGTTGGACATTCCGGTCTTCCATGACGACCAGCACGGCACCGCCATTGTGGTGCTGGCGGCGCTGACCAACGCGCTGCGGGTGGTGGGGAAGAAGATCGAGGACGTGCGGGTGGTGATGTCGGGTGCCGGTGCGGCGGGGACGGCGATCCTCAAGCTGCTGCTGGCCGCCGGTGTGGGGCATGCGGTGGTCGCCGACATCCATGGTGTGGTGCATGCGGGCCGGGCCGATCTGGTGGAAGCGGACCCCGACTCGGCGCTGCGCTGGATCGCGGACAACACCAATCCGGAGGGTGTGACCGGGACGCTGAGGGAGGCGGTGGTGGGGGCGGATGTCTTCATCGGTGTCTCGGCGCCCAATGTGCTGGAGGGTGAGGATGTGGCGCGGATGGCGCAGGACGCGATCGTGTTCGCACTCGCCAACCCGGATCCGGAGGTCGACCCGGCGATCGCGCGTCAGACCGCGGCGGTGGTGGCGACGGGGCGTTCGGACTTCCCCAACCAGATCAACAACGTGCTGGTCTTCCCCGGGGTCTTCCGTGGTCTGCTGGATGCGGCCTCGCGTACGGTGAACACCGAGATGATGCTGGCCGCGGCCCGTGCGTTGGCCGAGGTCGTGCTGGACGACGAGGTCAACCCGAACTACATCATCCCCAGCGTCTTCAACGAGAAGGTCGCCGGGGCGGTCGCCGGTGCGGTGCGGGACGCGGCGAAGGCCGCCGACCCGGCTGTGACGGCTGCCACGACGGTCTGAGTCCGGCGCGTCGCGGGACACGCCCTCCGCGAGCCACCCATAGGGTGGCGGGTGACCCTCCAGGGTGCCGGATTGGCTTTACCGCCGCAGGTGGGGGCAGGATGCTCTCCCAAGGACATTGTCCAGGGGGACCCCAGGCGCGAGGGAGCTGAAGGACGGACCCGGTTCCGGGGACCGTTCGAGGGCCCTGGCAGCATCGGCTTCGATCTCACGCCTCATTGGCAAGAAGAACACGGGAGTACATACATGAACCGCAGTGAGCTGGTGGCCGCTCTGGCCGATCGCGCCGAGGTGACCCGCAAGGACGCCGACGCCGTTCTGGCCGCGCTTGCCGAGACCGTCGGCGAGGTCGTCGCCAAGGGCGACGAGAAGGTCACCATCCCCGGCTTCCTGACCTTCGAGCGCACCCACCGTGCCGCTCGCACCGCGCGCAACCCGCAGACCGGTGAGCCGATCCAGATCGCGGCCGGCTACAGCGTGAAGGTTTCCGCGGGCTCGAAGCTCAAGGAAGCCGCCAAGGGCAAGTAAGGCCCTTCCTACGGCACAAAGGGCGGCCACCCCTCTCCC
>NZ_JBNHIN010000138.1:0-2015 GCF_050054615.1 Streptomyces sp. YGL11-2
TCTCCAAGAGTTCGGCGATCTGTGCCAGCCCCTCGGGGTCGTCGGCGTCGGCGAGCCCGAGGAGCGCGCGTATGTGGTCGAGGTCGGCCTGGGCGGCCTTCAGGGTCTCGTAGCCGGCGCGGCTGAAGGAGCGGCGGGTGCCGTTCTCGCGGGGCGGGAGTTCCTGGCGTATGGAGTACGAGCCGTGCTTCCGGTTGGAGAGCTTCGGGCAGGTCTTGCCGAGCGGTTTGCCGGTCTTGGGGTCGCGGCAGTAGCACCGGCGGTGCGTGGAGCCCTTCAAGGGCGTTCCTCCGGGGTGGTTTCGGTATCCGGTTCGGGTGGGTCGACGTCGCCCAGCGCGGGTGGCAGATCGGGTGGGGTGGCTCCTTCGTCGCGGATGTCCCGACGGAGGTAGCGGAGGTTGTACTTGGCGGAGATGGCCTGGTCGGCGTACTTGGTCCGCCTGCGCTCGGCTTCCTCCTGCTGGGCGCGGCCGGTCGCGGTCTTCGCGGCGAACCGGGCCTGCTCCTCTTCTTCGAGCGCGGCCAGGGCGGTGCGCACGAGGCTGGCGTGAAGCTCGAAGTCGGGGACCAGACCCGCGTCGTACCCGGGTACCTCCTGCTCGCCGGTGAAGCGGCGCAGGGCTTCCCAGGTGGGGACGAGGTGCTGGAAGGGGAGTTCCTGCGTCTCCTCCACGTAGCCAACCGGGAAGATCAGGCAGGCCGGGTACGTCTCCAGGGCGGCGGCCAGGACCATGACGTCCACCAGCGGGAGGTTGGCCCGGCGGCCGGACTCCATGTTGGCGATCACGTTGCGCGGGATGGGATGCCCGAGCTGCTCGCACCGGTCCGCCAAGTCCTGCGCGCTCCATCCCATCTCCTTTCTCCTCCGCCGGACTTCGCCGGCCACGTTGGCTTTGATCCGATCCACCCACTCCGGGAAGTCGTCCTCTTCATCATCGAAACCACGTTGTGTCATGTAGACACATTAGCTTCGTCATCCTGGTAGGTACACGCCTGGAGCCGAACGTGGCGCCCACGTTCGCCGACGGCTGTACCGAAAGGGGCGCACCGCATGCGCGAAGACACCACGACCGGACGGCCGAAGGGGATGAGTCGGGAAGAGCTTCTGGCCCTCCCCGCAGCCGTTGACCTGGAGACGGGCAACCGGGCACTCGGGTTGGGGCGGAGCAAGGGCTATGCGTTGGCGAAGCGGGGCGAGTACCCGTGCCGGGTGCTGCGGCTGGGCAACGCCTACCGCGTGGTGACGGCGGACCTGCTGGACCTGCTGGGTCTGGCGGCGTGAAGGCGGGGCACCGTAGCAGACGTGTCTGCGCTGAGCTGACACAGAATCGCTGGACTGTGTCAGGGGGTGGACGTACTGTCCGTGTTCCGCCGCGGAACGCCCCGCGTGTTCCGCCGCGGAACGCCCCGCGTGTTCCGCCGCGGAACGCCCCGCGTGTTCCGCCGCGGAACGCCCCGCGTGTTCCGACACGGAACAACCCGGATGTACCGCCACGAGATAAAGCGAGCCCCCGGCGAGGCAACGCCGGAGGCTCAGCACCCTCCCACCGCCCGTATCCACCGAACGACCCGCGTGCGCTGAGCCGGCATGCCCGGCGCCGCAGAAGAGGAGCTGCCCTGTGCAACCTACGACACCCGACGCACATTCCCAGACCGGCGAGATGAATGGGTCGGTGGCCGCGATTCCCGGGAAGCCGGGTGCCCACCTGACCGGCGAGCGAGCCGGTGAGGGAGACGAGACGTCATCGGGAGGTGACGCGGCCCAGAAGCCGTCCGTCCCGAAGCCGCGGCCGGCGAGTACCGGCACGTTCGTCGGCCCTCTGCGCCAGGGCGAGCAGGTGCTGGCCGCCCTGCGGGCGCAGATCGCGCGGTACGTGGTGATGCCGAGTGAGGAGGCGCTCACGACGGTGACGTTGTGGGTCGCGGCGACGCACCTGCAGCGTGCGTGGCAGCACGCGCCGCGCCTGGCGATCGTCGCGCCGGAGAAGCGGTGCGGGAAGTCGCGGCTGCTGG
>NZ_JBNHIN010000139.1:0-1968 GCF_050054615.1 Streptomyces sp. YGL11-2
TCTCCAAGAGTTCGGCGATCTGTGCCAGCCCCTCGGGGTCGTCGGCGTCGGCGAGCCCGAGGAGCGCGCGTATGTGGTCCAGGTCGGCCTGGGCGGCCTTGAGGGTCTCGTAGCCGGCGCGGCTGAAGGAGCGGCGGGTGCCGTCTTCGCGGGGCGGGAGCTCCTGGCGTATCGAGTACGAGCCGTGCTTCCGGTTGGAGAGCTTGGGGCAGGTCTTGCCGAGCGGTTTGCCGGTCTTGGGGTCGCGGCAGTAGCAGCGGCGGTGGGTAGAGCCCTTCATAGGCGTTCCTCCGGGGTGGTTTCGGTGTCCGGTTCGGCTGGGTCGACGTCGCCCAGTGCGGGTGGCAGATCGGGTGGGGTGGCTCCTTCGTCGCGGATGTCCCGACGGAGGTGGCGGAGGTTGTACTTGGCGGAGATGGCCTGGTCGGCGTACTTCGTCCGCCTGCGCTCGGCTTCCTCCTGCTGGGCGCGGTTGGTCGCCGTCTTGGCCGCGAACCGGGCCTGCTCCGCTTCTTCGAGCGCGGCCAGGGCGGTGCGTACGAGGCTGGCGTGAAGCTCGAAGTCGGGGACCAGGCCCGCGTCGTACCCGGGTACCTCCTGCTCGCCGGTGAAGCGGCGTAGGGCTTCCCAGGTGGGGACGAGGTGCTGGAAGGGGAGTTCCTGCGTCTCGTCCACGTAGCCGACCGGGAAGATCAGGCAGGCGGGGTAGGTCTCCAGGGCGGCGGCCAGGACCATGACGTCCACCAGCGGGAGGTTGGCCCGGCGGCCGGATTCCATGTTGGCGATCACGTTGCGCGGGATGGGATGCCCGAGCTGTCCGCACCGGTCCGCCAAGTCCTGCGCGCTCCATCCCACCTCCTTCCTTCTCCGCCGGACTTCGCCGGCCACGTTGGCTTTGATGCGATCCACCCACTCGGGGAAGTCGTCCTCTTCATCATCGAAACCGTGTTGTGTCATGCAGACACATTAGCTTCGTCATCCTGGTAGGTACACGCCTGGAGCCGAACGTGGCGCCCACGTTCGCCGACGGCTGTACCGAAAGGGGCGCACTGCATGCGCGAAGACACCACGGCCGGACGGTCGAAGGGGATGAGCCGGGAGGAGCTTCTGGGCCTCCCCGCAGCTGTTGACCTGGAGACGGGCAACCGGGCACTCGGGTTGGGGCGGAGCAAGGGCTATGCGTTGGCGAAGCGGGGCGAGTACCCGTGCCGGGTGCTGCGGCTAGGCAACGCCTACCGAGTGGTGACGGCGGACCTGCTGGACCTGCTGGGCCTGGCGGCGTGAAGGCGGGGCACCGTAGCAGACATGTCTGCGCTGAGCTGACACAGAAACGCTGGACTGTGTCAGGGGGTGGACGTACTGTCCGTGTTCCGAAACGGAACGCCCCGGGTGTTCCGCCGCGGAACGCCCTGCGTGTTCCGACACGGAACAACCCGGATGTCCCGCCCCGGGACAAAGCGAGCCCCCGGCGAGGCAACGCCGGAGGCTCAGCACACTCCCACCGCCCGTATCCACCGAACGACCCGCGTGCGCTGAGCCGGCATGCCCGGCGCCGCAGAATGAGGAGCTGCCCTGTGCAACCTACGACACCCGACGCACATTCCCCCTCCGGCAAGGCGAATGGGCCGGTGGCCGCGATTGCCGGGAAGCCGGGTGCCCACCTGACCGGCGAGCGAGCCGGTGAGGGAGACGAGACGTCATCGGTAGGTGACGCGGCCCAGAAGCCGTCCGTCCCGAAGCCGCGGCCGGCGAGTACCGGTACGTTCGTCGGCCCTCTGCGCCAGGGCGAGCAGGTGCTGGCCGACCTGCGTGCGCAGGTCGAGCGGTATGTGGTGATGCCGAGCCAGGAGGCGCTCACGGCGGTGACGTTGTGGGTCGCGGCGACGCATCTGCAGCGTGCGTGGCAGCACGCGCCGCGCCTGGCGATCGTCGCGCCGGAGAAGCGGTGCGGGAAGTCGCGGCTGCTGG
>NZ_JBNHIN010000140.1:0-1775 GCF_050054615.1 Streptomyces sp. YGL11-2
TCTAGACCCGGATTTCGCACATGGGGTCTGAGGTGTCCAGCCAGCGGGGGCAGGTTTCGTCGATGCCGAGCAGTCCGAGGAGGTGGGCTTGAACAGCACGTGTGATCAGGATGGTTGGTGGATCTGTGGCTGTTCCGGGCCGCATCCGCAGGCCGGCGAGGTGGTAGAGGATCATGCGGCCGGTAGGGCGGACGGCCCGGTTGTCCGGGTAGAGCCCGCGCATGGTCTGCTCGCCGCCCAGGGCCTGGCGGACCTGTCGTTCGATGAGGCAGAACACCAGCAGGGCCAGGCAGATCACGGTGATCAGAGCGGCGATGCGCCGGTTGTGGTGCAAGAACACCGGGGCCACGGCGAGCGGGCCTTTGAAGTCGCTGTACCGGCGCTCGACCACCGACTGGTCCTTGTATCGGATGAGGACCTCGGCTGCGTCGGCCTCGTCCGCATCGAGGGTGGTCAGCAGCGCATACCAGCCGTCCACGGCAGCCTCGGCGGCCAGCACGTCCTGGTCGAAGTGCCAGGTCAGGGTGGGACGTCCGTTCTCGTTCGTGCCGACGGTGGTAACCAGGCAGGAGCCGATACGGCGTTTCTTGGTGATCACGCCGATCCGGGCCGTGACCTTCTCGGCGGTGGCGTAGTAACGGCCGCCGCAAACGGACTGAAGTTTGTCCAGCTCGTCCCGGGCGCGCTCCAGTCGCCGGGTGCGGGCGGCCTGCTGGGCAGCGGCGTTGGCACTGGAGTGGACCAGGATCCGGCGCACGGTGACCTGCGGGTCGCGCTTTCGCGGACCGGGCAGGGTCTGGGTGTCCTCCAGCACGCGGTAGCACCCACGCTGCCCGGGTGGCTTGGCCGCGTCCCGGCGGGCGGTGTAGTCGACCAGGCGGGCCTTGCCGAGGTCGAGCGCCGCATACAGGCCGTCCGGAACCTTGGCCGCGGGAGCCGGGGCGATGAACTTCACTCCCGCCTCCCCCAGGGCCAGCAGGTTCGGGTAAGAGATCAGCTTCGAGTCGCCGATCATCAAGAAGTCGCGGGGTGCGGCCAGCTCGCGCAGTGCCGTCATCGCCCCGACGACCTGGGAGACCTCGCCTGCCCCGCCGTCATAGGCGCGGTGGAAGACAGGGATCCCGCCATCCCCGCAGGTCGCGATCCCGGCCTGGATCTGCTTGAGATCCGCCCGGCGGTCCTTGGGGTGACCGTACTTGACCTGCGGGAATCCCTCCTGCTGCCTTTCGTAGGCGCCATGCAGGGACATGCTGGTCATGTCCCAGTGCAGGCGCGAGACATCGATCCCGAAGGCGGCGATCGCGCTCGCCCCGATACTGCCGACGATGCGTTCCAGCTCGGGCGCAACCGCGTCCAGGGCACGGCCGATGCGGTCATCGTTGAGCAGGTCCGGCTCGATGCCGAAGACCTCCTCAACGGCCCATTCACGTGCCCAGTCACCGACCCGCACCAACGGTGTGGGCGCCGACAGCCGGTTGGCCACCAGCACCTCGATGACCTGCCCGTGGGTGAGATGCGCGACTTCACGCACCGGACACAGCTCGTCGATGATCCCGGCCACGTCCAGCCGGCGCAGAAACCCGGCAGAGGCAGGCAGAGCGCCCAGACGCCTCTCCACCACCGGTGCGATCTCCACGTTCATCCGTGGACGACGTACCCGGGGCCGCTCGGCACGCGAAATCATCGACACATCACATCAACGACCACACCGACAACCAGACACCGCACCTGCCTCGTTCCAACCAGACGAGGCACGTGCGAAATCCGGGTCTAGA
>NZ_JBNHIN010000141.1:0-1649 GCF_050054615.1 Streptomyces sp. YGL11-2
CTCGCCTCCGCCGCCTGACCGGCGCCCAGACCTGGGCCGGACTGGGAGTCTTCGCCTACAACCTCCAGCGGATGACCACCCTCAGCCGGTGAGGCAGGGGCCAATGGGTAGCCGTCGGACTGGTGCCCTCCAACAGCTCCGACCCCGTCACCAGCCCAAACCCTTTTTCAGGGGCAAGTAGCTATCGGATGGAGATCCGGCACCTGGTGTCGTTCACGCAACGATCTCGAACGCACCCCTGAATCTGGCGATGTGTCAGAAAAACCGGGAGGGTGTGGGAAACGCCGCTGTATCAGCCGACCAGCAGAACGAGCTTCCCGCGCACGTGACCGTCCTCGCTGACGCGGTGTGCCTCCGCGATCTCGGCGAGCGGGAAGGTCTGCGCGACCGGGAGCGCGAAGCGCCCGGCCTCGATCAACTCGCCGATCTCGGCAAGCACATGGATCGCGCGTCCGTCATCCCCGCGGCTGAACCTCACCCCATGCTCCTGCGCGCCGACGAAGTCAGCCACCGTCAGGATGTGCTCCGAGCCCCCGGCGAGCCCGATGAGCTCGGGCAGCACGCCGCTCCCGGCGACATCGAGCGCCAGGTCGACGCCGTCCGGCGCGAGCGCGCGAACCCGCTCGACCAGGTCCTCGCCGTACGCGACGGGTTCGGCCCCCAGCGAGCTCAGGTAGTCGTGGTTCGCCGGACTGGCAGTGCCGATCACGCGCGCGCCGCGCGCCACCGCGAACTGGACCGCGGCGCTGCCGACGCTCCCGGAGGCGCCGTTGATGAGCACCGTGCTGCCGCTCTTGACGCCGAGCTGGTCAACCGCGCGCATGGCCGTCTCAATGGCGGCCGGCAGCGCGGCAGCACCGGCGAAGTCGAGCGACGGCGGGATCGGTGCATAGAAGGACAGCACCGCCAGCTCGGCCTGCGCCGCTCCATCAAGGCAGAAGCCGAACACGCGATCGCCGACGGCCACATCCGAGGCGCCCTCGCCTACCTCGTCGACAACACCCGCGGCCTCATAGCCCAGAGTCTGCGGAAGCTCCACATCCATCAGGCCCCTGCGTTTCTTCCAGTCGCTCGCATTGACGCCGGCCGCGCGCACCGCGATCCGGACCTGCCCGGGACCCGGATGCGGATCGGGGAGATCCACGATCTCAAGGACCTCCGGGCCCCCGAACCGACTGAAGCGGGCGGCCTTCATCAACAGCTCCCGTCTCGCCCCCGGTTGTCGCGCCTGCTGCGCGCTCGACAATGGAGACTGCTCCTTCGACTTCGGACACCGTACGTCATGAACGGCGCCCCTCACCCGCTCCCTCATCGCCTTCGACCGCTAACGGGCTGACCCGCGATTGGTCTTGGGGTGTGTTGGCCTGCGGGTTCGGCTGGGTCGTGGTTCAGCAGGTCTTGATGCGAACGTGCACCAGCTCGGTGCTGGGTTTGTGCTGGGTGGGCCGCTTGGCGGCGCGGTCGGCGACCAAAGCGGCTATGGCGAGGTGACGCCATAGGTCTCGCGGCGGCCGGTGTACCGCTGGAGCGGGCGCCACTGCCGGACTTCGGCGTTAGCGTGCTCGACACAGATCCGGCGGGAGGACTGGCGGCGTCTCATCTCGCGCCAGCCGTACCGCTCAGAAACGGACCGTCGTTCGGGGCCTTCA
>NZ_JBNHIN010000142.1:0-1623 GCF_050054615.1 Streptomyces sp. YGL11-2
GCCCTGCACGGCACGGTGACCGACCTGTTGCTCGCTCCCGTGCTGGTACGGATGTGCGCGAGCCTCGACGGCGTGGTGTCGGTGTCCGAGGATCTGAAGCCGGAGCCGGCCGGCGGCGGCCCGTCGGACGGGACCGGCGAAGGACGTGCCGAGGAGAGCCGGCCGCCGTCATGAAGGACCTCGTCACCGTCGGTGTGGACGGTACGCCGCAGGCCCTGGCGGCCGCGCGGTGGGCGGCGCACGAGGCACGGCTGCGACAGGCCCGGCTGCACCTCCTGACCGCCTGGCAGCCTCTTACGGAACGGCAGCGGGGGATGCCGTGGCGCACGGAGCTTCCGCACTGGCCGGACCGCGTCCTCGACGAGGCCAGGTCCGCGGTCGAGGCGGCGGAGCCCGGACTGCCGGTCGACGCCGGTTCGGTGCGCGCGCCGCCACTGGACGCCCTGGCCGAAGCCGCCGAGCGGGCGGATCTGCTGGTCCTGGGGTCGCGGGGGCTGGGCCCGGCGGCGCGCTTCGCACTGGGGGCCACCGGCCTCGACCTCGTGCCGCGCGTCGCGGTCCCCCTCGTCCTGGTGCGGGCCCCGCAGGACGGCCCCGCTACCGAGGACGGCGACAGCGTCGCGGTCGGCGTCAGCCTGCACGCGCCGTGCGAGGGGCTGCTGGTGTTCGCCTTCGAAACCGCCGCCCACCGGGCCGTCCCGCTCCGCGCCGTGCACGGCAGAAGCCTCCCCCCGTTCGCCTACGACCTGGCCGGTGTCGTCGAACGGGCCGGCGCGGAGGAAGCGGAACGGCAGGCACGCGAGGAGCTGTCGGAGGCGCTGCGCCCCTGGCGGGAGAAGTTCCGGGACGTGCGGGTGGAGGAGCAGGTGGTGATGGAGAGTCCGGCACCCGCCCTCCTGCACGGCGCCGCGGGAGCACAGCTGCTGATCGTCGGCCGCCGGCACATCGGCCACGCGGTCCCCCGCATCGGCCACGTCGTCCATGCGGCCGTCCACCACGCCGCCTGTCCCGTGGCGATCGTGCCGCATGAGTAACCCCGTCCGCGCAGACGAGGCCGTACCCGCTGGAAGGAAGGATGTGTGCGCGATGACGACCGAACGGGCACCGGGATCCGGCGCTGCGCCGGGTCGGCCCGGCAGCGATCTGGGCCGGCGCGCCGCACTGCGCCGGCAGCAACTGGGGCTGACCCGCGAGGAGGTCGCGACCCGGGCCGCCGCCTCACCGGGATATGTGCAGTACGTCGAGGAGCACGCGGCCGAACCGGACATCGGGTTCCTGCTGCGCCTCGCCCACGCCCTCGACACCACCGTCGCAGACCTGACGGGCGGCACGGCCGACCTCCCCGAGGGCCTCGGCAAAGCCGCGGCCCACCCCGAAGTACAGGTGCTCGGCCCCGCCGNAGACCTGACGGGCGGCACGGCCGACCTCCCCGAGGGCCTCGGCAAAGCCGCGGCCCACCCCGAAGTACAGGTGCTCGGCCCCGCCGAATGCCGCGAACTGCTCTCCACGCACGGCATCGGCAGAGTGGCCGTCACCATCGGCGGCACCCCCGCCGTCTTCCCCGTCAACTACACCGTCGTCGACGACGTGATCGCCTACCGCACCCACGCGGACTCCGGCCCG
>NZ_JBNHIN010000143.1:0-1518 GCF_050054615.1 Streptomyces sp. YGL11-2
CAAGACCAGTGACTTAACGGGGTCTGAGTCGTTGACCGAGTGTGCCCAGGCCCGGACAGATGAAGTCGTCGGCGGACGAGCGGCTCTCGGATCGCATCGCGGTCGGGGTGCTGACACGGTCGTTCCCGCCGGAGCTGGTGGAGCGGGTGGTGACCGGGTGCGGGAGATCCGGGCAGCGCAACCGGCTGCTGCCGCCGCGGGTGGTGGTCTACTTCGTGCTGGCCATGTGCCTGTTCTCCGGGCAGGGCTATGAGGAGGTCGCACGTCTGCTGACGCAGGGGCTGGCCTGGGCGAAACGCTGGTCTGGCTCGTGGCAGGTGCCGACCACCGCGGCGATCTCCCGGGCTCGGGCCAAGCTGGGGCCCGAACCGTTCAGGGCCCTGTTCGCGCAGGTGGCAAGGCCGTTGGCGACGGAGTCGACGCCAGGTGCCTTCTATGGCCGGTGGCGGCTGATGGCCATCGACGGGACGGTCTTTGACGTGCCGGACAGCGAGGCGAACGCCGCGTACTTCGGGCGTCCGAAGACCCACCGCACCGAGCGGTGCGCGTACCCGCAGGTGCGGGTGGTGGCGCTGGCCGAGTGCGGCACCCACGCCATCACCGCCGCCGCCATGGGACCGCTGACGACTTCCGAACCGGTGCTGGCCCGCGAGCTGTTCGGCCACCTCGGCGAGCGGGACCTGCTGCTGGCCGACCGTGGTTTCACCGGGCTGGAGTTGTGGCGGGCGGCCTCGGCTGGCGGCGCGGACCTGCTGTGGCGCATCCGTTCCCACGCCGTGCTGCCAGTCCGCGAGGAACTGCCCGACGGCTCGTACCTGTCGGACATCGTCACGGCCAAGGACCACCGCAAGCGCGCCGACCCCACCGTGGTGCGGGTCATCGAGTACACCCTGGATGATCCCGCCCGCCCGACACAGGAGGCCCCGTACCGGCTGATCACCTCGATCCTCGACCACGAAGCCGCCCCCGCCACCGAGCTGGCCGCCCTCTACAGCCAGCGGTGGGAGATCGAGACCGCCCTGGATGAACTCAAGACCCACCAGCGCGGCCCCGCCCAGGTCCTGCGGTCCCGCTCGCCCTACGGGGTCGAGCAGGAGGTCTGGGGGCACCTGCTGGTCCACCACGCCATCCGCACCCTCATGCACGACACCGCAGGCCAAGCCGGCCTCGATCCCGACCGGCTCTCCTTCATCCGCAGCATCCGCCTCGCACGCCGACAGGTCACCGCGCAGGCGGCCTTTTCCCCCTGACCACCTGGCCACGGCCCTCGCGGACGGCATCCGGGAGATTGCCGCACGCCTGTTACCCCTCCGCCGCAGGCGCTCCAACCCCCGCGTCGTCAAAAGGAAGATGTCGAACTTCGGTGTCAAACGCGAGGAACACCGGCACACTCCCCAGCCCACCCTCGACCCAGCCGAGGCCGTCACCATCGCACCTCACTGGCGCACCACCCCGACCAACCCGCCAACCAAAGTCCCCAGAAGCTGGGACCGTTAAGTCACTGGTCTTGAGGCTAGA
>NZ_JBNHIN010000144.1:0-1507 GCF_050054615.1 Streptomyces sp. YGL11-2
CAATGCCGCTGACTTTGAGGGTTGGCAGCCTGTAGCTTGTGGCCGGGGAGGGGTGCTTGGTGCCACGAGCTGGTCAGGTCAAGCCGCCGGTCGAGGAGCGGCTGTCGGACCGCATCGCGTTGGGTGTGCTCACGCGGGTGTTTACGGCGGAGCTGGTTGACGAGGTTGTCGCCGAGACGGGGCGGGGCGAGCGGCGTCATCGGTTGTTGCCGGCGCGGGTGGTGGTCTACTTCGTGCTGGCGATGTGCCTGTTCTCCGGGCAGGCGTATGAGGAGGTCGCGCGGCTGTTGACGGAGGGCCTGGCGTGGACTGGCCGGTGGCGGGGCAGGTGGGAGGTGCCTTCGACCGGGGCGATCTCCCGGGCTCGGGCCCGGCTCGGTCCGGAACCGTTGCGGGCGTTGTTCGCGCGAGTGTGCCAGCCGGTGGCAACTGTGGAGACGGCTGGTGCCTGGTATCGGGGGCGGCGGTTGGTGGCGGTGGACGGCACCACGCTGGATGTGGCGGACACGCCGGAGAATGACACGTTCTTCGGGCGGCCGGGATGCGGGCGTGGGGACAAGAAGGGGGCGTTTCCCCAGGTGCGGCTGGTGGTGCTGGTGGAGTGCGGCACGCATGCCGTGTTCGCCGCCGCCACGGGCCCGTGCACGGTGGCTGAGACGGTGCTCGCGGACACCCTGGTGCCACATCTCGGGCCGGGGATGCTGCTGCTGGCCGACCGTAACTTCCCCTCCCACCACCGGTGGCGGGCCGCTGTCGCAACCGGCGCGGACTTGCTGTGGCGCATCAAGTCCAACGCAGTGCTGAGGGTGTGCGAGCAGTACGCCGACGGCTCCTATCGGTCGGAGATTTTCGCCGCGGAGGACAGGCGGCACGTGGACGGGCAGCCGGTGCGGGTGATCGAGTACACGGTCGCCGGTCATGAGGCCGACGGCCCGATCCGGCTGATCACCACCCTCCTCGATCCCCAGGCGGCTCCCGCGACGGAGCTGGCAGCCCTGTATCACGAGAGATGGGAAGTGGAAGGCATCCTGGACGAGATCAAGGTCCACCAGCGCGGCCCGGATGCGGTCCTACGCTCCAGGTACCCCGACGGTGTCGAGCAGGAGGTCTACGGCTTCCTGCTCGTCCACCACGCCGTCCGCCAAGTCATGCACCAGGCCGCTCTCGGAATCGGAACCGACCCCGACCGGCTCTCCTTCACCCGCTCACTCCGCGTCGTTCGCCGCCAAGTCCCCGCCCAGGCGGCTTTTTCCCCCTGAGCGCATGGCCGCCGCCTGGGACCGCACACTCGCCGAGATCACTCGCCGCCTGTTACCCCTCCGCAGACTCCGCGCGCTGCCCCGAGTCGTCAAACGCAAGATGTCCAACTGGGCCCTCAAGAAGGCCCATCATCGCAACTGGCCCCAGCCCGCGGCTCCACCGGCCGAGGCCGTCACCATCGTCCCGGCCTCCAAACCCACTCCGACCAGGCGAACAATCAAACTCAACGCTTAAAACAGCGGCATTG
>NZ_JBNHIN010000145.1:0-1492 GCF_050054615.1 Streptomyces sp. YGL11-2
CCGAGATGAAATAGGCGAGTTGGGCCTCCGGCAGAGCTGCGGACGCACCGGATCCTGCTTCGACTGTGAGGATGATCGGGTACCGCTTCGGGCGGTGGCCTGACCCGTGCTTCGACTGGCGTTGTTGCCTTGGCGTTGATCTGTCGGCCACTGCCTGGAGCGGACTTGCTGCCGCCGGGCAGGGGACGTGTCCCGATAGGGGCCTTCGCGACAGGCACCGTCACAGTCTTGACCGCCCCGGCCCGGCGACGGCCACCACCCGAGGCGATCAGGAGACAGGTGACCTTGTCCAGCATCACGCAGTCCACGGCCCCATGTCACGTCCCGGCCGACGCCGAGGAGGACATCCTGCTCGGCGTCGACACCCACAAGGACGTACACGCCGCGGCCGTCATCACCACGCTCGGCGCTGCCCTGGACGGCCGCAGCTTTCCGGCGACTGCGGAGGGATATCGTCAACTCCTCTCCTGGGCACGTTCGTTCGGCATGCTGCGGCGAGCTGGGGTCGAGTGCACCGGGTCCTACGGCGTGGGCCTGACGCGGCACCTGCGGGCCGAGGGCATCGAGGTGACCGAGGTCAACCAGCCCGACAAAGCCGCCCGGCGGCGCCACGGCAAGACCGACGCGATCGATGCCGAAGCCGCTGCACGCGCCGTGTTGTCCGGTCGCGCCACCGCCGCGGCGAAGACGAGCGACGGCCCGGTGGAGATGCTGCGGCTGTTCAAGCTGGCGAAGGGATCCGCGATCAAGTCCCGCACCCAGGCCATCAACCAGCTCAAGAGCGTTCTGGTCTGCGCCGATGCCGAACTTCGGGAGTGTCTCGCCCAGCTGAGCAACACAAAACTGTTCCAACAGTGCGCTCTACTCGCGGAGTCGGAGATCTCCGGGCCGGCAGGGGCCGCGCGTCACACCCTGAGGCTGCTGGCCCGCCGCATCCAGAACCTGACCGAGGAGATCAACGACCTCACCAAACGGATAGCAGAAGCGATCCGAGCAAGCACTCCGGGCCTGCTCGACGTCCACGGCGTCGGCCCGGATACCGCAGCAGCCCTGCTCATCTCGGCTGGCGACAACCCCGAACGCCTCGACAGCGAGGCGTCCTTCGCCGCTTTGTGCGGCACCAGCCCTGTCGAGGCGTCTTCCGGCAAAACCCAGCGCCGCAGACTCAACCGAGGCGGCGACCGCCAAGCCAACGCCGCCCTCTACCGGATCGTCCTCAGCCGCCTGCGCTGGGCGGGCCCTTCCCAGGACTACATGCGGCGGCGCCTCGCGGAGGGCAAGACCAAGCGCGAGATCATCCGCTGCCTCAAACGGTACGTCGCCCGAGAGATCTACCGGCTCATCGTCCCCGCAAACCCAGCGGCAGATCCCACAGGTCCAGCCCGAGACGCGACTTGACATCCATAGGGGCATCAACGCCGCCGCGGAGAGCTTCTGGGCCCTGCTCAAAGAAGAGATCGGCACCCGCGTCTGGCCCGACCGGGCCACCGCC
>NZ_JBNHIN010000146.1:0-1469 GCF_050054615.1 Streptomyces sp. YGL11-2
CAATACCAGTGATTTAGGGTTTTTTGCGGTGTTTGCTGGTGGGTTTGGTTGGTGGGACCAACCTGATGGTTGGGGTGGGCGGGGATGGCGGGTTGCGGTGGTGGGAGTGCTTGAGGTGCCAGTTGCTCATCTTGCGTTTGACGACGCGGGGATTGGCGCGCTGCCTGCGGGACGGAAGCAGCCTTTCCAACAGCTCACGGACCGTGTCAGTGAGTGCCTGTTGGAGTCGGGAGGGGGGAAAGCGCCGCCTGGCTGGTGACGTGGCGGCGGGCGGCGTTCAGGGTGCGGGTGAAGGAGATCCGGTCGGGATCGAGGTCGGCCTGGCGGGCGGTGTGGTGCATTGTTGCCCGCAAGGCGTGGTGGACCAGGAGGAAGCCGTAGACCTCCTGCTCGACGCCGTCGGGATACCGCGAGCGCAGGATGAGCTGGTTCCCGCCCTGATGCGTTTTGATCTCGTCCAGGGTGTTCTCGATCTCCCACCGCTGGTGGTAGAGGGCGGCGAGCTCGACAGCGGGAGCCTGGTCGGGGTCGCACAAGGTGGTGATGAGCCGGTAAACCGTCTCCTCACCCCCGTCAAGGGTGTACTCGATCACCCGGACCGCGACCGGATCGCAGCGGCGTTGGCGATCGTGGGAAGCAACGATCTCGGACAGGTAGGAACCATCACCGAGCTCTTCAACGACGGGGAGCACGACGTTCTTGCGGACTCGCCACAGCAGATCCGCACCGGTGTCTGCTGCCGCCCGCCACAACTCGAAACCGGTGATCCCCCGGTCGGCAAGCACCAGCATGCCTGACTCAAGCCGTCCCAACAGATCAGGGATCAGCTGCTGTTCGTGCACCGAGAGCGGTCCCGTCGCGGCAGCGAATACCGCATGGGTCCCGCACTCGACCAGGGCCGCGAGCCGCACCTGCGGATACGCGCTGCGCTGCTGCCCGCGGCCTGAGCCCGGCCGGCCGAAGAAGGCACTGTTGTCGTTGGTGTCGGGGACATCGAAGACGGTGCCGTCCACTGCCACCAGTCGCCACCCGCGATACCAGGCACCCACCGTCTCCCGCACCGCCACCGGGTGGCAGACACGAGCGAACAACCCCTTCAACGGCTGCGGTCCCAGCCGACGGCGAGCCCTGCCGATCGCGGCTGTCGTCGGCACCTGCCACGGCTTCTCCCACCGCCGCACCCGCTCCAGCCCCTGGGTCAGCAGTCGGGCAACCTCCTCATAGCCCTGCTGCGAAAACAGGCACATCGCCAGCACGAAGTACACCACCACACGGGCCGGCAACAGACGCGACCGCTGTTCCCCACGCCCGCACTCAGCGATCACCTCATCCACCAACTCCGGCGGAAACACCCGCGTCAGCACCCCCAGAGCAATCCGATCCGACAGACGCTCACCCGACGACTTCACCTGACCCGGCCTTGGCACACCACACCCAACGACCCACACCACACAAAGTCACCGGTATTG
>NZ_JBNHIN010000147.1:0-1427 GCF_050054615.1 Streptomyces sp. YGL11-2
CAACACATACGCCCGGGCATTCCAGATCGGCCGCCCAATCGGCACCACCCCCACACCACCACCAACCACCGCATGCACCATCGCATCGATCGTCGCCTCCGTCGGCCCATAAAGGTTGTGGACCTCCACCGACCACACATCAGCAACCCGAGCCGCCAACTCCCCCGACAACGGCTCACCACCACACAACACAGCCCGCAGACACCCAGGAACCGCCCCGGTCCCACTGCCCAACACCAACGACAGGTGCGACGGCACGAACTGCGCCACCGTCACCCCGAAGTCCCGTATGCGATAGAGCAGTTGATCCGGGTCACGGTTCGTCTCCGGTGACACCAGACAGGTGGAGGCGCCGTGGAGCAACGGCAGCCAGATCTCCCACACAGACGCGTCGAAGCTCGGTGACGTCCGAGCCAGCACCCGATCCTCAGCCCGCAACGCCAGATGGTCAGCCAGCCACGCCATGTGATGCGTTACCGACGCATGAGTGACCACCACCCCCTTCGGACGTCCCGTAGAACCCGAGGTGTAAATGACATACGCCGGACCCGCAGCCGACGCAGCACCACCCGGACCGGACGTATGGCCCACGGACCAGGACGCGGAATCGTCCATGACGACGAACGGCAGCTCGGTCGAGGGAAGTTGCTCCTGAACGGCGCGATCGGTGATCAGCAGCTTCGGACGAGCGTCCTCCAGCAGATACGTGATACGAGCAGCCGGATAGGCGGGGTCCACGGGCAGATAGGCCGCACCCGCCTTCAAGACCGCCAGCATCGCCACGACCATCTCCGCGGTCCCCGGCAGCGCCAACGCCACCAGCCCCTCCGGGCCGATGCCGCGTCCCGACAAATAGTGCGCGAGATCGTTGGCCTCCGCCTCCAACTGGGCGTATGTCAGGGAACGACGACCGTCACGGACCGCCACCGCATCCGGGGTACGTCCCGCCTGTGCGCTGAAGAGTTCCGGCACGGTCAGCGGTGGCACCTGCCGAGACCGACCGCACCCTGCGGCGATCACCCGCGCCCGCTCCTCGGCGGTGAACAGCTCGACACCGTGGGCTCGCTGGTCCGGGTCGGCGACCACTGNGCCTGTGCGCTGAAGAGTTCCGGCACGGTCAGCGGTGGCACCTGCCGAGACCGACCGCACCCTGCGGCGATCACCCGCGCCCGCTCCTCGGCGGTGAACAGCTCGACACCGTGGGCTCGCTGGTCCGGGTCGGCGACCACTGCCGTCAGCAGCCGCGAGAGCCGGTCGGACAGCGCCCGCACGGTGTCGGCCTCGAACAGCTCGGTGGAGTACTCCAGGTGGCCCTCGATGCCTGCGGCGGCACCTGCCGCGTCCTGCATCTCGGTGAAGCTGAACGTCAGGTCGAACTTGCTGATGCCCGTGTGCACCGGCTGACCGCTCACCGTGACCCCCGGCAG
>NZ_JBNHIN010000148.1:0-1367 GCF_050054615.1 Streptomyces sp. YGL11-2
AGTGGGCGGTTCGTGAGCCTTTGAGTCGTTCTGTGGTCGCCTGATGGTGTGGGGTGGGGGCGAATTCCGCGGGTTCGCGGTGCGGGGTCTGCTGGGGTTGGCGGGGTGAGTGAACGCAAGCTGTATCCCAGCGACTTATCGGACGAGCAGTGGTCGTTGATCGAGCCGGTGATCACCGCGTGGAAGGACCGGCACCGCTCGGTCAGCGGTCATCAGGGCGCCTACGACATGCGGGAGATCGTGAACGCGATCCTCTACCAGGGGCGGACCGGCTGCCAATGGGCCTACCTCCCGCACGACCTGCCGCAGAAAAGCGCGACGTACTACTACTTCGCCGCCTGGCGGGACGACGGAACCGATCAGGTCATCCATGAACTCCTGCGCTGCCAGGTCCGTGAACGCTCCCGCCGATTAGAGGACCCGACCCTGGTGGTGCTGGACACCCAGAGCGTCCACGCGGCCGTCGGGGTCCCCGCCGCCACGACCGGCTACGATCCGGCCAAGCGGGTGCCGGGCCGCAAGCGCGGCCTGGCCGTGGACGTCCTCGGCCTGGTCATCGCAGTCGTCGTCCTCGCCGCGAACACCCACGACAACACCGCGGGCATGGTCCTGCTGGACCAGGTCGCCGAGCAGACTGGCGGCACCGTCCGCAAAGCCCTGGTCGACCAGGGCTTCAAGAACCAGGTCGTCGAACACGGCACCGGCCTGGGCATCGACGTCGAGATCGTCGAACGCGACCCCGCTCACCGGGGGTTCCTGCCGCAGCCGAAGCGGTGGAGGGTCGAGCAGACCTACGGGATCCTGATACTGCACCGGCGCCTGGTCCGTGACTACGAGCACCGCACCGCCTCGTCCGCCTCCCGCGTCTACTGGGCGATGTCCCACGTCATGATCCGCCGCCTCGCCGGCACGAACACTCCCACCTGGCGCGAAGAGGCGGTGCGCGCATGAACATCCGTCCCCTCCTGGACGCACTGGACCTCCAGAAGGACGCCGCCCAGGCTCTGGCCGACGACCTTCGCGCGCAGATCGACGACCTGCAGACCCGACTGCAGGAGGCCGAGACACACCTCGAGCACCTCGCGATCACCCGCAGGACTGTCACCGGCCTCGCCGACCGGCTCCCCGCATCCCCACCCGAGCTGCCCGAGCACCCGGACTACCCGCGCATCCTCGCCGCCTTCAACGAGTCGACCGGCCCCCTCCGCGCCAAGGACGTCTGCCAGGCCCTCGGCCACGAACTGCTGCCGAACAACATCGAAGGCACCCGGGCCAAGCTGAAGCGCCTGGTCAAACTCGGCATCCTCACCGAAGCCGACACCGGCTGCTTTGCCCGGCAGCAGTAGCCGGCACCGCAGCCAGCACCC
>NZ_JBNHIN010000149.1:0-1330 GCF_050054615.1 Streptomyces sp. YGL11-2
GAATAGCAGGCCGACCAGCGATTGCTGAACCACCAGCCCGCCGAACGCCCAGACCAGCACGCCTCAAGATCAATCGCGGGTCAGCCCGTAACCGTGATCGGAACAACTCGTCTAGGGTCAGCGTCGATGGCTGCACAACGTGATACGAGCAGGTCTGCCTCTACCCGGTCGGCACTCCCGCGGACGTTTCTCGTCTGGCTCGCCGGCACCCGTGCTTCGCTCCTTGGCGATGCGGCCCTGTACTTCGCTCTCACTTGGGCTGCCAGCGATCACGGCGGTGTGCTGGCCGCTGATCGCGGCGGCGTGCTGGCCGCTCCGGTCGTCACGTCAATTAACCTGCCGCGCACGGTTCTGCGGCGGACGATGAGCCGGTGCACTGACCCGGGGAGTGGGGCGGTCCACCATGTGCGGTGGACCGCCCTCGGTGTTCTCAGCGCACACCGGGCATCCCCTGACCGGGCTTGCGTGGCGGGCGCAGGACGCCAGGGATCGGCAGGGCGGGGGTATGCCCAAGCCTCGGTCCCGCATCGTGGTGCATCCGCCGGCTCCGACCGGTAGCCGCCGTGGGTATATCGACGCCAACTGGCCCGGGCCCGCCGTGAGGGTCCCGCCCTCCTGCAGTCCTCTACCCAGCAGCCTGGGCGTCGGAATGCCGACGGCTACGGCGGATACTCGGTCGGCGAGGAACTCTTCGGTGCCAATGGGAAGTTGGTGTGGTTCGAGATTCGCAGGCGGCAGGACGACTTCAACGTCGCCGCCTGACGGATCTACCGGCTCTGGGAGCTCTGGGAGGATGTGTCGGGCGACTCGTCGTCGCTGCTGGCGCCGACCCCGGAGCCGAAGCGCTTGCGCAGGGCCTCGAAGGCGGCGGCGCCGAGTATCAGCAGGATAAAGGCGCCGAAAAGGCCGAGCAGGAGCCACAGGTCGAAGGCGTTGTGGACGCCCCTGAAGATGCTGAATATGCCGGATGCGGTCTCGACCGCTGCGTAATGGTGGACGCTCATGCGAAGAGCATCGCCGCTGTCCGCAGGTGTTGACAAATTCATGTCAGGATGAAGTTCGTTGTCGCCCAGCACTGTGCCGGTCTGCCCCAAACATCCGGAGCTGGATCAAGCACGGACGAGGTAACCCGTGTCCCCTTCGGTATGAAGGTGATCAGCGAGGGCGATGGATGACTCGGGCGCCGAGGCACCGGACGTCCTTCGGTCCCATCGACGCTGCAAGACCCGGCGGTCGCCCACCACCTTCGGGGTCACGCCCCTAGCGAAGGTGCTCGCGCTGGGCCTTCGCCGTCCGTCGGACCGCGTGGACGGTGGCGGTCAGCACCAGC
>NZ_JBNHIN010000150.1:0-1323 GCF_050054615.1 Streptomyces sp. YGL11-2
TGAGCTTCCCCCGAGATGCGGAAGGAGTTGACAGCGGGTCAGATGGGACTCATGAGAGGACCAGTGACCATGGCTGCACCCAGGAAGTACTCGCTGGAGTTGCGTGAGCGTGCGGTGCGGATGTATCGCACTGCGGATCCGAAGCCGCAGATCAAGAGGCTGGCCGCCGATCTCGGGGTGCATCCCGAGGCCCTGCGCGGCTGGATCCGCCAGGCCGAGGCGGACGCCGGCGAGCGTGACGACCGGCTGACCACCGACGAGCGGGCCGAGCTGGTGGCCCTGCACAAGGAGAACGTCCAGCTCAAGCGGGCCAACGACGTGCTGCGGACGGCCTCGGCGTTTTTCGCGGCGCAACTCGACCCGACCCGGCCCAGGTGACGGCGCTCATCGACGAGCACCCCCGCCTGGGAGTCGAGTGCGTCCTGCGGGAACTGCACATCCCTTCCTCCACGTACTACCGGTGGCGCCGCACCGAGCGCGAACCGTGCGAACGACTGCGCCGGGACGCCGAGCTGACCGAGCAGATCCGTGAGATCCACGCCGACTCCGGCGGGATCTACGGCTCACCGCGCGTGCACGCCGTCCTGAAACGCGAAGGCGTCAATGTCGGGCGCAAGCGGGTCGAAAGGCTGATGCGCGAGGACGGTCTGGCGGGTGTGAGCCCGCGGCGGAAGGGCTTCACGCGCCGGGACCCGAAGGCCACCCTGGCCCCGGACCTGGTCAACCGCGACTTCACCGCCAAGGCGCCGAACCGGCTGTGGGTCACCGATCTCACCATGGTCTCGACCGGCGAGGGACCGTTGTGGCTCTCCGCGATCCGCGACGCCTTCTCCCGGCGCGTGGTGGCCTGGGAGACCTCCGCCCGCGCGGACGCCGACCTGGTGCTGACCACGCTGGAGTACGCCCTCGCCTCCCGCGAGATCGAGCCCGGACGGCTCATTCATCACGCCGACCACGGCTGTCAATATACGTCCATCAAGCTCACAACCCGCTTGATGCGAGCGGGAATTGATGGGTCCATGGGCTCGGTCGGAGACTCCTACGATAACGCCCTCGCGGAGAACCTGTGGATGATCGTCAAGACCGAGGGCCTGCGCGGCCGCGTTTTCTCGACGCGCGCCGAAGCGAACCTCGCACTCTTCGAGTACATCGACGGCTTCTATAACAGCCGGCGCATCCAGGAACGGCTCGGCTGGCTCAGCCCGATCGAGTTCGAGGAGAAGTACTACACCAGGCAGGCGACGGCCGAACCGACGAACCTGAACACCCGTCAACCCTCTCTGACCAGCTGATCAACACCTCCCGCACGCCGGGGGAAGCTCA
>NZ_JBNHIN010000151.1:0-1312 GCF_050054615.1 Streptomyces sp. YGL11-2
TGAGGCTGATCCTTTGGAGTGGACACCCGGACAATGGATCTTGATGGTCCAGGGAGGGATGTCCAGGTGGGACGTAAGTCTCCGTATCCGGAGGAGTTCCGGAAGGATGCCGTCGCGCTCTACCGCGCCGCGGCCGGCAAGCGCACGTACGCGGCGGTGGCTGCGGATCTCGGCATCACCGCGGAGTCACTGCGGACGTGGGTCTGTAAGGACGAGGCCCAGGCGGAGCCCGAGGGCCGCGACGTGGGTGTGAGCGCGATGGAGGAGCTGGCCCGGCTGCGGGCGGAGAACGCCAGGCTGCTGAAGGCGGAGAAGGAGTGGCAGTTGGAGCGCGACATCCTTCGCCGGGCAGCCGCCTGTTTTGCTCGGGAGGTGAAGTGAAGACCCGCCGCTGGGACTTCATCTCCGACAACCGCGCCGACTTCGGCGTGAAGCGGGTCTGCCGCGTGCTCGGGGTGTCCCGCGCCGGCTACTACCGGCACTTGGCCACCGCTCAGGCCCGTGCCGAGCGCCGGGCCGAGGAGAAACGGACCGTGGCCGAGATCCATGAGATCCACGCCGAACACGGCGGTGCGTATGGCGCCCCGCGCGTCCATGCCGAACTCCGAGCCCGCGGGCACGGGATCAACCGCAAGCGCGTCACGCGGCTGATGCGGGTCAACCACATCGTCGGCCGGCACCTGCGGAAGAAGAAACGGACGACGATCGCGGACAGGACCGCGCCGCCCGTGCCGGACCTGCTGATGCGCGACTTCACCGCGGACTCCTTGAATACCAGGTGGTGCGGCGACATCACTTACATAGCCGTCGGCACGACGTGGCTTTATCTCGCCACGGTGATCGACATCTGTTCGCGCCGGGTGGTGGGCTGGTCGATCGCTGACCACATGCGCACCTCGTTGGTCACCGACGCGATCGAGATGGCCGTGGCCGCCCGCGGCGGCCAGGTGGACGGCGTCGTCTTCCACACCGACAGGGGCGCCCAATACAGCGCGGCCGCCTTCGCCGAGGTCTGCCGCCGGCACGGCATCCGCCGGAGCATGGGCCGGGTCGGCTCGAGCTACGACAATGCCCTCGCCGAGTCGTTCTTCCAGGGCCTCAAGCGCGAGTGGCTCCACGGACACCGCTGGACCTCGAAAGCACAGTTCCGACTCGAGCTGTTCCGCTGGCTGGCCTACTACAACCAGCGCCGCCGTCACTCCGCCCTCGGATACCTCACACCAGCCGAGTTCGAACAACAACTCACCACATCACATACGCTGTCACTCGTCGCATGAAACCCGGTGTCCACTCCCGGGGATCAGCCTCACCC
>NZ_JBNHIN010000152.1:0-1271 GCF_050054615.1 Streptomyces sp. YGL11-2
CACGAGGCGTTCCTCAAACTCGCCTGCTCACTGATCTGCTGGCGACGCCTACAAAACACGTTGCGTTAGGACCTCTTAGCGACCCGGTCCATGGGCGGGCACATCGGCTTCCGGAGGACGCCCCGATGAGCCCCCGCCGGGCTTCAGGCGGCGGGCAGAAAGAAGGCCGTGGTCGGGGTCGGCGACGAGGGCTTGCAGTCGGGCTGTCACGGCCTGCAGGCCGACCAACGCCCAGATGACCACGTCGGCGCGGCAACGCCGCGCTCCCGGTCTACGCCCCGCCAGCCGGCGGCAGGCGGCCAGCGACGGCGGACCGGAGGCGACGGACAACGGCAGCCAGCGAACGACGGCACACGGCAGCGGTCCGGCCGCGGCACCAGACGACGGCGGACGGACAGGCAGCCGGACACGCCCGGCAGCAGCCGACCACGCTGCGGCGGTCGGCGGTCGGCGAGCGAGCAGGCCGCGGGCGCCACCCGGTGTCGTTCGTCGTGCAGCTGTCCAGCAGCCTCTCGGGCGCCCGCCCGCTCACCATGACGGCCGGTTTCCAGCCGGAGGATCAAGGCGTCCTGCACTCCAAGGTCGAGCCGCGCCCGCCGGTCGGCAGGGGACGCGGGCTGCGTCGCCGGCCAGCAGCACCCAGTCAACCCGGTAGCGCCCGACCTGCCGGATGGCATCGCTGAAATGGGAGAACGGCACGGTGCGTGCACGCCGAGATCGGTGCCGGCGATGGCGCGCACCGCGGTGGCCGCCCCGAGATCTCGGGGCGGTAGGCCATGCGGCGCATCACCGCAGGTCCGAAGGGACGCAGATCACACAGTGAGCCTCTGGGTTACGGCTCCGGATTGCCCTACCGTAATCGACATAACGTACAAAACGGACCATTCGTGTCCGGTCCGTCACAAGGAGTAGGCCAACCAGGAACAGGCGCATCAGCCNGCCTCTGGGTTACGGCTCCGGATTGCCCTACCGTAATCGACATAACGTACAAAACGGACCATTCGTGTCCGGTCCGTCACAAGGAGTAGGCCAACCAGGAACAGGCGCATCAGCCGCCGAATCCACCCGCCGCGGCCCAGGTCCACGACGACCACCGCGCAGCCCACTCCCCCGCCCCCACCCGTGGGGCGCACCACCACCCATCACCGCTGAACAGGCATGCCCGCCGGGGTGCCGTTGGAGGGATCTGCTGTGGCATTGGACAGTGCGAAGAAGGCGGCTGCCGCCGCCCTGGTGGCACTCACCGGAGCCACCCTGGCAGCCTGCGGAGC
>NZ_JBNHIN010000153.1:0-1240 GCF_050054615.1 Streptomyces sp. YGL11-2
TATGGGTTTCACGGACATGCGCTTCAACGTCAACCTGTCGATTCTGTTCACCGAGCTTCCGTTGCTGGAGCGGCCGGCTGCCGCGCGGGCGGCGGGTTTCACGGCGGTGGAGCTGTGGTGGCCGTGGGTGGACGCTCCCACTCCGGAGCAGTCCGAGCTGGACGCGCTGCGTGAGGCGATCGAGGACGCCGGGGTACACCTGGTGGGCCTGAACTTCTACGCCGGCCAGCTGCCCGGCCCCGACCGCGGTGCACTGTCGGTGCCCGGGGCGGAGTCGGAGAAATTCCGGGCCAACGTGCCGGTGGCGATCGCGTTCGCCACCTCGCTGGGCTGCACCACCTTCAACGCCCTGTACGGCAACCGCATCGAGGGCACAGACCCCGCCGTCCAAGACGCCCTCGCGCTGGAGAACCTCACGTTCGCGGCGCGTGCGGTGGGCGAGGTGGGCGGCACGCTGCTGATCGAGGCACTCAACGCCCCCGAATCGCCGGCCTGCCCGATCGTCTCCGCACCCAAGGCCATCGAGGTCATCGACGCGGTCAACGCCGCCACCGGACTCGACAACACCCGGTTCCTGATGGACCTCTACCACCTGTCGATGAACGGCGAGGACCTCGACGAGGTCATCGACCACCACACCGACAAGACCGCCCACGTACAGATCGCCGACAATCCCGGCCGCGGCGCCCCCGGCACCGGCACTCTCGACTTCACCGCCCTGCTCGGCCGCCTGAAGAAGAACGGCTACGACGGCTACATCGGCCTGGAATACAAGCCCGGCACCACCCCCAGCACCAGCGCCTTCGCCTGGCTCCCCGCACCCCTGCGCCCCGCCCACTAGCCACCAGCCCGGCCACTACGTCTTCCCCCCGTTTGTTTTGAGTGTGAAAGAGGCACTTCGATGAGCAACCTCCCCAAGATCGCATGGATCGGGCTGGGCATCATGGGCTCGCCCATGGCCGAGAACCTGATCAAGGCCGGCTACTCCGTGACCGGCTACACCCTGGAGGCCGACAAGCTCGAACGCCTCGCCCAGGCCGGCGGCACCGCCGCCACCAACATCGCCGAGGCCGTCGCCGACGCCGACGTCATCATCACCATGGTCCCCGCCTCCCCCCACGTCGAAGCCATCGCCTACGGCCCCGACGGCATCCTGGACAACGCCAAGCCCGGGGCACTGCTGATCGACATGTCCTCGATCACCCCGCAGACCTCCATCGACCTGGCCAAGGCCGCCACC
>NZ_JBNHIN010000154.1:0-1214 GCF_050054615.1 Streptomyces sp. YGL11-2
GTCGCGGCGCCGGTTCGCGTGTACGCCGGTACGCCGGTACGCGTATATCGCGTACATGTGGCCCCCAAGGCGGCTTCCCGTGCTCCGCACCGTCCGCCGCCCGCCCGCTCGCCGTCCCGGTCGACCGGCTCGAACGTCCCCATTGACGACCTCTGTGATGACCGTCACGCATCCTTCATGGAACGCTCATCCTCTGTTCACCGTTCAATGGAGTGTGGGCAGTTGAGAAACGCCCCGCCAAGCCGCCCCGGCCAGTCTCCCCCGTCTGGCCGGGGCATATTTCTGCCGTCTGCCGTCCGTTGGAAGGGATGGTCGGGGGCCGCGCCTATGCCCCGTGCGCGTCCAGGGGATTGGTGGCGATCCGGTCGGCGATGCCGGCGCGTACGTACTCCGCGGCGGTGCTGTCCGGTTTCCGCTCCGCCTGGTCCCGGAAGCAGGCGAGGAACTCGTTGCCGAGGCCCAGCCGAGGGTAGCGGTCGAGCACCTCGGTGCGCAGGCTCGCCGGGAGGGCGTCCGGACGCCGCCCGGAGATGTCCAACGACGTGCTGAACACGAGGAGATGGGACTCCGGGTCCTTCGCCACGTCCACCTCGTCCCACATGTGCCGGACGATCACCTCGGACGCCCGCACCCGGCGCTCCACGGGCCACCCGGCGCCCGCGGCGAACACCCACGCCATATGCCCGCCGGCGTTCTCGAAGGGCACGGTGTGGCTGTCGAACTCCTTGACCAGCCCGATGTCGTGGAACATCGCGGCCACGTAGAGGAGTTCCGCGTCGAAGGCGATGCCGTGAGCCGACGCATATCCGGCCGCCCAGAGGTAGGCCCGTACGGAGTGGTTCAGCAGTGCGGGCGAGCAGTAGGCGCTCGCCACCTCCCGCGCGGCACGGCAGGCGGTGGTCTCGGGTATCACAAGATCGTCCAGGGTCATGGCCGTGATTGTGGCCTACCGCCGGATCCTCGCGTGGAGCCGGATCCTCGCGTAGAGGGAGTGGGACACAGCGGGCTTTCAGGACGCAAAGGGGAAAGGGAGTCAAGGACCTCGGGGGGCGGACGAGCCGGCGCAGCTTCCGCGTCCGCCGCCATGTCGTCCCGTCCGCCGTGCCTGGACGCGGCCCCCTCAGCCGGCCGCCGTGTCTAGACCCAATGCCGCTGACTTTGAGGGTTGGCAGCCTGTAGCTTGTGGCCGGGGAGGGGTGCTTGGTGCCACGAGC
>NZ_JBNHIN010000155.1:0-1195 GCF_050054615.1 Streptomyces sp. YGL11-2
ACACAGTGGACGCGAGCAACTGAGGACAAGCCCTCGGCCTATTAGTACCAGTCAACTCCACACCTTACGGTGCTTCCATATCTGGCCTATCAACCCAGTCGTCTACTGGGAGCCTTACCCCATCAAGTGGGAGGGAGCCCTCATCTCGAAGCAGGCTTCCCGCTTAGATGCTTTCAGCGGTTATCCTTTCCGAACGTAGCCAACCAGCCATGCCCTTGGCAGGACAACTGGCACACCAGAGGTTCGTCCGTCCCGGTCCTCTCGTACTAGGGACAGCCCTTCTCAAGACTCCTACGCGCACAGCGGATAGGGACCGAACTGTCTCACGACGTTCTAAACCCAGCTCGCGTACCGCTTTAATGGGCGAACAGCCCAACCCTTGGGACCGACTCCAGCCCCAGGATGCGACGAGCCGACATCGAGGTGCCAAACCATCCCGTCGATATGGACTCTTGGGGAAGATCAGCCTGTTATCCCCGGGGTACCTTTTATCCGTTGAGCGACGGCGCTTCCACAAGCCACCGCCGGATCACTAGTCCCTACTTTCGTACCTGCTCGACCCGTCAGTCTCACAGTCAAGCTCCCTTGTGCACTTACACTCAACACCTGATTGCCAACCAGGCTGAGGGAACCTTTGGGCGCCTCCGTTACTCTTTAGGAGGCAACCGCCCCAGTTAAACTACCCACCAGACACTGTCCCTGATCCGGATCACGGACCCAGGTTAGACATCCAGCACGACCAGAGTGGTATTTCAACAACGACTCCACACCAACTGGCGTTGGCGCTTCAAAGTCTCCCACCTATCCTACACAAGCCGAACCGAACACCAATATCAAGCTATAGTAAAGGTCCCGGGGTCTTTCCGTCCTGCTGCGCGAAACGAGCATCTTTACTCGTAATGCAATTTCACCGGGCCTATGGTTGAGACAGTCGAGAAGTCGTTACGCCATTCGTGCAGGTCGGAACTTACCCGACAAGGAATTTCGCTACCTTAGGATGGTTATAGTTACCACCGCCGTTTACTGGCGCTTAAGTTCTCAGCTTCGCCAACCCGAAGATTGACTAACCGGTCCCCTTAACGTTCCAGCACCGGGCAGGCGTCAGTCCGTATACATCGCCTTACGGCTTCGCACGGACCTGTGTTTTTAGTAAACAGTCGCTTCTCGCTGGTCTCTGCGGCCACCCCCAGCTCAG
>NZ_JBNHIN010000156.1:0-1166 GCF_050054615.1 Streptomyces sp. YGL11-2
GGCCAAGACGTCGTCGGCAGGTGGGCCGCCGTCCGCCTCAGCTCCCCCGCCCACCGTCGCCACCAGCCCGGCATCCCCCTCCCCCACCCTGTCGCACAGCGCACCGCCCTCGGCATCGGGCGCCGCGCCGTCATCCTCCTCGACCGCCGCCCCCTCCTCCCCGGCCGCCCCCGCGCCCCATGGCTCGGGCAGCATCTCCACCGGCCCGTCGAGTGGGTTCACGGTGAGCAACGCGCTCCAGTCCACCGTCCACGACGGCGGCAGGTCGGTCGCGCTGACCTTCGACGACGGCCCCGACCCGCGCTGGACACCGAAGGTACTGGCGCTGCTGGCCCAGCACCATGCCAAGGCCACCTTCTGCGAGATAGGCCCCAACGCGCAGCGCTACCCCTACCTCACCAAGTCGATCGTCGCCGCCGGTGACCGCCTGTGCGACCACTCCGTCCACCACAACGAGCGCCAGAGCAGCATGCCGTTGGACTACAACATCCACGAAATAGCCGACGCCCAGCGGGAGATATCCAACGCGGCCGGTCCCGGAGCCAAGCTCTGGTACTACCGCGCACCCGGCGGCGACTTCAAACCCGCCATCCGAAACATCGCCGCCCAACACGGACTCCGCCCCCTCGGCTGGAGCGACGACTCCGACGACTGGAAACGCCCCGGCGTCGCCAACATCCTGCAGAACATCAACCGCAACCTGCACCCCGGCTCGATCATCCTCATGCACGACGCCGGCGGCGACCGCTCACAAACCATCGCAGCNACCGCCTGTGCGACCACTCCGTCCACCACAACGAGCGCCAGAGCAGCATGCCGTTGGACTACAACATCCACGAAATAGCCGACGCCCAGCGGGAGATATCCAACGCGGCCGGTCCCGGAGCCAAGCTCTGGTACTACCGCGCACCCGGCGGCGACTTCAAACCCGCCATCCGAAACATCGCCGCCCAACACGGACTCCGCCCCCTCGGCTGGAGCGACGACTCCGACGACTGGAAACGCCCCGGCGTCGCCAACATCCTGCAGAACATCAACCGCAACCTGCACCCCGGCTCGATCATCCTCATGCACGACGCCGGCGGCGACCGCTCACAAACCATCGCAGCACTCGCCAAACTACTGGACCAACTCGACGCCCAGGGCTACACCTACACCTTCCCAGC
>NZ_JBNHIN010000157.1:0-1124 GCF_050054615.1 Streptomyces sp. YGL11-2
TAGTGTCCTGAGTCGGGGATTCGTTTGCAGTATGCGGCGACTTTGTCGAGGATTTCGTCTGCGGTCTTGGTCCAGGTGAACGGTCGTGGGTTGTCGTTCCAGTCGGCCAGCCAGGCACGGATGTCGCGTTCGAGAGCCTGGACGGAGCGGTGGACTCCACGCCGCAACTTCTTGCTGGTCAGCTCGGCGAACCACCGCTCCACCAGGTTCAACCACGATGATCCGGTAGGCGTGAAGTGCAGGTGGAAGCGGGGACGGGCCAGCAGCCACTTCTTGATCGCCGGTGTCTTGTGGGTGGCGTAGTTGTCCAGGATCAGGTGCACCGCAAACTTGGTGGGAACCTCCTTGTCGAGCTTGGTCAGGAACTTCTTGAACTCAGCGGCGCGGTGACGGCGGTGGAGTGAGCCGATCACCTTGCCGCTGGCCACCTCCAGGGCGGCGAACAAGGTAGTGGTGCCGGCACGAACGTAGTCGTGGCTGCGGCGTTCAGGCACCCCGGGCATCATCGGCAAGACGGGCTGGGATCGGTCCAGTGCCTGGATCTGCGACTTCTCATCCACGCACAGCACCAGCGCCATCTCCGGCGGGTCGAGATAGAGACCGACCACATCGCGGACCTTGTCGATGAAGAACGGGTCGGTAGACAGCTTGAAGGTCTGCGATCGGTGCGGAGCCAGGGCGAACGCCCGCCAGATCCGTGAGATGGCCGACTGGGACATCCCCGTCGCCGCGGCCATCGACCGGGTCGACCAGTGGGTGGCGTTCGCCGGCTTCTCTTCAAGGGTTTTGACAATCACCCGCTCGACGTCAGCATCGGTGATCTTCCGCGGTCCGCCAGGCCGAGGCTCGTCGCACAGGCCATCCAGGCCGCATTCCAGGAAACGCCGCCGCCACTTGCGGACGGTGTCCGGAGCGATCCGCAGCCGACGCGAAACCTCCATGATGGACAAGCCCTTGGCGCACTCAAGCACGATCGTCGATCGCAAAGACAGGGCCTGCGCAGTTGAGCGGCGACGCACCCACCCCTCAAGCACTTTCCGATGAACGTCAGTTACCGTCACCGGCGGGATCTTCGGTCCTCGTTGAGTCACATACAACCAACGACGAAAACCCGACTCAGGACA
>NZ_JBNHIN010000158.1:0-1119 GCF_050054615.1 Streptomyces sp. YGL11-2
CGTTGGCCAGTTCGACCCGGGTCTTCCACCGCTTGCGGTTGAGCAACTCGATCTGCATCGAGGACCAGAACGACTCCATCATCGCATTGTCCAGGCCGTCCCCGACCGTGCCGAACGACGGCAGGAGCCCGGCGGAGCGGATCCTTTCCCCGAAGACCCAGGAGGTGAACTGGGTGCCGTGATCGGCGTGAACGATCCCGCCCGGCTCGGGGCGGCGGTTGCGGATGGCCATGTCCAGCGCGTTGACCACGAGGGTGGAGTCCTGCCGTGAGTCGATGGACCAGCCCACGATCCTGCGGCTGAACGCATCCAGGACCGCCGCGCAGTACACCCACCCTTCCCTGGTGCGGTGTTGCGTGATGTCGGTGACCCACAGCTCGTCGGGACGCAACCGATGGAACTTCCGGTTGACCAGGTCCTCGGCGGTGACGACGCCACGCAGCCGCTTGATGCGCACCGGTCCGGGCAGGCCGTGGATCCCGGCCTGAGTCATCAGCACCGACACGGTCCTGGTGCAGACCCGGATGCCCATGCCCAGAGTGAGCTCGGCGTGGATGCGGCGGTAGCCGTAAGTGCCGCGGGAAGCGACATGAACCTCTCGGATCACCCCGGTCAGCCAGTCCCGCCGTAGCTGCCGTGGAGTGGTCGGTGTGCGCTTGTGCTTGTAGTAGTTCTGCCGGGCGACGCCAAGGATTCGGCAGCACCTGTTGACCGGTGCCCCGGCATCGACGAGTCGGTCGATCACCGGGTAGAGCCTTTTGGGGCCGGCTTGTCCTCGCCGAGGAACTTCGCCGCCTGCTGGACGATCGCCAGCTCGGTTTCCAGCTCATGGATCCGCCGGCGAGCGGCCCGCAACTCAGCGGACTCGCTCGACGGCGTTCCCGGTCGCCGCCCGTTGTCGATGTCGTCTTGCCGCAACCACTTCGACAACGTGACGGGATGGATACCGAGCTCCACCGCCGTCTGTTTGGCCTGCTTGCCGGCGCGGATCAGCGCGATGGCACGCGCCCGGAACTCCGGAGGATAGGGACGAGGCATGACTGCCAGCCTTCCGTGAAGGGCTGTCAGTTAGCCACCAGAACTGGAACCTGAGAGGTGGGGCAGGTCAACCCGTCACCC
>NZ_JBNHIN010000159.1:0-992 GCF_050054615.1 Streptomyces sp. YGL11-2
AGCGGCGGCTTCGTAGCGCGGCGCGTCGAGTTCCGCGGCGGTCCGACGCAGCAGCCGGGCGCGCGGATCCTCGGCCCGGTACACCGGGTGGCCGAAGCCCATCAGGCGCTTGCCGCTGTCCAGCAGGCTCTTGACGTAGCGGCGTGCGTCGCCGGCCGACTCGACCTCGTCCAGCATGTGCAGCACCCGGGAGGGGGCGCCGCCGTGCAACGGGCCGGACATGGCCCCGATGGCGGCGGAGAGGCACGCCGGGACGTCGGCACCGGTACTGGCCACCACACGGCTGGTGAAGGTGGAGGCGTTCATACCGTGCTCGGCGGCGGACATCCAGTACGTGTCGACGGCCTTGACGTGCCGGGGGTCAGGCTCGCCACGCCAGCGGATCATGAACCGCTCGACGATGTTCTCCGACCGGTCGATCTCGCGCTGCGGCACCGCGGCTCGTCCGAGACCGCGGGCGGCCTGGGCGACGAAGGAGAGGATCATCACCGAGGTCCGGGCCAGGTCCTCGCGGGCCTGGGCGTCGTCGATGTCGATGAGCTGCTGCGTGCCCCAGTAGGGGGTCATGGTGGCGATGGCGGCTTGGACGTCGGCGCGAAGATTGCCAGAGTGGACCGGGATCGGGAACGGTTCGGCGGACGGCAGTCCACGGTCGAAGTCGCCGTCCACCAGCAGGCCCCAGATGTCCCCGTAGGAGACCTTTCCGACGAGGTCCTCGACGTCGACACCGCGGTAGCGGAGGATTCCGCCGTCGCGGTCGGGCTCGGCGATCTGGGTGTCGAAGGCCACGACGCCCGCGAGTCCCGGGTTGACATCTGCCATGGTGTTGCTCCTCGGATGAGCTGTTTCAACGAATGTGGTGTCGACTGCCGCCTGCCGTTACGGTCTGAGGCGAGCTTGCGCAGTCAGCTAGTGTCCTGAGTCGGGTTTTCGTCGTTGGTTGTATGTGACTCAACGAGGACCGAAGATCCCGCCGGTGACGGTAACTGACG
>NZ_JBNHIN010000160.1:0-971 GCF_050054615.1 Streptomyces sp. YGL11-2
CCCCCCCCCCCCCCCCCCCCCCCCCCCCCCCCCTCCGCCCCCGCACCCTCCCGTAGCGGTGCGGGACCCCGCCCCGGTGGGGGAGGACGTCAAAGACCTGGGGCGCCCTCCCAGTTGGGTAGGTAGCGGCCATGAGGCGATTCGAGGGATACCGCGTACTGATCACCGGCGCCGGCCGGGGCATCGGCGAGGCCACCGCCCGGCGGCTGGCCGACGAGGGCGCACGCGTGCTGGTCACCGACATCGACGGGCCCCGCGCCGAACGGGTCGCGCAGGGCGTGCGGGCGGCCGGCGGCGAGGCCGAGGCGCTGGCCTGCGACGTCGGCGACCGGACCGCCGTGGAGGCGGCCGTCGCGCACGCCGTGGACCGATTCGGCGGCCTGGACACCCTCGTCAACAACGCGTACCGCTGCCACCACGACACCCCGCTCTTCGAGGACACCCCGGACGAGGAGTGGGCCGCCGACCTGGACATCACCCTCGGCGGCGCGTTCCGCTGCTCCCGGGCCGCGCTGCCCCACCTGGCCGCCGCCGGCGGGCGCGGCGCGATCGTCAACATCGGCTCGGTCAACGGCCTCCAGGACTTCGGCAACCACGCCTACAGCGCCGCCAAGGCGGGCCTGGCGAGCCTGACCCGTACGCTCTCCGGCCATGCCGCACCGCGCGGCGTACGGGTCAACCTCATCGCGCCGGGCACCGTCCACACCCCCAACTGGGCTGGGCGTGAGGACGCGTTGCAGCGGGCGGCCGGGGCGTATCCACTGGGCCGGGTCGGCCGCCCCGAGGACATCGCCGCGGCCGTCGCCTATCTCGCTTCCCAGGACGCGGCCTGGATCACCGGCATCACGCTGCCCGTCGACGGCGGCGTACTGGTCTCCAACGACGAGCTGCGCCGCGCCCTGCGCGGCGCATGAACTCCTCCCCCACCGGGGCGGGGTCCCGCACCGCTACGGGAGGGTGCGGGGGCGGAG
>NZ_JBNHIN010000161.1:0-953 GCF_050054615.1 Streptomyces sp. YGL11-2
GCCCGGGCCGCCAGCTCCTCGGCCAGGGGCAGGTCGTCTTCTTCCAGGGGCGGGCTTTCCCGCATCCGCCAGAAGTTGGCGACGCCCATCAGCACACCGCGTGCCTTGAGCGGCACGGTGATGAGCGACTGCAGGCCGTGCTCGATGACGATCCGGGTGCGCTCGGGGTCTCCCGCACGCCATTCAGAGGCGGCGGGCAGATCGGGTACGAGCACGGGCCGTTCGCTGACGAAGACGGTGGCCATGGGCGTGGCGTGGACGTACCGGTACACCTCGCCCACCCGGTACTGGGGATGGGAGAACGTCCCACCGAGCGCCACGCGACGCAGTTCCGGCGCCTGCGCGTATGCGCCGGGCGGTGGCTCGTCACCGTGCAGGACGGGCTCGGCGAGGTCGACGGTGACGTAGTCGGCGAACCAGCGGGCGGCCACCTCGGTGAGCTCCTCGGCGGTGCGGGTGACGTCCAGGGTCGTTCCGACGGCCACGCTTGCCTCGTAGAGCAGTCGCAGCCTGCCCTGAGCGGCCTCTGCCTTCCCGGCGAGGGCACACAGCTCGGTGGAGTCCCGCAGGGTGGCGACGCTGCCGGGCGGGCCACCGTGGCGGTCCGTCGACCGGTTGTTCACTGCCAGGAGGCTGTCGCCGACGGGGAGCACTGCGTCCGAGGTATCGCGCCGGGAAAGCAGCAGCCCCGTCATCCTGGAGTCGAGGCGGAGGCTGTCGACCTGCCGCCCCTCCACGTCCGGGGGCAGAGCGAGGAGCCGGCGCGCCTCGTCGTTGGCGAGTACGACCCGGTCCTCGTCGCCGACGATGACCACGCCCTCGCGCACGGCGTGCAGCACCGCGTCGTGGTGCTCGTACATCCGTGTCATCTCGGCCGGTCCGAGACCGTGGGTCTGCCGCCGCAGCCGCCTGCTCACCAGAGCCGTCCCGGCCGTGGCCAGGGCCAGCGCGCC
>NZ_JBNHIN010000162.1:0-906 GCF_050054615.1 Streptomyces sp. YGL11-2
TGGTCGACAATCTCGGTGACCGGGATGCCGTGCTCATCGTGGACGACACGGGCTTTTTGAAGAAGGGCATGCGGTCGGCTGGAGTGCAGCGGCAGTACTCCGGAACAGCAGGACGGACGGAGAACTGCCAAGTCGGTGTCTTCCTCGCCTACGCCACCGATCGTGGTCGGACATTGATCGACCGCCGTCTGTATCTGCCTACCTCCTGGACTGATGACCGCGAACGCTGCCGCCAGGCCGGTATCGACGACGGCGTCTCCTTCGAGACGAAGGTGGCGATGGCCAAGAAGATGGTCCGCCAGGCGATCGAGGACGAGATCCCGTTCCGGTGGGTGACCGCGGATGCCGCCTACGGCTACAGCAAGGGCTGGCGGTTCGAGCTTGAGCAGGCTGATGTCTTCCACGTGATGGCCACCACTCGCCACGACACCGTCGTCTCCCGCTGGGCTCTCGATCACCCCGTCCACGACCTGTTCACCGGCCTGCCGCGGCAGAAATGGAAGCGCCGGTCTTGCGGNTGATGGCCACCACCCGCCACGACACCGTCGTCTCCCGCTGGGCTCTCGATCACCCCGTCCACGACCTGTTCACCGGCCTGCCACGGCAGAAATGGAAGCGCCGGTCCTGCGGGAGGGGCGCCCACGGACCTCGGGTGTTCGACTGGGCACGCATCGAGGTGCGGCCCTGGCACCGCCCAGACCGACGACATTGGGTCCTTGCCCGCCGCAGCGTCAGCCGCCCGCAGGAGATCTCCTACTACATCGCCTACTGCCCCGCCGAAACGACCCTGGATGAACTGATCCGGGTCGCCGGCAGCCGGTGGGCCATCGAGGAGTGCTTCCAGACCGCGAAGGGCGAGTGCGGTCTGGACGACTACCAGGTCCGCCGCTATCCCGGCTGGCACCG
>NZ_JBNHIN010000163.1:0-899 GCF_050054615.1 Streptomyces sp. YGL11-2
CGATGCCGCAAGCTGCGCATCGACACCACGGTGATCGAAGCCGATATCGACCATCCCACGGACGCCGATCTGCTGGAGCGCGGGGTACGTAAGCTGGGTCGGCTGGTGCGGCGGATCAAGGCTGTGGGTGCGGCCAGGCGCACGTCCTTTCGGGATCGCAGCCGGTCTGCGGGGCGCCGGCTGAAGGAGATCTCGCGCACGCTACGGCGGCGCACCGGTCAGGGGCTGGGTGAGATCGACCGGCTCACCGGTGAGATCGCTGCTGTCGCTCGCGCAACCCTGCGGGAGGTGGTTGTGGTGGAGCGCAACGCTCTGCGTGCGCTGGGCAAACGGCCTTCGGGTCGGCTGGCGCATCTGGTGGGTGAGCTGGCTGAGACTGCGGCGGGCACCCGTCGGCTGTTGGAGCGGACCGCTTTGCGGCTGGTGGGCATCCGCACGATTGCCGACCGGTTGGTCTCNTCGGCTGGCGCATCTGGTGGGTGAGCTGGCTGAGACTGCGGCGGGCACCCGTCGGCTGTTGGAGCGGACCGCTTTGCGGCTGGTGGGCATCCGCACGATTGCCGACCGGTTGGTCTCGTTGGCTGACCCTGATGCTCGGCCGATCCGCAAGGGCAAGCCCCAGCACCCCACCCAGTTCGGCTACACGGCACTGGTGGCCGAGGACGAACGTGGCTTCGTCGTCGACCACAAGGTCCAGCTTGGGAACCTACCCGACGCACCGCAGTTGGTGCCGTCGGTGGAGCGCGTCACCACGCTGACCGGCCGACCACCGGGCACGGTCGTCGCCGACCGGGGCTTTGGCTTTGCGGCCAACGACCAGGCCCTGGCCGAACTCGGCGTCCAGCGGATCGGCCTCCAACGCGCTGGAAGACCCGGCAAGGCACGGCGTGAGTACGAAC
>NZ_JBNHIN010000164.1:0-744 GCF_050054615.1 Streptomyces sp. YGL11-2
CGAGTGTTTCACCCGCACTGCTGCAGATCACAGAGCCGGACGGGGCTTTCGCGTATCTGGCTATGGTGGGGCGCGTGATCAACAAACCACACACACGCGCCGCTATCGCCGTAGTCGCTGCCGCCATATCCCTGTCGGCCTGCAACGCCAAGACAGCTGGTGAGAGTGGAAAGCCGGCGCCGACGACGTCCGCAAGCCCCGCAACGTCGTCGCAGCCTGACGCACCGCCATCGCCGGGCACACAGCAGACTCAGGCCCTGGTAAGTGCTCTCAAGGCCATTGATCCGGCCCTAGGCAAGAACAAGGCATGGGCGATCACTGGGGCCAAGACCATCTGCGCAGATGTCCAAGCGGGCCAGGCTGACGCTGACCTGCAACAGGGCGCGAAACTGCGCTTTCAGGGCTCCACGCCGGGCACCATGCCAACGGTGACAGATGACCAGGCGCGCCGGATTGTGGACGCTGTGAAAACGTCGTTCTGCCACTGAACCCCACGCGTAAGGCCCCGGCCGGGGGATCAGTTCTGGGCGGGGCTGTGCGTACATGGAAGCCTTGAAAAAGGCGAGAACCAGGCGATACCGAGGCGCTATCAGGCCCTTCCCGAGGAGGGATTGCAGCAGCGGGCGGCCCTCGCCTCCCGGCTCCTCCGCGAGGGCACGGCCCCGGTACCTGGTTGGGTACCGGGGCGGCGTCGTTCCTGGTCAGAGGCGCATGTCGAGCCCCTGATGCGTTGTGCCCCTTTAG
>NZ_JBNHIN010000165.1:0-679 GCF_050054615.1 Streptomyces sp. YGL11-2
CTAACGCAACGCTGGTAGCCGTGTCCTCCGGACGGATACGTCGGTTGCTTGGGATATGGGCAAGCGGAACCCTCAACCCTGGTTGGTTGACGATGAGTTGTGGTCGAGAATTGAGCCGTTGCTGCCATCGTCACCGGATGGTCAGCGGCGGCCGGGGCGGAAGAAGGCGCTGGAGGACCGCAAGGTGCTGTGCGGCATCTTGTTCGTCCTCTACACCGGAATCCAGTGGGAATGGCTTCCTGGTGAGCTCGGGTTCGGCTCGGGGATGACCTGCTGGCGGCGGCTGCGGGACTGGAACAACGCAGGGGTGTGGCAGCGGCTGCACGAGGTGCTGCTGGACGAACTGCGGGCCACCGACCGTCTGGACCTGTCGCGGGCGGTGATCGACAGCTCCCACGTCCGGGCGCTCAAGGGCGGCCCAAAACCGGACGGAGCCCCGTCGACCGAGGCCGGCCGGGCTCCAAACACCACGTGATCTGCGACGCCACCGGCATCCCACTGGCTGTCACCCTGACCGGCGGAAACCGCAACGACGTCACCCAGCTGATGCCTCTGCTGGAAGCGATCCCGTCCATCCGCGGCAAACGCGGCCGGCCCCGGAAGCGACCGAAGGAGGTCTACGCCGACCGCGGCTACGACCACGACTGCTACCGCCGCCAGGTCTGGGCAAAGGGCATCA
>NZ_JBNHIN010000166.1:0-605 GCF_050054615.1 Streptomyces sp. YGL11-2
GTGCAGTGGGCGGCCGCGCAGTCCCCGAATGTGGGGAATGGCATCCAACAGCGGCATCAACTGGGTGACGTCGTGCCGGTTGCCGCCAGTCAGTGAGACCGCGAGCGGAGTGCCGTGCCGGTCCACGATCAGGTGGTGCTTGCTGCCCGGCCTGCTCCGGTCGACCGGCGAAGGCCCAGTGTGGGCCCCCCTTTGAGGGCTCTGACGTGCGAGCCGTCCACTGCCGCATCGTCCATTTCCAGTAGACCGGTCCTGCGGAGTTCGATCAGCAGCGTCTGGTGCAGGCGGGGCCATACGCCGGCCTCGGTCCACTCCCGCAGGCGGCGCCAGCAGGTCATGCCGCTGCAGCCGATCCGCTCGGCCGGGACATCGCGCCAGCTCACCCCTTTACGCAGTACGTAGACGATGCCAGCCAAGGCAACGCGGTCGTCCACCGGCAGCCTGCCGGGGAAGCGGTGGCGCCGCGGCGGACGGATCGGAAGCAGCGGGGCTATCCGCTCCCACAGATCATCAGGAACAAGATCGTCTGACACCCCGCAGACCCTGCCCGATGCCCCCTCAACTATCAACCACCACAGGGAACTCATTCTGAAACGATCAGTAAG
>NZ_JBNHIN010000167.1:0-576 GCF_050054615.1 Streptomyces sp. YGL11-2
GCTGGGAAGGTGTAGGTGTAGCCCTGGGCGTCGAGTTGGTCCAGTAGTTTGGCGAGTGCTGCGATGGTTTGTGAGCGGTCGCCGCCGGCGTCGTGCATGAGGATGATCGAGCCGGGGTGCAGGTTGCGGTTGATGTTCTGCAGGATGTTGGCGACGCCGGGGCGTTTCCAGTCGTCGGAGTCGTCGCTCCAGCCGAGGGGGCGGAGTCCGTGTTGGGCGGCGATGTTTCGGATGGCGGGTTTGAAGTCGCCGCCGGGTGCGCGGTAGTACCAGAGCTTGGCTCCGGGACCGGCCGCGTTGGATATCTCCCGCTGGGCGTCGGCTATTTCGTGGATGTTGTAGTCCAACGGCATGCTGCTCTGGCGCTCGTTGTGGTGGACGGAGTGGTCGCACAGGCGGTCACCGGCGGCGACGATCGACTTGGTGAGGTAGGGGTAGCGCTGCGCGTTGGGGCCTATCTCGCAGAAGGTGGCCTTGGCATGGTGCTGGGCCAGCAGCGCCAGTACCTTCGGTGTCCAGCGCGGGTCGGGGCCGTCGTCGAAGGTCAGCGCGACCGACCTGCCGCCGTCGTGGACG
>NZ_JBNHIN010000168.1:0-558 GCF_050054615.1 Streptomyces sp. YGL11-2
TGACGCGGACTTCGCCGAGTCGGCCTTCGCCCAGGACCTGGGTCCAGGAGCCTTTGGTGTCGATGTGCGAGCCGGTGGGCAGTTCGACCGTGACGTCGACGGTGCCGGTGCGGCCGACGAAGTAGCGCTGCTTGGGCGTCCTGACGCTCAGGGCGCCGCTCGCGTAGGTGACTTCGGTCTGGTCGGCGGCTCGCACGTCCGCTTCCCGCTTGGGGTCGCGGGGCCGTACCTCGACGATCGTGTCGGGGCGGTCGCCCGCGGCGAACCGGATGGAGCCGGCGGTCACGTGCGCGGTGACGGAAATCGCTTCGGGAGTGTCGAAAGAAGGCATGGCTCAACCGTCCTCATGAGTCCGTGGACGTCCCCCGTGGGACGCGGAGTGGTCGTCCCTGCGGGACGCGGTGTGGGCGCAGCGGAGCGGGTGCGGGCATGGGCGCGGGTGCGGGTGCGGAAGATGGTTGCGGGTATGGGTGCAGGCGCTGGCACTGGCACTGGCGCGGTCAGCGCACCCAGCCCGTGAAGCCCTGTCCGGTGGTGCGGGTCTGCTCCGTCGTACGC
>NZ_JBNHIN010000169.1:0-550 GCF_050054615.1 Streptomyces sp. YGL11-2
CAGCCGCCACCATGGGCCGGCTACGCACCGCCGTGCAGAACTTCTCGACCCTGGATCTGCCACCGGACGAACTCCTGGCTCACCTCGATGACTTGGTCGGCCGCATCGACCAGGACACGGCCACCGGCACGGCCACCGATACGGACCCGGACAGGGATACGGGCCCGGCGAAGGACGAACTCACCATCACGGGCGCCACCTGCCTCTACGCCATCTACGACCCCACCACCGGCACCTGCACCATGGCCCGGGCCGGCCATCCGCCACCCGCCGTCGTCCACCCCGACGGCACCGTGGAAGTCGCCGAGCTCCCCGCAGGCCCACCGCTCGGCGTGGGCGGTCTCCCCTTCGAGGCCGCGGAGCTACGGCTCCCGGAGGGCAGCAGCGTCGTGCTCTACACCGACGGCCTCGTCGAGGACCGAGAACGCGACCTCAACACCGGCCTGGAGATCCTCTGTACCGCCTTGGCCTGCCCCTCCCGCCCACCGGAGGAGATCTGCGACGTCGTCATCAGCACGCTGCGGCCCGCCCGCCAGAGCGACGACATCGC
>NZ_JBNHIN010000170.1:0-544 GCF_050054615.1 Streptomyces sp. YGL11-2
TTCGGCTCGGCAGCTTGGGGGGTATGTCGATCGGGTTTTGGCGGCGACCGGGGCGCGGAAGGTGGACATCGTCGGGCATTCGCAGGGCGGGATGATGTCGCGGGTGTATCTGAAGTTCTATGGTGGTCGTGGCAGGGTGGGCACGTTGGTCGGGTTGGCTCCCAACAATCATGGCACCGATCTGCATGGGTTGATCACGTTGTTGGATGCTGTCCCGGGTGTGCGGAAGGTCTTGCATGGGGTTGTCCCGGCGGTGACGGAGCAGGAGTCGGGTTCGCCTTTGTTGAGGCGTCTCAATGATGGTGGTGACACTGTTCCCGGTGTCCGTTACACGGTTATCGGCACTCGGTACGACGAGATGATCACGCCCCATCGTTCGGAGTTCCTGCACGGCCCTCACGTCCACAACGTCGTGCTCCAGGACCTGTGTCCACTCGACATCTCCGGCCACGGCTCGCTCGGGCTGATCGACCGTCTCGCCTTCCATGAGACAGCGAACGCCCTCGACCCCGCCCACGCCACCCCAACCACCTGCGCCTCTTAG
>NZ_JBNHIN010000171.1:0-534 GCF_050054615.1 Streptomyces sp. YGL11-2
ATGCGTCTGGTGCTTCGCGGGTGCGTGTCCGGGTTCGTGGGGCGGGTGGTGCGTTGTCGGTCGCGGTGGCGGATTCCAGCGGTGCGCCGGTGGCGTCGGTGGAGTCGTTGGTGGTGCGTCCGCTCTCGGCCGGGCAGTTGCAGGCCGCTGACCGGGACACCCTCTTCACGGTCGACTGGGTCCCCGTACCGCTCACGGACGAGCGCGTCGAGCTCGGCACCGGCCCGGACGGCGAGCCGTGGCGGACGTACCCGGAACCGGAATCCCTGACCGAGGCACCGATGCCCGGAACCTTCCTGGTCGGGCCGCCTGCCGGCACTGCTGACCCCACCGGCACGGTGGAGTCCGTTCACGCGGCCACGGCGTGGGCGTTGGAGGTGATGCAGTCGTGGTTGGCCGAGGATCGGTTTGCTGGGTCGCGTCTGGTGTTCGTGACGCGTGGTGCGGTGTCCGGCGTGGATCTTGCGGGTGCCGCGGTGTGGGGTCTGGTGCGGTCGGCTCAGTCGGAGCACCCGGGTCGCTTCGGTCTGGTGG
>NZ_JBNHIN010000172.1:0-515 GCF_050054615.1 Streptomyces sp. YGL11-2
TACCCACGCGCCACCAAATAGGGCGCCAGACCAAGCCAGTTGTCGAGACCGTTGCCCAGAGTGCCATGCACCAGGACGACCGGACGCGGATGCGCGACAGAGGGCCTACAGGAAAAGTCGTTCCAACCACCACGGCCGGCACCAACCCCTCCGCCATGAAGCCCGCCATGAAGCACAACCGCACCCACCGACGGCCTCAAGAGGAACGACCCGGACGAACCCCCAACCAGAGCGGTCGACGATGCCAGCCGAGGCAGCCCGGCCGGCCCGCCACCAGAAACCTTCAACAGCGGCAGGGCAGCGGCAGCAGGGGAAGCCGCAGCCAGACCCGCGACCAGGCCAAACACCGGAAGAGCGGCGAGCAGTCTCGACCAACGCAGCTTCACGCCATGCTCCCTACAGATGAGAGGACGCCGACACGCCCCGACAAACGCCCACACGCGACACCGACCACAAAGGCCAACGTGACGAACCCCAAGTGGTTACGGCTCGATAGCCGTACGCACCAGTGGCCA
>NZ_JBNHIN010000173.1:0-503 GCF_050054615.1 Streptomyces sp. YGL11-2
TGACGCGGACTTCGCCGAGTCGGCCTTCGCCCAGGACCTGGGTCCAGGAGCCTTTGGTGTCGATGTGCGAGCCGGTGGGTAGTTCGACCGTGACGTCGACGGTGCCGGTGCGGCCGACGAAGTAGCGCTGCTTGGGTGTCCTGACGCTCAGGGCGCCGCTCGCGTAGGTGACTTCGGTCTGGTCGGCGGCTCGTACGTCCGCTTCCCGCTTGGGGTCGCGGGGCCGTACCTCGACGACCGTGTCGGGGCGGTCGCCCGCGGCGAACCGGATGGAGCCGGCGGTCACGTGCGCGGTGGCGGAAATCGCTTCGGGAGTGTCGAAAGAAGGCATGGCTCAACCGTCCTCATGAGTCCTTGGACGTCCCCCGTGGGACGTGGAGTAGGTGAAAGGTGATGCGATGCGGTGCAGGCGCTGGCACTGGCACTGGCACTGGCACTGGCGCGGTCAGCGCACCCAGCCCGTGAAGCCCTGTCCGGTGGTGCGGGTCTGCTCCGTCGTACGC
>NZ_JBNHIN010000174.1:0-475 GCF_050054615.1 Streptomyces sp. YGL11-2
GACACCGCACCACGCGTCACGAACACCAGACGCGACGCAGCAAACCGATCCTCGGCCAACCACGACTGCATCACCCCCAACGCCCACACCGTGGCCGCATGAACGGACTCCACCATGCCGGTGGGGTCAGCAGTGCCGGCAGGGGCCGCGACCAGGACGGTGCCGTGGGGACCGGCCTCGGCGAGGTCGTCGAGATCCGTGTGGGACTGGAGCGGGAGCCCGTCGAGGATGCCTTCGGCGTTCTTGCCGAGCACAGCGAGGGATTCCACGGGATCGCCCGTGGGGTGGATACCGGTCCAGTCGACCGTGAAGAGGGTGTCTCGGTCAGCGGCCTGCAACTGCCCGGCCGAGAGCGGACGCACCACCAACGACTCCACCGACGCCACCGGCACACCACTGGAATCCGCCACCGCGACCGACAACGCACCACCCGCCCCACGAACCCGGACACGCACCCGCGAAGCACCAGACGCAT
>NZ_JBNHIN010000175.1:0-469 GCF_050054615.1 Streptomyces sp. YGL11-2
AAGTGCGTGACCCGGCAGGGCATCGCGCTCACGGTCCGTGCCGTGATCGCGTTCAAGGTCGGCAACGACACCGAGAGCATCGTCAACGCCGGGCAGCGGTTCCTGTCCGACCAGGACCAGATGGCGGTGCTCACCGGCCGGATCTTCGCCGGTCATCTGCGGTCCATCATCGGCTCGATGACGGTGGAGGAGATCGTCACCGAGCGGCAGAAGCTGGCCACCGAGGTCCTGGAGACCTCCAAGACCGAGATGGCCAAGATCGGCCTGATCGTCGACTCGCTCCAGATCCAGTCGATCGACGACGGCAACACCGGCTACATCGAGGCGATGTCCGCGCCGCACAAGGCCGCCATCCAACAGCAGGCCCAGGTCGCCCAGGCCCAGGCCACCCAGGCGTCCGTCGAGGCCCAGCAGGAAGCGGCGCGCAACCAGGCCGAGTACCAGCGGCAGACCGCCGTCGTGCAGGCCG